>NZ_WTFF01000530.1 GCF_019400985.1 Streptomyces bambusae
CTCCACCGTCTGCTGGGGGCGGGGGAGAGGTGTATAAGACGAAGGGGCGGCCCCCCCGGCGGGGCGCGGGCCCCCGGACCCCCCGTTCCCGGCCCCCCCCGCCGCGACCGCCGCACCGAGACAGGAGGGCTGAGGCCATGAGCACAGCGACGGGGGAGCACCGCCGCCGCGTCCTCGGGCAGCCGCTGGACAGCCGCGAGGATCCGCAGCTGCTGCGCGGCGAGGCGACGTACGTGGCGGACATCGACCTGCCCGGCACCGCCCACATGGCCATCCTCGGCAGCGAACTGGCCCACGCCCGGATCCTCGGCATCGAGACCAAGGCCGCCGAGGCCATGCCCGGCGTCCTGAAGGTGGCCACCGCGGCCGACTTCCCCGACGTGATGCCGCTGCCCTGCATCTGGGTACCCGGCGGGGTCGAGAGCCACTTCCCGCCCCACCCGTACGGACTGCCCGGCGCCCGCCCGGTGCTCAGCGGCGACACCGTCCGGCACGTGGGCGACCCCCTCGCCGTGGTCGTGGCCGAGACCCCGCGCCAGGCGGCCGCGGCCCTGGCCGCCCTGCACGTCGAGTACGAGCCGCTGCCCGTGGTCACCCGCGCCGACGACGCCCTCGCCCCGGGCGCCCCGCAGCTCCACGAGGCCGTCCCCGGCAACCTCAACGCCTACTGGACCTGCGGCGACAAGGACCGCACCGACGCCGCGATCGCCGCCGCCGAGGTGACCGTCGAGCTGGACCTGGTCAACCAGCGGACCATCAACAGTCCGATCGAACCGCGCGGCGCGGTCGGCGTCCACGACGCGGCCACCGGCGAGTACACCCTCTACGCCTCCACCCAGGGGCCCCACAACCACCGCTTCCTGCTGTCCGCGCTGGTCCTGGGCATCCCCTTCGACAAGCTCCGGGTGATCGCCCCGACCGTCGGCGGCAGCTTCGGCACCAAGGGCTACCTCTACCCCGACATGGCACTGGTGCTGCTGCTGTCCAAGGCGCTCGGCCGCCCGGTGAAGTGGGTCGACACCCGCACCGGCCTGATGAACTCCACCGTGCAGGGCCGCGACCACCGCCAGCACGTCACCCTCGCCGGCACCCGGGACGGCCGCATCACCGCCGTGCGCTGCACCAGCTACGCCAACCTCGGCGCGTACCCCTCCACCATCGGCCCCGGCGTCGCCACCGCCCTGATGGGCCGCTCCATCACCGGCATGTACGCCGTCGAGGCGGCCTTCTGCGAGGTCTACGCCGCCTTCCCCAACACCGTCCCGCTGGGCGCCCAGCGCGGCAGCGGGCGCGCGGAGGCCGCCTTCCTGATGGAACGCCTCGTCGACCGGTACGCGGCGGAGATCGGCATGGACCCGGCGGAGGTCCGCCGCCGCAACCTGGTCCCCGCCGAGGCGTTCCCCTACGACAACGGCCTCGGCTGGACCTACGACTCCGGCAACTACCGGGAGAACTTCGACCGCGCCCTCGAACTCGCCGGCTACGCCGCCATGCCCGCCCGCAGGGCCGAGGCCCGCCCCCGCGGCAAGCGGCTCGGCGTCGGCCTCGCCACGTACGTCGCCGTCTGCGGCGTCGGCCCCTCCACCCGGATGTCCCAGGAGGGCATGCTCGGCGGCACCTGGGAGAGCGCCAACATCCGCATCCACCCCACCGGGGAGGTTGCCGTCACCGTCGGCTCCGCCTCCACCGGCCAGAGCCACGGCACCGTCTTCGCGCAGGTCGCCGCCGAGGAGCTCGGCATCGACCCGGCCGCCGTCCAGGTGTACGAGGGCGACACGCGGGGGGCTCCGTACGGGCAGGGCACGTACGGCTCGCGCTCGTACAGCATGGCCGGGCCGGCCGTCGCCCTGACCGCGCGCAAGCTCAAGGCGAAGCTGGTCCGGGCCGGCGCCGTCCTGCTGGGCATCCCCGAGGACAAGGTCGTCCACGCCGGCGGCGGCGTCCACGAGGAGGGCAACCCCGCCAACGCCAAGACCTTCGCCGAGCTGGCCATGGCCCTGTGGTACGGCTGGGGGCTGCCGCCGGAGATCGAACCCGCCCTGGACGAGACCACCCACTTCGACCCGCCGGACTTCAACTACCCCTTCGGCACCCACGTCGCCGTCGTCGAGGTCGACGAACTCACCGGCGAGACCGAGGTGGTGGCCTACACCGCCGTGGACGACGCCGGCCACATCGGCAACCCCACGATCGTGCAGGGCCAGATCGAGGGCAGCATCGTGCACGGGCTCGGCCAGGCCCTGATGGAGGCCGCCGTCTACGACCCCGAAGGCCGGCTGCTGACCGCCGACCTCACCGGCTACGCCCTGCCGCGCGCCACCGACGCCCCCTTCTTCGCCCTCGACAAGACCGTCACGCCCAGCCCGCACAACCCGCTCGGCGCCAAGGGAGCCGGCGAGATCGCCACCGTCCCGCCCGCCGCCGCCGTGACCAACGCCGTCGTCGACGCCCTGTCCGACCTGGGCGTGCGGCACATCGACATGCCGCTGACCCCGGAGAAGGTCTGGCGCCGCCTGCGAGGAGAGGCCCAGTGATCCTCACCGAACCCGACTACGTCCGCCCGGCCGGCCTGGGCGAGGCCCTGGCCCTGCTCCGCGGCACGCCCGGTGCCCGGCTGCTGGCCGGCGGCCAGAGCCTGCTGCCCGAACTGCGCGCGGGCCGGGACCGGGCCCGGCTGCTGGTCGACATCCGCCGGCTGGCCGAGCTGCGCGGCATCACCCGTACCGATGCCGGCGCGCTGCGGATCGGCGCGGCCACCACGCTGGCCGAGCTCGCCGCCCACCCGCTGGTCCTGGCCGCGGCGCCCGAACTGGCGGCCGCCGCCCGCGCCAACGGCGACCCGCAGGTCCGCAACCTGGGCACCGCCGGCGGCAACCTCGCGGCCGCCGGCCGGCCCACCGACCTGCCGGTCG
>NZ_WTFF01000531.1 GCF_019400985.1 Streptomyces bambusae
GGACCGGGGCCGGGGCGCTCACTGCGTGCACCCCGCCGACGGCGGCCAGATCGCGCCGCGCCGAGGCCAACTCCCGCCGCAGGGCCGGGCCGTCCACCGCGACTCCGGCCACCACGGCGTCGATCTGCACGCCGTACGGGCGGGCGGCGTCGAGCACCCGGTGGCCCCGGACCGACTCGTGCGGGGCCACGCTCCACGCCTGCCGGTCCAGCCGGTCCAGCACCGGCCCCACGGCCGCGAGCCCGGCGCCCAGGAGCAGCACCCACACCGCCAGCACCAGCCGGTGGTGGCGGCAGCAGATCCGGCCGAGCCGGGTCGTCACGCGGCGCACGGCCGCAGGGAGGACGGGGGCAGCCGGTCGGGCTCGGGAGCGGTGGTCACGCCGGAGGGTCCGTTCGGGCGTTCGGGCAGGGCTGCCCGGAGAACGACCGAAGAGCACGAACGTGACGTGCCGTCACCCGTACCGGGCCGCCGGCGTACGCCGCTCGGCGGAGCGGAACGGGGCGCGTACGGCCCGGGCTTCGCCCCCGGTGCGTGCGCTGCGCCAGACGGCCCAGGTGCGGGTGCGGCCCCGCCGGGCCTCGCCGACGCTGAATCCCGGCGACGGCCCCGTCATGGGGCGCCGCCTCCATCTGCACGTACGAGAAGGTACGAGAAGTACGAGAAGGGACACTTCATGTTCAGACCGGTGATTCTCGGCGGGGCTGCCGCCGTGCTCCTCGTCACCGCCGCCACCCCGCCCGCCGGGGCCGACGACGCCGCACCCACCGAGAAGATCACGGTAGACGTGGCCACCGTCAACGGATCGGGTTGCCGTCCCGGCAGCGCGGCCGTCGCGGTCGCCCCGGACAACACGGCCTTCACCGTCACCTACAGCGAGTACATCGCCCGCGCCGGCGGGGACAGCCCCAAGGTCGACGGCCGCAAGAACTGCCAGCTCGCGCTCCGGGTCAACGTCCCGCAGGGCTACACGTACGCCATCGCCCAGGCCGACTACCGCGGGTTCGGCAGCCTCCAGCCCGGCGCGGTCGGCATCCAGAAGGCCAGCTACTACTTCCAGGGCATGAGCCAGACCGCGTCCCGGACCCACGAGTTCCAGGGCCCCCTGGAGGACAACTGGCAGGTGACGGACACCGCCGACATCCACGCCCTGGTCTTCGCCCCCTGCGGCGAGAAGCGCAACTTCAACATCAACACCGAACTGCGCACGGACGTGGGCACGTCCGACCTCACCAAGGAGAGCTACATGGCCTTGGACTCGACGGACACCAGCATCAGCAGCAAGTACCACTTCTCCTGGAAGAAGTGCCTCACCCGCTGACGCCCCGGCCCGGAGGAGCCTCCTCCTCCAGGCCGTGCGGGGCTCCCCCGCGCGGGGGAGCCCCGCACGGCGAACACGCCCCCGGTAGGACGCCCCGCGGCACATCGACCGGCACCCTGGCCGTATGGCATCCGACCGCACGCGGACATCCGCGCCCGACCACCGTCCCGCCCCGCTGCACCGAGCACCGGCACCCGGCGGGACGTTTCCGCCCCCGCGCTGGGCGACCGCGGCCGCGCACGCGGTCAGCCTGATCGTCCTGCCCAGCAGCCTGTGGCGGATCGCGCTCGTCCTGGGCTTCCCCGCCGGCTACACCGCGGAAGGCTTCGTCCCCTTCCAGACCCTCTACGCCCAGCTCGCGATGGTCCTCCTGAGCGCGGCCAGCGAGTTCATCGTCCTCCTCACCTTCGGCCTGGTCCGCCCCTGGGGCGAGACGGCCCCCCGCTGGATACCCCTCATCGGCGGCCGGCGGGTGCATCCGCTGGCGGCCACCGTGCCCGCGCTGCTCGGCGCCCTCGGCCTCACCTGGATCTGGTCCGACCTGCCCTGGTGGTGGACGTACCCGCACGACGACATGACCTCCACCGGGGGGCTCGTCGTCGGACTCCTCTACCTCCCCATGGTCCTGTGGGGCCCCCTCACCGCTGCCCTCGCCGTCTCGTACTGGCGCCGCCGGCGCCACGGCTGACGACGGTCCCCGGCTGCGCGGGCCACCGGGTGCGGCGGTCAGCGGTCAGCGTCAGCGGCCAATGGCAAGCGGTCAGTGGTGGCAAGCGGTCAGTGGTCGAACGGGAAGAAGGTGCCCACCGCCGTGTCGAAGTGGCGGCGGGCCTCGGGGGTGCGGCCCGTCGGGGCCGACACCCACACGTCGTACAGCCAGCCGTTCCCCTCCCAGCACAGGTCGTACGTGTGCCGGGGGCCTTCGGCGCGGTCGAAGCCGTTCCAGGTGAACTCCCAGAACGCGGCCGGGAAGCCGTGGGGGTGGGTGGTGGCCCGGACCGCGTTGTCGCGGTACCCCGGGTTGGTCGACGGCCCCTGCGCGTCGGCGGCCCGCATCGAGGCCAGGGCCCCGCCGGGCGGGATCTTCCCGATCTTGATCCCCACCCGTATGCCGTCCGCCGTCTTGTAGAAGATCCGCTCCCCTTCGACGGAGCGCCGGGACTCGGCCGGAACGGCCATCGAGAACCCTGCCTCGTCGGAGACGTTCCGGTACCCGGGCGGCGCGGAGCCGGGCCCGACCGGGGACGCCTGGCCGGACCCCGGCGCGGAAGGCGAGGGGGACGGGGGCGGCGGGGCGGACGGGGAGGTCGGCGCAGGGGTCGAAGGAGCCGTCGTCGGCGGTGAGGCGGGCGGTGCGGAGGGCGGTGCGGAGACGGGCGGGGAGGTGGGCGCGGGGCCCTTGGCGTCGGACGACCCCGCGCCCATCGTCCGGACGCCGAGCAGGGCCACCGCCGTCACCAGGCCGGCACAGGCCACGACGGCCCCCGCCACGAGCAGCGCCGACCGCGCGCCGCCGCGCCGGCCGTCCTGCTCCGTCACGGGGGCGGTCGGCCGGGGCGCGGCGTGCTCGGTCGGCGTGTACGCGAG
>NZ_WTFF01000532.1 GCF_019400985.1 Streptomyces bambusae
CGCACAACAGGACCCCCCCCGTGTGCGGGGGGCCGGGAAGGGTAAAAAAGAAACCCCCCCCCCCCCCCCCCCCCCCCCCCCCCCCCCCCCCCCCCCCCCCCCCCGGCCCGGCCCCCCCCGCCCCCCCCCGCCCCCGGAGAGGCCCCCCCCCGATGACCACCGCCACGCCACCCCGCCCCAGCCCCAGCCCCGGCCCCCACCCCCGCCCCGCCGAGGCAGCCGTGGCAGCGCTCGCATCGCTGGTCCCCGACCGTCCCGCCCCCGCGCCCGCGCGGCCCTGGGTCTTCCCCGCCCCCCGCGAGCTCCGGCTCGGCAACGCCCTGCGCGTTCGCCACATCGCCCGCCCCGGCCACCGCCTCGCTGCCGTGGGCCTGTTCCTCGACGTCCCGCTCGACGCCGAGCCGGACGGCCTCGACGGCATCTGCGAACTCGCCTCCCGTGCCCTGCAGGAGGGATCCACCGCCCTGCACGGACCCCGGTTCGCCGCCGAGATCGAGCGGTGCGGCGCGACGTTCGACAGCATCGCGGGCCCCCACGGCATCGCCATCGCCCTCCAGGCGCCCCGGTCCCGGCTGGAGCGGGTGCTCGACCTCCTCGCCGACACACTGCACGCACCCGCCTTCCCGCCCCACGAGGTCTCCCGACTGCGGGCGCAGCGCCTGGACGAGATCGGCCACGAGCACTCCACCCCGCACCTGCGGGCGTTCCTGGCCCTCCAGTCCGCGCTGTACGACCCCGCCCAGCGCATCTCCCGCCCCGCGGCCGGCACCCGCGCGACCGTCGCCCGTATCGACCACACGGCCGTCCGCACCTTCTACGACGCCCACGCCCGCCCCGCGACCGCCACCGCCGTCGTCGCCGCCGACCTCCCCGCGGAGGAACTGACCGGCCTGCTGGAGCGGACCCTGGGCCGCTGGGCCGCTCCCGCCGGCCCGCCCACTCCCGTCCACGCCCCGCACACCGCCGACGACCGGACCCGGCTGGTCGTCGTCGACCGGCCCGGCGCCGTCCAGAGCACGCTGATGGTCGGGCGGCACGGCCTGGACCGCCACGCGCCCACGTGGCCCGCCCAGTCCATCGGCATCCACTGCCTCGGCGGCGGCCTCACCTCCCGCCTCGACCAGGTCCTGCGCGAACGCCGCGGCTACACCTACGGCATCACCGCCTGCGCCCAACCGCTGCGCTCGGGCGCCGTGGTGTCCATCGGCGGGGCCGTCCACACGGCGGCCACCGCTCCGGCCGTCTCGGAGATCTTCGAGGTCCTGCACTCCCTCCCCGCCGGCCTGAGCCACGGCGAACGCACCTCGGCGGTGAACAACCTCGTCCAGGTGGCCCCGTTGCAGTACCAGACCGCCGTGTCCACGGTGAAGGCCGTCGTCCGGGCCACCGCCGAACGCCTCCCGGCCGACTACCTCAGCACGATCCACGCCCGCCTGGCGGCCGTCACCGCCCCCGAGGCGACCCGCGCCGTGGTTTCGGCGTTCCCCCCGGACCGCCTGGTCGTCGTGGCCGTGGGCGACGCGGCCTCGATCACAGCCCCGCTGGAGGCCCTGGGCCTGGGCCCCCTGACGGTCCTCGGCCCCTGACACCCGCCGGCGCACCCCCGCACAGCCCCGCACCCCCCGGCACAGCCCCGCACCGCCCGGCCCGCCCGCCACCCCCGGTCGGGTACGACACGACACGACACGACACGACCCCGAACAAGGAAGGCTCCGACATGAACCGCTCCCTCCCCCTCGCCCTGCCCGGCACGCTCCTCGCCGCCGCCGCCCTCGCCCTCACCACCCCGCATGCCTCCGCAGCACCGACCGCCCGAACGGCGGCGCCCGAGGGCTACGTGCGCGAGCACTCCTTCCCGACCGCCGCCCAGTGCCGGTCGACGGGCACGCAGGGCGTGGCGCAGGGCCGATGGACCGCCTACGCCTGCGTCCAGGAGCTCCCCTTCACCCCCTCCCAGACCCTCTTCGTCAAGAACTGACGCGAACACCCCGCCGCTGCCCCCGCGCCTGCCCCCGCGCCTGCCCCCGCCCCCGCGCCCGCCCCCGCACCGGCCACCACAGCGCGCGCCCCAGCAACGCGGCCAGCGCGGGCACCAGAACAATGGACAGCACGAACGCCGAGAGCAGGATCCCGAGCGCCGTGGCGAAGCCGATCTGCTGGGTGGCGGGGGCCGGGTCGACCGCGAGCCCGGCGAACGACGCGGCCAGGACCAGGCCCGCCGTGGCGACGGCGGGCGCGGTGTGCCGCACGGCGCGGGCCACCGCCGCACGGGCCGGACCCGGGTGGCGCATCTCCTCCCTGATCCGGTCGGCCACCAGGATGTTGTAGTCCGTCCCCAGCGCCACCACGAACAGGAACAGCACCAGCGGCAGCGTGAAGTCCACCCCCGGCCGGCCCAGCGCGTGCTGGAAGACCAGGGTCGAGGCGCCCAGGGTGGCGGCGAAGCCCAGCCCGACCGCGAGCAGCAGGACCACCGGCGCCAGCAGGCTGCGCAGCAGCAGGAAGAGGATCAGCGCGATCAGCACCGCCGCCACGGGGAAGACCACCCGCAGGTCCTCCGCGGCGGCGACCGAGATGTCGGCGAAGACGGCCGCGCCGCCCCCGACGTACGCGTACGTCCCGGCGGGCCGGTGCTCGGCCACCACCGCCCGCAGCGGCCCCGACACCAGGTCACGAGCGGCCCGGCTCTGCGGATCGAGGTCCAGGAACACGTCGATCCGGGCGGCCCGCCGGTCCGCGCTCGACACCACCGGAGCCACCTGCCCCACCCCGTCGACCGCGCCCAGCGCCCGGGCCAGCGCGTTCAGCCCGCCCAGCGCACCGGCGTCCAGCGGGCCGCCGTCGGCGGCGGTGACGAACACCCCGGCCGGGTCGGACACCCCGGCGGGCAGCGCCGCCAGGCCGT
>NZ_WTFF01000533.1 GCF_019400985.1 Streptomyces bambusae
GTACGGAGGGCAGGCGGAGGGCGGCGAGGCCGGCCACGGTGCCGGCGGCGTCCGCGCCGCCGCTGCCGGGTCCGCCCGGTGCGCCCATTCCGCCCGGTCCGCCCGGTGCGACCCCGCCGGTGACGCCGAGCGTCTCGGCGAGGGCGAGGACGCCGTGCACGAGGAGGTAGTAGAGGCCGTGCACCGCGTCCACCCCGCCCAGCAGCTCCACCAGAGCGCCGAGCGGGCGGTGGGCGACCTGCCAGGTGACGGATTCGTCGCGCCACATGCTGCCGCCGCGGTCGAGGCCCCAGAGGCCGAGGACGAGGGCGAGCAGTGCGGGCAGCAGTAGTACGGGCAGTGCGGCCGGCGCGGGCAGTGCTGCCAGTACGGGCGGCGCGGGCGGTGCGGGCGGTGCGGGCCGTGCGGGCCGCCGGCACCACGACCGGGTCCGGCTGATGGCGGCCTCCGGGATCTTCTCCGTGCGGGTGTGGGGACTCCATACTCGGATGCGAGAGGTTTCCGGACGGAGGTGGGGTGTGCGGACGTTCCGATCGGCGGCTGGTGCGGCAGCGTGCGTGCTGCTGGGCGCGGCGCTCCTCGGCGGGTGCGGGACCGACGGCGGCGGCGCGACGGACGGCAAGCCGCCGGCCGGCACGGCGTCACCCGGCACGGTATCGGCGAGCGGGGCGTCCCCTTCCGTCACTGCGGCCACACCCTCCCCGTCGTCGTCGCCTTCCCCGTCCTCCACACCCCCCGCTCCGTCGCCGTCCGCCCCGGCCGAGCCGACCCGGGCGGACCAGCGGCTGGTCACCGTCACCCGCAGCGGCGGTTTCACCGGCAGGCAGACCAGCGTCCTGGTCAAGGGCGACGGCTCGTGGACCCGGCTCGACGGCGCGGCGAAGGTGGTCGGCTCCGGCAAGCTGTCGCCCGCGAAGCTGGACGCACTGCGCGCCGCCCTGAAGGAGGCACGCTTCCCGAAGCTGCCTCGGGTCGCGCTCAGTGAGAAGCCCGTCTACGACGGGTTCACGTACGCCTTCGTGCACGGCGGCTACGAGGTGGCCACGGACGACGTGGCGATGCCGGCCGGGCTGCGCAAGGTGCTGGGCGCGCTCCCGTCCCTCGACGCCTCCTGAGGGCCGGCCCCGCCTCCCTCAAGCAGGGCCGGATCTCCGGAACATCCCTGGCCGGGTCCTCGTTGACCGGGCAGAGTGACCGCCCGGTCACCAGGAGGAGCTGCCCATGACCAGCCGCACCACCACCGAGCCCGCCGGCCGCACGCACCCCGCCGCCGCCGACCCCACGGACCCCACCGACCCCACGGGCCCCACCAGCCCCGCCGACCCCACCGCCCCCGTCACGCTCGACCGCCGCCACGGCCCCTACGGCGAGGTCGTGCTCCGCCGCCGCGGCGAGGTGTACGAGATCATCGCCAACGGGTGTTTCCTCATGGACACCTCCGACGGGCGCTCGGAGCGCCTGCTCGTCGACGCGGCCCGCACCGCCCTCGCGGACCCCGAAGGCCCCGACCTCCCCGAAGGCCCCAACCGCCCCACCCTCCTCATCGGCGGTCTGGGCGTCGGCTTCTCGCTCGTCCACGCCGCCGCCCAGCCCGACTGGGCCGCCATCACGGTCGCGGAGCGTGAGGACGCCATCGTCGACTGGCACCGCAGCGGACCGCTCGCGGCCCTCACCGGCGACGCCCTCGCCGACCCCCGCGTCAGCCTGCTCCATAACGATCTCGTCGCCCATCTGCAGCACTCCTCGGAGCGGTACGACGCCCTCTGTCTGGACATCGACAACGGCCCCGACTGGACCGTCACCGAGGACAACCGCGGCCTCTACTCCCCCGCCGGACTCGCCGCCTGCCGCGCCCGGTTGACGCCCGGAGGAGTGCTTGCCATCTGGTCGGCACAGCCGTCCGAGGCCTTCGAAGAGGCTATGCGGAATGCCGGATTCAGCTCGGTACGGACCGAAGAGGTGCCCGTTGCCCGAGGTGTCCCGGACGTGATCCATCTAGGCCGGAACCCCTCATAGCCGCAGGCCGGTGGCTCCTCTACGCTGCCTCCATCACGCTGGACTACCGGGGCGGGACGATGGAACAGACACACAGCACACCGATCGGCGCGGCGGCGACGCCCGGCGCGCAGCGGCGGGTGCTCGTCGTCGAGGACGACCGGACGATCGCCGACGCGATCGCCGCCCGGCTGCGTGCGGAGGGCTTCCAGGTGCAGACGGCGACCGACGGCCCGGCCGCCGTCGCGGCCGCCGAGAGCTGGCTGCCCGAGCTGCTCGTGCTCGACGTGATGCTGCCGGGCTTCGACGGACTGGAGGTGTGCCGCCGGGTGCAGGCCCAGCGGCCCGTCCCGGTGCTGATGCTCACCGCGCGTGACGACGAGACCGACATGCTGGTCGGGCTCGGCGTCGGCGCCGACGACTACATGACCAAGCCGTTCTCCATGCGCGAGCTCGCGGCGCGCGTCCACGTGCTGCTGCGCCGGGTCGAGCGGGCGAACCTCGCCGCCACCGCGCCCCGCGGGTCCACCCTGCGCCTGGGCGACCTGGAGATCGACCACGCGCAGCGCCGCGTACGGGTGCAGGCCGAGGACGTGCACCTGACGCCGACCGAGTTCGACCTGCTGGTCTGCCTGGCCGGGACCCCGCGCGCCGTGCTCTCCCGGGAGCAGCTGCTGGCCGAGGTCTGGGACTGGGCCGACGCGTCGGGCACCCGGACCGTGGACAGCCACATCAAGGCGCTGCGCCGCAAGATCGGCGCCGAGCGGATCCGTACGGTCCACGGGGTGGGTTACGCCCTGGAGACCCCGGCGCAGCCGTGACCCCGGGCCGGCGCCCCGCGGGCGGAGCGAGGCCGCGGCGCGCGCCGGACGGCGGCGGGCCCCGGCGCCG
>NZ_WTFF01000534.1 GCF_019400985.1 Streptomyces bambusae
GGAGCGGTGGTGGTCGCGGCCTCGGCGGTGGCGCTGCTGCCGGTGGCGCTGGCCAAGCGGGCGCCGGCCAGCCGGGTGGACGACGTGCTGGCGGTGGCGGACGAGGTGGCCCGGCTGAAGGCGGCCGGGGACGCGGTGCTCTTCGTGCCGGCGGCGCGCCGGGACACCGCCCTCGTCTCGCCCGGGGACTTCGCGGGCCTGGCGGACATCGCCCTGGCGCGCGGCCCGGTGGAGTCGGGGACCCTCAAGGGCGAGGAGGCCGACCCGGCCCGGATCCGGGCGGCGATGCTCGCCCAGCGGCGGATCCTGCTGGTGACGGACGCGACGCGGGTCGCGAAGCCGGTGTCGGCGCAGCGGGACGCGGTCAAGACGGCGGTGCTGCGCGACCACTTCACGGTCACCGAGGACCGGCAGGTGCGGGGGCGCCGGGTCACCGTGTACGAACGCACCCGCTGACCCGGCCCCCACGAGGTGTCGCCGGCCGGGGCCCGAGAAGCCGTCGAGCGGAACCGAGCGGAACCGAGTGGAACGGGGAGCGGATTCACAGGTGATTCGCAGGAAGCGGGGGCTGCGGTCCCAGGTCCGCCCGGCAGGGTCGGGGCATGAACCGCCGCGAGCTTCCCCGTACCGCCCGCCGGGCCGGGCGCGTCGCCCTGGCGACGGCCACCGTGTCCGCGCTGCTCACGCTGGGCGTCCCGGACGCCGGGGCGGCGCCGCCGGCGGGGGGGACCTCGGTGGCGGAGGCGGGCCTGGGGACGGCCCGGGTGGGGGCGCTGTTCGCCGGCGGGCTGGGCGGCGGCCACTTCTGCACCGCGTCGGTCGTGCGCAGCGCGGGCCGGGACCTGATCGCGACGGCGGCGCACTGCCTGGGCCGCGCGCAGGACACGGTCTTCGTGCCGGGCTACCGCGAGGGCGCGGCGCCGTACGGGGTATGGCGGATCACCGGGGTGCACGAGGACCCGAGCTGGGCGGCGACGGGGAATCCGGACGCCGACGTCGCGTTCGCCACGCTGGCCCCGCTGGAGGGCCGGCGGATCGAGGACGTGGTCGGCGCCTTCCCGGTGGCGGCGGACCAGCCGGACGGCGTCCCGGTCACGGTCGTCGGCTATCCGAGCTCCGAGGAGGAGCCGCTGACCTGCTCGAACGCCACCACGATGGCGTCCGTGAGCCAGCGCCGCATCGGCTGTCCGGACCTGAGCGGCGGTACGAGCGGCAGCCCCTGGCTGGTCGGGGGCGCGCTGGCCGGCGTACTCGGCGGCTTCGAGGGCGGCGGCACGGAGCCCGACGTCTCGTACAGCGCGGTCCTGGGCGGACCCGCCCAGGAGCTCTACCGGCAGGCCGCGGCGGGCCGGGGCTGAGGCCGGGCCCCGGGGGCCGGCCTCCCGGGGCCTCAGGGCGCGGCGGGGCCGCCTGCCACCGGGTCGGTGCCGGGGGCCGCGAACCAGGTCGGCTCGTCCTTGAGGGCCTGCCGGATCCGGTCGAGCGCGAAGGGCGGCAGGTCCGGCAGCGCCTCGGGGTCGAACCAGGCCACCTCCAGCGACTCCGCGTCGTTGACCTTCGCCTCGCCCCCGACGGCGCGGCAGCGGAAGGTGATGTCGGAGTACTGGACCACGTCGCCGTTGGGGTAGGTGTGCCGGGCGAGCATCTGCACCAGGACCACCCGCTCGGCCACGCAGCGCACCGCCGTCTCCTCGTAGACCTCGCGCACCGCCGTGTCGGCCGGCTGCTCCCCCGGCTCGGGGATGCCGCCGACGACCGACCACTCACCGGTGTCGGCGCGCCGGCCGAGCAGCACGCGGCCCTGGTCGTCGAGGACGACGGCGGTCACCCCGGGCAGCAGCAGGAGCTGGTGGCCGGCGGTGGCCCGGACAGCGCGGATGAACTCGGGAGTCGACATGCCCCCGACCTTACGGGGTGCCCGCCCGGCGCCCGGCGCGGACACGGCGGACCAGGGTCCAGCCGAGCCCGGCGGCGGCGACCGCGAGGAGGGCGTACTCGGGCAGCGGGCCGAGCCGGGTGGCCGGCGTCAGGCCGGAGCGCAGCGGGATCTCGGCGACCAGGGCGTCGGGGGTGAACATCGGGGTCTGCTGGGCGACGGTGCCGTCGGGCCGGATGACGGCGCTGACCCCGCTGGTGACCGGGACCAGGACGGTGCGGCTGTGCTCGACCGCGCGGACCCGGTCCATCGCCAGCTGCTGGTACGTCATCTCGCTGCGGCCGAACGTCGCGTTGTTGCTGGGTACCGCGATCACCTGGGCGCCGGCCCGGACGGTGGAGAGCACGGCGTCGTCGAAGGCGGCCTCGAAGCAGGTGACCATGCCGACGCGGCTGCCGGCCATGTCGAAGACGCCCGGGTCGCGGCCGGGGCCGAAGTCGCGGCGTACGCGGTCCACGTCGGAGCTGAAGAGGCGCACCACCGAACGCATCGGGATGCGCTCGCCGAAGGGCTGGATCTTCCGCTTGTCGTAGGTGTCGGAGGGGCCGCCGGCCGGGTCCCACAGGATCATCGTGTTGCGCAGCGGGCCGCTCTCCGGGGCGAGGACCGAGCCGATCGCCACGGGCGCGCCGACGGCCTTCACCGCGCGGTCGATGACGGCGTACGCGTCGATCTCGGCGTACGGGTCGAGGTCGGAGGAGTTCTCCGGCCAGACCACGAAGTCGGGCTTCGGGACGCGGCCGGCCGTGACGTCCTCGGCGAGCTGGACGGTGCGGCGGGCGTGGTTGTCGAGGACGGCCCGGCGCTGGGCGTTGAAGTCGAGGCCGAGCCGGGGCACGTTGCCCTGGACGACGGCGGCGACGGCAGTGCCGTCCTGGGCGCCGGCGGAGACCAGGGGGCGGGCGGCGAGGGCGGCGCCGAGCGGAGCGGCCACGGCG
>NZ_WTFF01000535.1 GCF_019400985.1 Streptomyces bambusae
GCCCCTGCCCCTGCCCCCGCCCCCGCCGGTCTGCCCGCCGACGTGGCCGGGCGGTATCTGCGGCGGCTCGGCATCCCGGCCGGGGCGGCGGCCGCCGGACCGTCCGCCGCCGGGCTGTTCGCCCTCCAGCGCGCCCACCTGGAGCGCGTCCCGTACGAGAACCTGGACATCCAGCTCGGCCGGCCGCCCGCCATCGACCCCGAGCTGTCGGCCCGCCGCTTCGCCGCCGGCCGCGGCGGCTACTGCTTCCACCTCAACGGCGCCTTCGCCGCCCTCCTGGAGACCCTCGGCTACGACGTCACCCGGCACGTGGGCGGCGTCTGCCACGACGCCGGCGACCGCGAGGTGAACGGCAACCACCTCGTGCTGACGGTCCGCGTCGAAGGGACGGCGTACTTCGTGGACACGGGCCTCGGCGACGGCCCGTACGAGCCGCTGCCGCTGCGCGAGGGCCCCTACGAGCAGGGCGGCTTCGGCTACCGCATGGAGCGGCTGCCGGGTGACGAGCCGGGCTGGACCTTCGTGAACGAGGGCGGGCCCTGCCCGGTGGTCAACTTCCGCTCCGCCCCTGCCACGACGGCCGACTTCGCCGCCGAGCACGCCCGGCTGTCCACCGCCTGCGACTCCACCTTCGTGCGCACCCTGGCCGTCCTGCGCCGGGACGCGTCCGGCATCGACGTCCTACGCGGCCGGACGCTGAGCCGGATCGAGGCGGCGGCCGGCACCTCGATGCGCGAACTCGCCACCGAGGAGGAGTTCTTCGAGGTGCTCACCACCGTCTTCGGCCGCTCCCCGGACGACCTCACCCCGGCGGACCGCACCCTGCTGTGGGACCGCGCGGGCGCGTGCCCGGACCGCTCCTAGGCCGTCGCGCCCGTACGGCGCAGCAGTTCGACCAGCCGCGTGCTGCTGTCCGCGCCGAAGCCGGCCTCGACCCCGCGGCGGTAGAGGTCCGCATGGGCCTGGAGGACGCCGGTGTCGACCCCCGAGTCGGCGGCGGTGTGCACGACGTGGTCCAGACTGGCCGCGCACATGGCCAGCCGGTCGACATCGCCTCCGTGCTCGCCCTTGTCGATGCGCGGGGCGTAGAAGTGCAGGAAGTTGCTCATGCTGTCGGTGGTACCGGCGGCGTACGGGAGGATGTCGGCGGCCGTCAGGCCGCCCGCCTGCGCGACGGCGACCGCCTGGTCGAAGCCGGTCATCGCCGTCCAGAACATGATCATGTTGAGCTGGTAGAAGAGCTGGGCCAGACCCGGGTCCTCGCCCTTCCAGTCGGTCGCGGCGAGCACGTCGAGGCTCGCGCGGTGCTCCTCGTACACGGCCTGTGCACCGCTGACGAACACCGTCGCCTCGGGCTTGCCGACGAGGTCCGGCGGCACGTTGATCCCGCCCGTCAGGTACGCCGCCCCGCGCGCGGCCGCCCATGCCGCGGCGGCCCGGGCCTTCTGCGGGGTGTCGGAGGACAGGTTGGCCAGCACCCGCCCCTGGAGCGGGGCCTCGCCGAGGGTCCCGTACATGGCGTCCACGTCGATCAGGCTGAGGACGACGAGGCCGGAGGCCTGCACCGCCTCCTCGATACTGCCGGCCCGCCGTGCGCCGCGGGCGACCAGCTCGGTGTCCTTGCCGGCGCTGCGGTTCCAGACGGTGACCTCGCGTCCGGCGTCGAGGAGGGCGCCGGTCATGGCGCGGCCCATGGGCCCGAGACCGACGACGGTGACGCTGTTACTGGCCATGCTCATGACTCACTCCCAGCACTAGAACGAACGCTCTATCCAGAGCTCGGAGCGACCGTAACACAGGACTAGAACGAGCGCTCTATCCATTCAGCGGTAGGATCCGGCCATGGCAGCCACGAAGACGATCGAACTCGGCACCCGCGACCGGCTGGTCCGCACGGCCTCCCGCCTGATGCAGCACGGCGGCTACGAGAACAGCCCGATCAAGCAGATCGTGCGCGACGCCGGGGCCACCCTGGGCTCGCTGTACCACTTCTTCCCGGGCGGCAAGCAGGAACTGGCGGTGGCGGCCATCCACTTCGGGGACGAGGAGTTCGCCGAGATGCTCGCCGCGGGCCTCGCCACCCGCGAGGACCCGGCGGAGGCGGTCGAGGCCGTGACCGGCCTGCTGGCGGAGGCGCTCGAAGCCTCGGACTGGCTCGACGGCTGCCCGGTGACCGCCACCGCCCTGGAGACCCTGGGCCGGCTGCCCGACGTACAGGAGGCCTGCGGCCGGGCCTTCGCCCACTGGCAGGGTCTCGTCGCCGCCAAGCTCCGGGCGGGCGGGCTCCCCGAGGACGAGGCCGCCGACCTGGCCGTCACGGTCGTCAACACGCTGGAGGGTGCCGAGATGACCGCCCAGGTCAGCCGCTCGCGCACCCCGCTCCTGCTGGCCGGCCGGCACCTGTCCCGGCTCGTGGCGTCGTACGGGCCCGGTACGACCGGCCCGCGATGAGCAGCGTCAGGAGATGGCCGTGCGCAGGCGGACCACGTCGATGGGCTCGGTCTCGTCGTGGGCCGTCAGGTCGATGACCTGGCCCGCCGCCGACTCCTCCGACCCGGCCTGCTGCGGCGCGGACGGCTCCGGGGTGGACGGCTTCGCAGTGGTCGCCGCCGGGGCGGCCTGCTCCCGGGCGCCCTGCTCCGGGGCGGTCTGGCGGGGCGCGCTCTCGGCCCGGTGGGCCGCCAGGGCCTCCGCGCCGACCACGTCGGCCAGGTCCTCGTGCTGGACGGCCTCGATCGCCGCGCGGGTCTTCTCCGCGGCCTTGGTGCCGAAGAAGTCGAAGCCGCCCTCGACGCGCGACGCCGGGCGGCGCGGCGCGGAGTACGGGGCGACGGTCGCCGCCAGGCGGCGGGC
>NZ_WTFF01000536.1 GCF_019400985.1 Streptomyces bambusae
TATATTTTTTTTCCAGCAGAAAAAGACGCCATACGAGACCAGCCGCGGTCTCGGGGGCTCGGAGATGTTAATAAGAGACAGGCCCAGCCCCGCCGAGGCGGCCGCCGGGACCGGGACGGGCCACGCCGGCGCGGCGGCGACGGCAGCCAGCCCCAGCACGCTCCCGCCCAGCACGTTCCGGCGCGTCGGCCCGCTCCGCGGGCCCCCGGCCCCGTCCTCGTCCGGCACCGGGCAGGGGATGTGGTGAGCCGTCACGGCCGATCACCCTAGCGTCCGGCCGCACCCGGCGGCGGCGCTGCCGAAGGCGCGTCGAGCGGGTGGTCGCCCGGACGGATGCCGGCGGCGCCACGCCTGCTGAGGGGGCGTCAGGGCGGTGGAAGGGCAGTGGTGCGCAGCAGGATCATGGCGATGTCGTCGGTGTGCCGGCCGGCGGGCCAGGTGCGCCGGATCAGCGCGTCGATGAGCACCTCGGGGTCCTGGCCGCTGCCCTCGGCGAGGTGGCGGGCCAGGCCGGCGGTGGTCTCCTCGACGTCCGCGCCGGGCACCTCGGTCAGGCCGTCGGTGTAGAGGGCGAGGGTGGTGCCCGGGACGAGGGCCAGGCCCGTGACGGGGCAGGACAGGTCGTCCACGACGCCGAGCAGGGGAGCGGGGTCGAGGGCCACGACACCGGGCGGCCGGCCCGGCCGGTGCAGCAGCGGCGGCGGATGGCCGGCGCTGGCCAGCGTGGCCCGCCCCCGGGCCAGGTCGATGTGCGCGTACAGGCAGGAGACGAGCAGATCGCTCTCCAGGTCGGCCAGGACCCGATTGGTCCGGGCCAGGACCTGGTCGGGTGCGGCTCCGGCGGTGGCATGGGCGTGGATGGCGGTGCGGACCTGGCCCATGAGGGCGGCGGCGGCGACGTTGTGCCCCTGGACGTCGCCGATGACGGCCGCGACGGTGCCTTGGTCGAGGACGAGGACGTCGTAGAAGTCCCCGCCGATGTCCATGCCGTGGCTGGCGGGCAGGTAGCGGGCCGCGATCCGCAGCCCCGGTACGACCGGCAGGCTGCGCGGGAGGAGTCCCTGCTGGAGGCCGTGCGCGAGGTCGTGCACGGCGTCGTAGAGGCGGGCCCGGTCCAGGGCCTGGGCGATCAGGCCGGCCAGCGAGGTCAGGACGGCCCGTTCGTCGGCGGTGAAGGTGCGCGGGTGCTCGTAGGAGAGGACGCAGCAGCCCACGGGGTGCCCGGAGACCACGAGCGGCAGGAAGGCCCAGGCCTGCTTGTCGCTGATCCGCGCCGCCTCGGGGTAACGGCGGGCCATCTCCTCGCGGCTGGCGAAGAAGGCCGGGACGCCGCTGGTGAGCACCTCGCCGGCGGGCGTGAGATCGGTGTCCAGCGGCAGACCGTCGAGGCGTTCGACGGTCCGCGGGTCGTAGCCGTGGGAACCGGTGATCCTCAGTCGTCCGGCGTCGGCCGCGGACAGGACCAGCCCGTCGGCCCCGAAGGCGGGCAGGATCTGGTCGGCGACCAGCTCGACCACGTCCCGCACGCCCACGGTCTCGGACATGGCCGCCGCCAGGTGCACCAGCTGGTAGAGCCTTCCGACCTGGGCCGCGGCTGTGGGCTCCCGGACGGGTGCGGGCGCGGGGGCCTCGCCGCCCGGTGACGGGGCGTGGGTGATCCGCACGCTGATGCCGCTCGCGTCCGGGTAGAGCTGGAAGCGCAGCCGGCGGTCCGGCGGGCGCAGGGCGACGAAGGACACCGGGTCACGGCTGATGACGGCGGTGCGGTAGTGGTCCTCGACGAGGGGGGCGTCCAGCCAGGGCAGGGACTGCCAGGGCCGGGTTCCCAGCAGCCGGCCGGCCTCACTGCCGAGCATGGCCGCCGCGGCGCTGGTCACGAAGGTGATCCGGCCCTCCAGGTCCAGGGCCAGCGCACCCTCGGGCAGCCGCTCCGCGTAGTCCGCCGCGGCCTCCGGGACCCGGCCGGTGTACGGGTGCGGCTCCGGTGCCGTGACGATCCGCGGCCGGTCCGGCACCACGGGTGGGGGGCCGTGCTCGTCCAGGGCGCGCCCGATCAGCGCGGCGGCGCTCGTGACGTGGCCCTGCTCGCGGCGGGTGGCCCGGTCCGGGTGGCTGGCCGGCCACATCAGCAGCAGGGCTCCCCACAGGCGGGACCGGCCGGGCAGCGGCGCGGCGGCCAGCGCGAACCGGTACGGCAGGGTGGCGGCGGTGCTCGGGTAGGCGCGGGCCATGTCGTCCTGGGAGCCCACCCACACCAGCCGGTCCTCGCGGACCGCGTCGCTGATCGGGGCCGGGGAGCTCAGCGGGATCCGCCGCCAGGGCCAGGCCACCTCCACCGGGACCCCGCACAGCACCGCCAGGCCCAGCGTCCGCGTCGGCTCGTCCAGCAGGTAGATGCCGCCGGCCGAGGCGCCGGTACGCCGCACGGTGTCGGCCAGGGCACGGTCCAGGACCCCCGCGCCCGCGTGCTCACCGCCGCCGGTCACCGGGGCTCCCCGGCCGGCCGGACGCGCAACCGGCCGCAACGGCGGATTCGCACCGGGTACGACACGCGTCACCCATACCAGGACCATACGCTCCGGATCCGGCCCCGGCCCGGACCGCGGATCGAACCGGTCGTCGCACGGTGACGCTCAGCGACAACCGGGCCGTGGCCGTGGCCGCGGACGCGGCGGGCGCGGGCTTCCGGCCGGCCGACCGGCTGCGGCGCGCTGCCCGGCCTGCCTCTTAATAACATCTGAAGCTGCCGCAGACCTCACGCGTTTGGTGTAGTGGAGGAGCGCGGCCGTTATGAGATAAAGAGTAGCAGACG
>NZ_WTFF01000537.1 GCF_019400985.1 Streptomyces bambusae
CCCGCCCCCCCCACCGGCGGCCCCCCCGTGCTCGGGCGGGCCCGTGTCGGTAACGGGGGGGGCGGGCGGGGGGAGGGGGTGCCGTCGTGGCCCCGGAGGGGGGAAACCCCCGGGGGGGGGGGGGGGGGGGGGGGGGGGGGGGGGCGGGGGGGGCGGGGGCGGCAACGGGGGGGGGGGGCGGGCCCCCCCAGTTGCGGCGGGCACCCCCCAACCGCCGGTGCGGCGGGCGAGCATCGCCGCCACCCCTCGGCGACTCGGCGGCGCCGTGACGAGTTACGGCGCCGCCGAGCCGTTGACCGACCGGCCGTGAGCCTGCCCGTAGCCACCTCGGCGCCCCACGCCCTCCCGCCCCGGCGGTCGTACCACCACCGGCCGCCGCCCGGCCGGCCCGGCGGCTGCCAGCTGCCTGGTGCCCACGGGCAGTACCCACGGCGCGCACTGCTGCCGTCCCCGCCCGCTCGGCCCGGCCGTCGCCCGGGTGTCCCCGGGCCCTGTTCCAGGGACGGGACAGGAACCCGACGGGAGCTCCTGTCCGGCGTCGGCCGGTCAGTGCCTTGGTGGGGCCCGCCCGGCGCCGGCCACGGACTCGCTTCGCCGGTGAGTCGGTCCGGCCTGGTCCGGCCGGGATGCCGGGATGCGGGATGCCGGGGTGCGGCCACGGCCCGGCAGGCACGCGGCAGCACCCCAGCGGGCCCCGCCCCCTCGGGGCGGAACCTCAGTGCGCTTCGCGGATCAGCGAGCGGACCATCCGGCAGGTGGTGTTGGACGGGCGGTGGATGCCCGTGCGGGCGGCCATCGTCCGGATCTTCCGGTTGGTCGCGCGGGCGGCGTCGTACGTCCCCGTGTCGAGCAGCGATATCGCCAGCCGCATGGCCTTCAGACGACGGTTGTGGCTCTCGTACCACTCGCGGGGCAGGCCCGCGGGCAACGGCTTCTTCTTCGGCGGGTCAATGATCGCGGCAGCGGCCATCTACAGCCTCCCAAACGGTAGTTGGCGGTCTGTCTGCTCCGGTTCTACTGGTCTCGATTTTACTGCCGGGCACTGACAAAAGCCCTGGCCGGACGCCGCCGGAACGGCGTCCGGGGCCCATACGGAGCCCCCTCCGGACCACCACACCCGAAGCGGGACCCGAAGCCGGACCGGACGCGGGCCGATCCCGGGCCGAGCGCGGACCGGAGGCGGACCGGGCGCGGACCTGAGGCGGACCGGGCGCGGACCGGAGGCGGACCGGGCGCGGACCGAGCGCGGACCGAGCGCGGACCTGAGGCGGGCCGAGCGCGGGCCGGGCGCGGGCCCGAGACGGGCCGGGCGCGGGCCTCGGTAGGCTCACGTGCCATGGAGATCTGGATCAATCCGGCGTGTTCGAAGTGCCGTAGCGCACTGACCCTGCTCGACGGCGAGGGCGCCGACTACACGGTCCGCCGCTACCTGGAGGACGTACCCAGCGAGGCGGAGATCCGCGAGGTGCTCGGCCGACTCGGTCTGGAGCCGTGGGACATCACGCGTACCTCGGACCCGCTGGCCAAGGAGACCGGCGTACGGGACCTGCCGCGCGAGGAGACGGCGCAGGCGCGCGACCGCTGGATCGCACACCTCGCGGCACACCCCAAGCTCATCCAGCGCCCGATCATCACGGCCGACGACGGCACGGCCGTGGTGGCCCGCTCGGAGGAGGCCGTCCGCGAGGCCCTCTCGCGGAAGGCTTAGAGCGCGTCTCTCGGATCGGGCTGTGAGTCCGCCAGCAGTGGCCGTACCCAGTCGGTTGCAGGCGGGCAACTCGCCCGACAGGTCCCGGGAGGCCATGGTCCACTGCACGGGGCCGGGTCAAGCGGGCCGGCCAGTCGCGTGACGGTGCGGTCGCACCAGTCGCAGAGCACTGCCACGTGGGCGCCCGCGGCCTCAAGGACACCGGCCGCGTCCTGGGCGGCTTCGAGCCAGTCGGGCTCGGTGACCGCTACGGGCGCGCTGTCCAGCAGAAGCTTGCTGTTCCAAAGGCTGAGGCCGGTGACCGTGCGGATCGCACGGATCACCTCCGTCTTGCGGCCTCCCGACTCCGTCAGCAGGACTCGGAAGCCTGGCTCTTCCATGCACCCTCCCCACACCCTCCCCGGCGGCACCGAGCTGTCCGGCAAGTGGACCATCCCCACAGCTGAACGCCATGGGGCAGGCTATCGCCGAGCCCGGAAAAGAAGGATGGCGGCACGGTGGAGTGCGGCCTGGTGGGCGATGGCGAGCTTGTCCGTTCGCACGGCCGGGCCGCGCCGCGGCTTGAACCGGTTGACGCATCGCTCCGCCGCGTTGTGCTCAGGCCCGCGGCGGAGGCGCGAGGGCTGCGGCGATGGCGGATGCCTCCCTGAGCGGCAGGGTGTGGTGGGTCGCGTCGGGCAGTACGTCGACCCGCGCCCCCTTCGGCAACGCGGCGGCGGCCGCGCGGGCCGCCCGGGCGGCGTCGTGGCAGCGGGCCTGCCCTGCGAACAGCGCGACGACCGGCAGTTCGCCGAGCCCGGAGAGGTCGGGGCGGCGGCCGGTGACAGGGCGGACCGCGGGAAAGTCGACGGCCGCCTCCTGAAGCCGCAGCCAGGCCGGATCGATCGTGGCACCGCCGGACTCCCAGCGCAGGAAGCCGCGGACCCGGCGGGGCGTGGGCCGTAGCAGCATGGGCAGGGCCCGTAGGAGGTAGCCGGGACGGAACCCGGCGAACACCTGCGTCGGATCCAGCAGCACGAGGCGGCTCCCCCGCCGCCCCGCGACCGGATCACCCCCGCCGACCGGACCCGCACCGCCCCGGGCCGGGCGGGTCGCCGGG
>NZ_WTFF01000538.1 GCF_019400985.1 Streptomyces bambusae
CAAGGTGGTGAAAACAGCAGCCCCCCACCCGGCCGGGCGCCCCGCCGGCCCGCGGCGCATGCGCAAGCCCGCCTTTAGGAAGGCCGCCGAACCTCGTGGCGCGCCACCCCCTGGCGCCCCCTCGCCGGAGGGCGGCCCACCCGGCGTCGTCGGGGACCGGCCCCGTCCGGGCGCCCGCAGCACGCGCCGCCGGCCGACCGGGACGCCCAGCACGTCCGCGCGGCCGACGTAGCGCACGACAAGGAGCAGTGAGTACCCCCATGTCCGTTGTCAGCGACACCGCGCCCGTGGATCCGGGGACCGGCTCCAAGGAGGTCCGGCGGCTCGACCACGTCATCATCCGTTTCGCGGGTGACTCGGGTGACGGTATGCAGCTCACCGGTGACCGGTTCACGTCGGAGACGGCGTCGTTCGGGAACGACCTTTCGACCCTGCCGAACTTCCCGGCCGAGATCCGGGCGCCCGCCGGCACCCTGCCGGGCGTCTCCTCCTTCCAGCTGCACTTCGCCGACCACGACATCCTCACCCCCGGCGACGCCCCCGACGTGCTGGTGGCGATGAACCCGGCCGCGCTCAAGGCGAACCTCGCCGACGTGCCGCACGGGGCCGAGATCATCGTCAACACCGACGAGTTCACGCAGCGGGCGATGGCCAAGGTGGGGTACCTCTCCTCGCCGCTGGACGACGGCTCCCTCGGCGCCTACCGGCTGCACCCCGTTCCCCTGACGACCCTCACCGTGGAGGCGCTGAAGGAGTTCGGGCTGTCGCGGAAGGAGGCCGAGCGGAGCAAGAACATGTTCGCGCTGGGCCTGCTGTCGTGGATGTACCACCGGCCGACCGAGGGCACGGAGAGTTTCCTGCGGCAGAAGTTCGCGAAGAAGCCGCAGATCGCCGAGGCGAACGTGGCCGCCTTCCGGGCGGGCTGGAACTTCGGCGAGACCACCGAGGACTTCGCCGTCTCCTACGAGGTCGCCCCCGCCACCAAGGCGTTCCCCACCGGCACCTACCGCAACATCTCCGGCAACCTCGCCCTGGCCTACGGCCTGATCGCCGCCGCCCGCCAGGCCGAGCTCCCCCTCTACCTGGGCTCCTACCCCATCACCCCCGCCTCGGACATCCTCCACGAGCTGTCCAAGCACAAGAACTTCGGCGTACGCACCTTCCAGGCCGAGGACGAGATCGCCGGCATCGGCGCCGCCCTGGGCGCCGCCTTCGGCGGGTCACTGGCGGTGACCACCACCTCCGGCCCCGGCGTCGCCCTCAAGAGCGAGACGATCGGGCTGGCGGTGTCGCTGGAGCTGCCCCTGCTGATCGTGGACATCCAACGCGGCGGCCCCTCCACCGGCCTGCCCACCAAGACCGAACAGGCCGACCTCCTGCAGGCCATGTACGGGCGCAACGGCGAAGCCCCCGTGCCCGTGATCGCCCCCCGCACCCCGGCGGACTGCTTCGACGCCGCCCTCGACGCGGCCCGGATCGCCCTGACCTACCGCACGCCGGTCTTCCTGCTCTCCGACGGCTACCTCGCCAACGGCTCCGAACCCTGGCGGATCCCGGACACCGACGACCTGCCCGACCTGCGCACCACCTTCGCGACCGGCCCGAACCACACCCTCGCCGACGGCACCGAGGTCTTCTGGCCCTACAAACGCGACCCCCAGACCCTGGCCCGGCCGTGGGCGCTGCCGGGCACGCCGGGGCTGGAGCACCGCATCGGCGGGATCGAGAAGCAGGACGGCACGGGGAACATCTCCTACGACCCGGCCAACCACGACCACATGGTCCGCACCCGCCAGGCCCGCATCGACGGCATCACCGTCCCCGACGTCGAGGTCGACGACCCCGACCACGCCCGCACCCTCGTCCTGGGCTGGGGCTCCACCTACGGACCCGTCACCGCCGCCGTACGCGAGGTCCGCGACCGGGGCGAGAAGGTCGCCCAGGCCCACCTGCGCCATCTCAACCCCTTCCCGAGGAACCTCGCGGACGTGCTTGCCCGCTACGAGCACGTCGTCGTCCCGGAGATGAACCTGGGCCAGCTCGCCACCCTGCTGCGGGCGAAGTACCTCGTGGACGTCCACTCCTTCACCCAGATCAACGGGATGCCGTTCAAGGCCGCTCAGCTGGCCGGAGCCATCCAGGAGGCCAACCGTGCCCGCTGAACTCCTCTCCCTGGTGCCCAAGGCCGAGGGCCGGCAGTCGATGAAGGACTTCAAGTCGGACCAGGAGGTCCGCTGGTGCCCCGGCTGCGGCGACTACGCCGTCCTGGCCGCCGTCCAGGGCTTCATGCCCGACCTCGGCCTGGCCAAGGAGAACATCGTCTTCGTCTCCGGCATCGGCTGCTCCTCCCGCTTCCCGTACTACATGAACACCTACGGGATGCACTCCATCCACGGCCGCGCCCCCGCCATCGCCACCGGCCTGGCCACCTCCCGCCGCGACCTGTCCGTCTGGGTCGTCACCGGCGACGGCGACGCCCTCTCCATCGGCGGCAACCACCTCATCCACGCCCTCCGCCGCAACGTCAACCTCAAGATCCTCCTCTTCAACAACCGCATCTACGGCCTCACCAAAGGCCAGTACTCCCCCACCTCCGAACTCGGCAAGATCACCAAATCCACCCCGATGGGCTCCCTGGACGCCCCCTTCAACCCCGTCTCCCTCGCCCTCGGCGCCGAAGCCTCCTTCGTCGCCCGCACCGTCGACTCCGACCGCAAACACCTCACCGAGGTCCTGCGCGCCGCAGCCGACCACAACGGCACCGCCCTCATCGAGATCTACCAGAACTGCCCGATCT
>NZ_WTFF01000539.1 GCF_019400985.1 Streptomyces bambusae
ACTAGAAAGTGCGAATGCAGAGCATGATCTGAAAAACAGACAGCAACGTGAGCCGGGACGGCGCCGGGACGACCACAGGCCCAGGCCGGGACGCGGCGGCCGAGGCGCGGGACCGGGACCGGCGCGCCGGAGGCCGTAGCGGGGGCCACGGCGGTCGGGACGGCGCCGGAACGACCGCAAGCCCGGGCCGGGACGCGGTCCTGGCCGTGGCGCAGGACGGGGTCCGGGACGCCGAGGCCCACAGCGGGGACCACGGCGGTCGGGGTAGCGGCGGGACGACCACGGGCCCGGGCTGGGACGCGGCAGCCGTCGCGCAGGGCCGGGACCGGGACGCCGTGGCCCACAGCGCGGGCCAAGGCGGTCGGGGCAGCGGCGGGACGACCGCAGGCCCGGGCCGGGACGCCGTGGCCATGGCGCAGGACCGGGACCGGCCCGCCGGGGGCCACGGCGGGGGCCAGGTTGCCCCGGACGGCGCCGCGCCGGACGGGGCTCGGCGGATCGAGGGGTTGTTGCTCGGGCTTGCCACCGGGGACGCGGCCGGGTGGCCGGCCGCCCGGCACCGGGCCAGCCGGATGCCCGAGTGGACCCGCCGCCTGACCCGCGAGCTCGACACCTTCGCCGAGCAGAACGCCACCACCACCCTCCCCGTCCCCATCGCCCTCAACCAGCCGCCCGAGCCGCTGCGCCTCGGCTCCTCCGACGACGCCGAGTGGGCCGCGTTCGCCGCCGAGTCCGTGCTGACCGCCGCCGGCGTACTGCTCAGCGACCTCAGCCGGTCCCGCCGGATGCGCGCCGCCATCGACCTTGCCTGGAACGCCCTGGCCAGCGAGATCGCCGCCGCGGCCGAGCGCGCCCCCGAGGTCGAGTCCGCGGTCCTGCCGCTGCGCGCCCGGATCTCCGTACGCGCGGGCCTGGGCAACCTCGCCGCCGGCCTGCGGCCCCCCGCCACCGGCCACGACAATCCGCACTACTTCGACGACGCCGCCTGCGTACGGGCCGCCGTACTGGCCGTCGTCCACCCCGGCGACCCCCGGGCCGCCGCCGACCTCGCCGAGTTCGACGCCCGCTACACCCAGGACGGCGACGGCGTCCACGGCGCCCGCGCCATGGCCGCGGCCCTGGCCACCGCCCTCGGCGGCCAGGACGTCGACGCCGCCGTGGACGCCGCCCTCGCGCAGCTGCCCGAGGCCACCGAGATCGGCCGCAACGCCCGCCACGCCGTCAAGCTCGCCCGCGCCGCTCGACCCGGCTGCGGCGGAGCGGCGTTCGCGCTCGTCCCCGTCCTGGAGCACGAGATCGTCGACCACGTCTACAGCTACGGCATCGCCGCCGCCGAGACCGTGCCCGTCGCCCTCGCGCTCGCCACCGCCGCCCGCGGCAACGTGGTCGAGGCGGTGCCCGCCGCCGCCTGCCTGTCCCGCGTCGCGGACTCCGCGCCCGCCCTGGCCGGCGCCCTCACCGGGGCGCTGGGCGGCGGGGACGCGATCCCGGCCGCCTGGCGCGAGGCCTGCCGGACCCTGTCCGGCTGCGCCCTGCCCCGCCTCGCCGGCACCGACCTCGTCGAACTCGCCGGGCTGCTCGCTCGCACGGAACTGACCTCTCCCAAGGGATGATTCGGACATGACCCTCGACACCGACAAGACGCTCAAGAGGCTCACTCCCGGTCCCGGTCCCGCTCCTGGTCCCGCTCCCGCTCCCGCCCTCACTCTCGAGGACCGGGCGGCCGGCGTTCTCGTCGGCGCTGCCGTCGGCGACGCCCTCGGCGGACCGGTGGAGGGCTGGTCCCCGGACCGGATCGTGGAACGCCACGGGGGCCGGGTGCACGGCATCGTCGGCCCCTGGTACGAGGACTGGCGCACGGCCCGCCCGATCGCGCCGTACCACAAGGGCGACGGGCACGTCACCGACGACACCCTGATGACCCACGCGCTGGTCCGCGTCTACGAGCGGGTGCGCGACCACCTCGACGCGTACGCCGTCGCCGACCACCTCGTCCCGGACCTGATGTCCACCCCGCGGTGGATCCCGGAGCTGGAGGCCGAGGCGCTGCCCCTGCAGCGGATCTTCCTCGCCGAGAAGTGGCTGGTCGCCCGGCTGCACTACGGGCACGTGGACCCGCGCGAGGCGGGTACCGGAAACATCGTCAACTGCGGTGCGGCGATGTACATGGCGCCCGTCGGGATCGTCAACGCCGGCCACCCGGCCGGGGCCTACGCGGAGGCCCTCGACATCGCCGGCGCACACCAGTCCTCGTACGGGCGGGAGGCGGCCGGGGTGTTCGCGGCGGCGGTGGCCGCGGCGTGCACGCCCGGGGCGACGGCGGAGTCGGTGGTGGACACGGCCGTGTCGCTGGCCAAGGACGGTACGCGGGCGGCGATCGCGGCGGTGGCGGAAGCGGCTGCGGGGCACCGGGAGTTCGAGTCGGCGCTGGGGCCGCTGCGGGCGGCGGTCGCACCGTACGACACGGTCGGGCCGGACTACCGCGAGCCGTCGCTGGGCGCGCGGCGGCCGTCGCGGCTGCACGCGATCGAGGAGCTGCCGATCGCGCTCGGCATGCTGCTGGTGGGCGGCGGGCGCTACGAGGAGTCGGTGCTGGGCGCGGTCAACTACGGGCGGGACTGCGACTCGATCGCGACGATGGCCGGGGCGCTGGCGGGGGCGCTGGGCGGCGAGGCCGCCGTGCCGGCGGTGTGGGCGAAGCGGGTCGCGGAGGCGAGCCGCTTGGACCTGCACGCACCCGCGGCCGCGCTGGCCGCGGTGGCGCGCGAGGTCTTCGCC
>NZ_WTFF01000054.1 GCF_019400985.1 Streptomyces bambusae
TCCCCTCGCCCCCGGAGAAACACCATGCGTGTAGTCGTCGCACTGGGCGGCAACGCCCTGCTCCGCCGCAAGGAGCGGCCCGACGCCGCCGTGCAGCTCGCCAACGTGCGCGCCGCCGTGTCCGCCCCCGCCGCCAGGACCGCCCCCAGGACCTGCTGGAGACCGGGGCCGCGTACGCCATGGACGCGGGCGGGTTCCGCGCCGCGCGGCACCGGTTCTTCGGCCGGACCCTGCCCGTCCGCACCGACCCCGCCCGCGTGCTGGAGATCGACGACCCGCACGACCTGGCCCGCGCCCGAGCCCTGGCCCCCCTGCTCGACACCCCTCTCCCCGACCCCCTTCTCCCCGACTCCCCTCTCCCTGACCCGCTCTGACCGGCCCCCACCCCCCCAGGCGGCCACCCCCGCACCCCCCCAAGCACCCCCAGCCCCCCGTACCGACCGAAGGACACTCGACATGAACGCCCGCCTCCGGAACCTCGGCCCGCACATCGCCGGCCCCGGCCGGCCCGTCTACGTCGTCGGCGAGATCGGCATCAACCACAACGGCGACCTGGACAAGGCCGTCGCCCTCATCGATGCCGCCGCCGACGCCGGCTGCGACGCGGTGAAGTTCCAGAAGCGCACCCCCGAGATCTGCACCCCGCGCGACCAGTGGGACGTCGAGCGCGACACCCCCTGGGGCCGGATGCGGTACATCGACTACCGCCACCGGGTCGAGTTCGGCGAGGACGAGTACCGCGCCATCGACGACCACTGCCGCGAGCGGGGTATCGCCTGGTTCGCCTCGCCGTGGGACGTCGAGTCCGTGGCCTTCCTGGAGAAGTTCGACGTACCGGCCCACAAGGTCGCCTCCGCCTCGCTCACCGACGACGAGCTGCTGATCGCGTTGCGCGCCACCGGCCGTACGGTGATCCTCTCCACCGGCATGTCCACCCCGCGCCAGATCCGGCACGCAGTGGAGGTGCTCGGCAGCGACAACATCCTGCTCTGCCACGCCACTTCGACGTACCCGGCGAAGGCCGAGGAGCTCAACCTGCGCGTGATCAACACGCTCCAGGAGGAGTACCCCAACGTGCCGATCGGCTACAGCGGCCACGAGACCGGTCTGCAGACCACGCTGGCGGCGGTGGCGCTCGGCGCGACCTTCGTGGAGCGCCACATCACGCTCGACCGCGCGATGTGGGGTTCGGACCAGGCCGCGTCCGTGGAGCCCGGCGGGCTGGCGCGGCTCGTCCGCGACATCCGCACGATCGAGACGGCGCTCGGGGACGGGGTCAAGCGGGTGTACGAATCCGAGCTCGGCCCGATGAAGAAGCTCCGCCGCGTCCAGGCCGCCCCGGCCCCCGCGGAACTCGCCACGGCCTGACCCGGCCACCCGCTGCGCGGGGCCGATTCCCCTACCCGCCCCTTCCCGAACCGGGGCTCCGCCCCGGACCCCCCGCCCCTGTTCGGGGCCGTGCCGGCCGTGTCGGACCTGCGGGTCCGCCGTGGCTGGTCGCGCAGTTCCCCGCGCCCCTGGTTGATCCAGCCCCGCCGGCGTTTGAGGCGCGGGGGTCCGGGGGCGGAGCCCCCGGTTACGGGAAGGGGCGGGGTGGGGAAAAGGCCCCGCGCAGCGGCCCCGCTCCGCTCGCCCCCGAACAGGAGTTACACCGTGCATCCTCCTGCTTCCACCTCCACCCCCACCACCCTCGCCTTCGTGGAAAGCCCGGTCCAGCTCCTGAACGTCCTGGAGTGGTCCCACGCCGACCACACGGCGACGGCCACGGCAACGGCCACACCCCCCGTACTGGACGCCCTCCCGGGCCAACCGCCCCGCCGCCAGCTCGCCGCGGCCGGCGACGGCCGAGCCACCGCGGCCGGCCGCCCAAGGCCCAGCCCCGTCCGCATCGTCGTCCTACCCCCCACCGACCCCATGTCCCGCGGCCAGCTCCGCCGCGTCGCAGCCCTCGCCCGCGACGAGGGCCACCAGGTCCAGTGGCAGGAGGCCCGAGGCAGCAGCCTCGCCCCGCTGAGGGCCCTGGCTGCGCTCGCGGGCGACGTGCGACGCGCCGACCGGATCGTCGTCGGCGACCCCTTCTCTCGGTTCGTGCAGCTCCTGCTGGTCCCGGTCCGGGCCGAGGAGATCGTCGTGGTGGACGACGGGACGGCCACCATGGAGTTCGTCGCCCAGCTCGGCCGCGGCGAGCGGCTGCGCCGCTGGCACCGCACCGGCGGCGGCGCCGCGGCACGGGTGCGCGAGCTGGCGTACGCGCCGGTCTCCGGCACCGCCCGGCGCCGGCTGCGCCACGCGGAGCTGTTCACGTCGATGCCGGTCGAGCCGCTCGCGGGGATGCGGCTGCGGCTCAACGACTTCGGCTGGACCCGGTCCCGGTTCGGCCCGCCCCGGCTGACCCGGGGCACGGACCTGGTCGGCACCTCGCTGGTGGAGACCGGCGTGGTGGAGCCCGCCCGCTACCTGGACGCCGTACGCGCGCTGGCCCGCGAGCACGGGGCCACCCGCTACTTCGCCCACCGCCGCGAGTCCGCCCAGAAGCTGCGCGCGCTGAGCGAGGCCACCGGGCTGGAGATCGTCCGGCCGGACCTGCCGCTGGAGCTGATCGCCCGGCGCGGGCCCGTGGGGCGTACGGTCGTCAGCTTTCCGTCCACGGTCGTCCACACTCTGCCGTACGCGCTCTGCGGCACCGGTGTGACGGTCGCCGTCGTCGACGTGGACCCGGCCTGGCTCACCGGGAGCGCCTCGCCGCGGGCCCGGAGCTTCCTCGCCGGGGTCACCGAGACCGCCCGTGATGTGCGCAGACTTCCCGCCGCGACCGCTCGGGCGGCCGGATGAGCGGCGGAGTTTACCCCCGGGGACGGTAGGGCATGCGCCCGGAGGACGGTTTTTTCTCCCCGAACGGGTAGAACTTTTGCTGATCTCCAGCCAGTTGACCTAGTGGTGCGCCTACCCTTCAACAGGTGAACCAGTTGATGTCCCGCGAGTCCCAGACCGCCCTGCCCGGAAAGCCCGCTCAGCCCGAGCTGCCCGGCAAGCTCCCGGAGAACCTGCGTTCTGAACTGATCGCGTTCCGCCGGGACTTGCACATGCATCCCGAGCTCGGCCACCAGGAGTTCCGTACCACCGCCGCGATCAAGGCGAGGCTGGAGAAAGCCGGCCTGCGCCCACGGGTGCTGAAGTCCGGGACCGGCCTGATCTGTGACGTGGGCGTATGGGACGGGGTACGGCCCATGCTGGCCCTGCGCGCGGACATCGACGCCCTGCCGATCCCCGATGCCAAGACCCATGTGGCCTACCGTTCCACCTTCCCGGACCGGGCGCACGCCTGCGGCCACGACGTGCACACCACCGTGGTACTGGGGGCCGGACTGGTGCTGGCCCAGCTGGACCGGCAGGGGCTGCTGCCCCGGCCCGTACGGCTGCTCTTCCAGCCCGCCGAGGAGGTGCTGCCCGGCGGGGCCACCGAGGCCATCGACTCCGGCGTACTGGACGGCGTGGGCCAGATCATCGCCGTGCACTGCGACCCGCGCGTGGACGCCGGCCGGGTCGGGCTGCGGCCCGGGCCGATCACCTCGGCCTGCGACCGGCTGGAGGTCACCCTCTCCGGCGCGGGCGGCCACACCGCCCGCCCGCACCTGACCACCGACCTGGTGACGGCGGCGGCCCGGGTCGCCGTGGACGTCCCGGCGCTGCTGGCCCGGCGGATGGACGCCCGGTCGGGGATGTCGGTCACCTGGGGCCGGATCGAGGCCGGGCACGCCTGCAACGTGATCCCGATGCACGCGGAGCTGTCCGGCACCGTGCGCTGCCTGGATCTGAACGCCTGGCACGAGGCGCCGGACCAGGTGTACGCGGCGATCGACGAGATCGCGACCATGCACGGGGCCAAGTTCGAGATCAACCACGTCCGCGGGGTGCCGCCGGTCGTGAACGACCCCGTCGTCACCGAGCTGCTGCGCGAGGCGATGACCGCGCGGCGCGGCCCGGAGTCGGTCGAGGACACCGAGCAGAGCCTCGGCGGGGAGGACTTCTCCTGGTACCTGGAGCACGTACCGGGCGCGATGGCCCGCCTGGGCGTCCGTACCCCGGGGGACACCACCAAGCGCGACCTGCACCGCGGGGACTTCGACGTGGACGAGTCCGCGATCACGGTCGGGGTGGAGTTCTTCACCGCGGCGGCCCTCCTCGACGGCCGCCGCGCCCGCCCGGTCCGGTAGGCCCGGGGCCCCAGGGGGGCGGAATCGGTCATTCCGGATGAAGTTCTGTACAACATCGGCGGGTCTGCCGTCGGAGGCGTCCGGCCCTTGATACACAAGGGTCGGGCGCATGGCCAGTTACCAATCGGTCACTGTCCGGTTCGCGACGATCCGATAACGACTCATGAACGGGCCTTTAACTGACATCTACGCGCGTTACGATCGCCGCAAAACCAGCGCCGGTCAGTGGCGCTTCGGTCAGGTTTTGAAGGAGCCTCCCCTTGCGCCGGATCACCAGGATCGCAACCGTGGGCATCGCGTCCGCGGCGCTCGCCCTCTCCGCCACCGCGTGTGGCGACAAGTCGTCCGACTCCGGGTCCTCGGACTCGACGGAGAAGTCCGCTGCCATCGCCTACGACATCGGCGGCCGCGGCGACCAGTCCTTCAACGACGCCGCGTACGCGGGTCTGGAGAAGGCCGAGAAGGACCTGAAGATCAAGGGCGCGGAGGCCGAGCCCACCGAGGGCGAGAGCGAGGCCGACAAGGTCCAGCGCCTCACCGAGCTCGCGCGCAAGGGCAACAACCCGGTCATCGGCGTCGGCTTCGCCTACGCCCCGGCCATCGAGAAGGTCGCGAAGAAGTTCCCGAAGACCACCTTCGGCCTCATCGACGACAACTCGAAGACCGGCCCGAACATCGCCAACCTCGTCTTCAACGAGGAGCAGGGCTCCTACCTGGCCGGCGTCGCCGCCGCCAAGGCCTCCAAGACCGGCACGGTCGGCTTCATCGGCGGTGTCGAGGTTCCGCTGATCAAGAAGTTCCAGGCGGGCTTCGAGCAGGGCGTCAAGGACACCAACCCGAACGCCAAGGTGCTGTCGACCTACCTGACCCAGCCGCCGGACTTCTCCGGTTTCGCCAAGCCCGACCTGGGCAAGGCCGCTGCCAAGGGCCAGCTGTCGCAGGGCGCTGACGTGATCTACGCCGCCGCGGGCCTGGCCGGCTCCGGCGCCATCGAGGCCGCCGCCACCGAGGGCAAGTGGGCCATCGGCGTCGACTCCGACCAGTACAACCAGGCTGGTCTGTCCAAGTACAAGGACAAGATCCTGACCTCGGTCACCAAGGACGTCTCCGGCGCGGTCTACAACCTGATCAAGTCGGTCCAGGACGGCAAGGCGCAGGCCGGTGAGGTCCGCTACGGCCTGGACGCGAACGGTGTCGGCCTCGCGGACTCCAACCCGCAGTACAAGAGCATGGCCGAGGTCCTCGCGGCCGTCGAGAAGGCCAAGGCCGACATCATCGCCAAGAAGATCACGGTGAAGACCGCCCCGTAAGGGACGTCACCGACAGTCGAACGGCCGGGGGTCCGGGTGGCGGCTCTGCCGCCCCCGGGCCCCGCGCCGCGTTCGACTGCGACCGTCCGGCCCAGGTAGAACGGCACCGGACGGCCACAACTTTTCATTTTCGACAGTGCTACGCGCGTAGAGGTCTCGTGGACGCGATACCTTCTCCCCCGCCCTGTCCCCCTTGCCTCCCGCTCCTTCGCGCCAAGGAGAGTGCGTCATCACCGCGTCCAGCCCCCCCGCCGTTGAACTGCACGGCATCACCAAGCGTTTCCCCGGCGTCGTCGCCAACAAGGACATCGCCATCACCGTCCGCAAGGGCACGGTCCACGCCCTCATCGGTGAGAACGGTGCCGGCAAGTCGACCCTGATGAAGATCCTCTACGGCATGCAGAAGCCGGACGAGGGCACCATCGCCATCGACGGGGAGCAGGTCTCCTTCAGCAACCCCGGCGAGGCCATCGCCCGGGGCATCGGCATGGTGCACCAGCACTTCATGCTCGCCGACAACCTCACCGTCCTGGAGAACATCGTTCTCGGCGGCGAGAAGCTGTACGGCATCGGTGCCAAGGCCCGTAAGAAGATCATGGAGATCTCGGACGCGTACGGCCTCGGCGTACGCCCCGACGCCCTGGTCGAGGACCTCGGTGTCGCCGACCGCCAGCGCGTGGAGATCCTCAAGGTCCTCTACCGCGGCGCCAAGACCCTCATCCTCGACGAGCCGACCGCCGTGCTCGTGCCGCAGGAGGTGGACGCACTCTTCGACAACCTGCGCGAGCTGAAGGCCGAAGGCCTGACCGTCATCTTCATCTCGCACAAGCTGGGCGAGGTGCTGAAGGTCGCCGACGACATCACCGTCATCCGCCGCGGCACCACGGTCGGCACCGCCGACCCGAGGACGGCCACGACCAAGCAGCTCGCGGAGCTGATGGTCGGCGCCGAGCTGCCGTCGCCGGAGACCCGCGAGTCCACGGTGACCACGACCCCGATGCTCCAGGTCAAGGGCCTGACCATGGCGGAGGCGGCGGGCGTGACCGCGCCGCTGCCGGTCGCCCCGCCGGAGGGCGCGACCGACGACACGTACGTGCACGAGAGCGTGCCCGTCGGCCGCCTGCTGCTCGACAACGTCAGCTTCACGATCCACAAGGGCGAGGTCCTCGGCATCGCCGGTGTCGAGGGCAACGGCCAGACCGAGCTGATCGAGGCGCTCATGGGCATGAGCACCCCGCACGCGGGCGTCATCACGCTCGACGGCACGGATATCACCAAGACCCCGGTGCGCAAGCGCCGCGAGGGCGGCATCGGGTACATCCCCGAGGACCGCCACCGCCACGGCCTGCTGCTGGAGTCCCCGCTCTGGGAGAACCGCATCCTCGGCCACGTCACCGAGGCGCCGAACTCCAAGAAGGGCATCCTCGACCCGAAGGCCGCCCGCAAGGACACCGAGCGGATCGTGCGCGAGTACGACGTCCGCACGCCCGGCATCGACGTGACCGCGGCCTCGCTCTCCGGCGGCAACCAGCAGAAGCTGATCGTCGGCCGCGAGATGAGCCACAACCCGAAGTTCCTGATCGCCGCCCACCCCACCCGCGGTGTGGACGTCGGTGCGCAGGCGCAGATCTGGGACGCCATCCGCGAGGCCCGCCGCGAGGGCCTGGCCGTGCTGCTGATCTCCGCCGACCTGGACGAGCTGATCGGCCTGTCCGACACCCTGCGGGTCATCTACCGCGGCCGCCTGGTCGCCGACGCCGACCCGGCCACGATCACTCCGGAGGAGCTCGGCACGGCCATGACGGGCGCCGCCTCCGGGCACCTGGAAGCAACCGACAACGACTCCGCCGGCGCCGACGGCGACGCGACGGAGGACGAGGCCCGATGAAGAAATTCGACAAGGACAGGGTGCTCCTGGCCGTCGCCGGCCCGGCGCTCGCCCTGGTCAGCGCCTTCGTACTGACCGTGATCGTGCTGGCCGCCTCGGGCGTGGACCCGATCGACCCGCTGCGCGTCATGATCGAGCAGGCCGGCTACGAGGACATCCAGATCCTCATCGTCAACACGGCGGGCTTCTACTACCTGGCAGCCCTGGCTGTGGCCATCGGCTTCCGGATGAACCTCTTCAACATCGGCGTGGACGGCCAGTACCGCCTCGCGGCGATGGTCTCCGCCGTGGTCGGCGCGGCGGTCACGCTGCCCGGTCCGCTGCACATCCTGCTGATCGTCCTCGTCGCGATGGGCGTGGGCGCCTTCTGGGCCGGCATCGCGGGCATCCTCAAGGCCCGGCGCGGGGTGAGCGAGGTCGTCTCCACGATCATGCTCAACGCCATCGCGACCGCCGTGATCGCCTGGCTGATCCTGCCGAAGAACCTCGGCTTCCAGCCGGAGGGCTCCAACGACCTGACCACGGGCGACATCCCCGAGTCCGGCTGGTTCCCGGCCGTCACCACTGCCGGCGGCGACATCTACGGCTTCACCTTCATCGCCTTCGCCCTCGGCATCGGCTACTGGTTCGCCCTCAACCGCACCCGCTTCGGCTTCGACCTGCGCGCCACCGGCGCCAGCGAGTCCGCCGCGCAGGCCTCCGGTGTGGACGCCAAGAAGATGATCATGACGTCGATGCTCATCTCGGGCGCCGTCGCAGGCCTCGTCGGCATGCCGCTGCTGCTGGGCGAGTCCCACACCTACAACCTGTCGTTCCCGGCGGGCATCGGCTTCACCGGCATCACCATCGCGCTGCTCGGCCGCAACAACCCGATCGGCATCTTCTTCGCCGCGTTCCTGATCGCGTTCATCGACAAGGCGTCCAGCGGCCTCGACACCGCCGGCTACGCCAAGGAGATCGGCACGATCATGAAGGGCCTGATCGTGGTCGCCGTCGTCATCAGCTACGAGCTCGTCCGCCGCTACGGCATCCGCCGCCAGCAGCAGAAGGTCGGCGAGGAGCTGGCCGCCGGCCACGCCATCAAGACCGAGAAGGAGGTCGCGGCGTGAGCACCAGCACCGTTTCCGCGAAGAAGCCCGCGCCCCAGACGGGCGGCGGCCGCCGCAAGCTCACCCTGCCCTGGATCCTGCTGATCATCGCGGCCGGCCTGGCCCTGATCTCGCTGGTCCGGGTCATCTCCGGCGCCGACGACATCACCTCCGTCGGCACGGTCTCCGGGGCCCTCCAGCTCGCCGTGCCCATCGGCCTCGCCGGTCTCGGCGGCCTGTGGGCGGAGCGGGCCGGCGTGGTCAACATCGGCCTCGAAGGCATGATGATCCTCGGCACCTGGTTCGGTGCCTGGGCGGGCTACCAGTGGGGTCCGTGGACCGGCGTCCTCGTCGGCATCATCGGCGGCGCCCTCGGCGGCCTGCTGCACGCGATCATCACCGTGACGTTCAACGTCAACCACATCGTCTCCGGTGTGGCGGTCAACATCCTGGCCCTCGGCTTCACCCAGTACCTGTCGAACTTCACCTTCGACAAGGCGCCCGGCGGCTCCTCCAAGCAGTCCCCGCGCATCGAGCCGATCACGCAGATCACCATTCCGGGCCTCTCGGACGGGCTGAAAGACCTCCAGGCCAAGGGCTGGTTCCTGATCTCGGACCTCGCCGGCGTGGTCGGCGGCCTGGTCACCGAGCTCTCGCTGCTGACCGTCGTCGCGCTGCTCCTCGTACCGGGCACCTGGTGGGTGCTGTGGCGCACGGCCTTCGGCCTGCGGCTGCGCTCCTGCGGTGAGAACCCCGTCGCCGCCGAGTCCCTCGGCGTCAACGTCTACAAGTACAAGTACATCGCCGTGGTCGTCTCCGGCGGCCTGGCGGGCCTGGGCGGCGCGTTCCTCGCGATCGTGTCCACCGGCATCTACCAGGAGGGCCAGACCGGCGGCCGCGGCTACATCGGCCTCGCCGCGATGATCTTCGGTAACTGGATGCCGGGCGGCATGGCGCTGGGCGCGGGCCTGTTCGGCTTCACCGACAGCCTCAAGCTGCGCGGCGGCTCCGAGAACGTCCACGCGATGCTGCTGCTCCTGGCGATCCTGCTGGTGCTGGCCGCGGCCTGGCAGCTGTACAAGAAGAAGCACTTCCAGGCCGCCATCGCCGGGTTCGTCGCGGTGGGCGTCTTCGTCTGGTACGCGCTGACCGACTCGGTGCCCAGCCAGTTCGTCGACGCCGCCCCGTACGTCACCACCCTGCTGGTGCTCGCGCTCTCGGCGCAGCGGCTGCGGATGCCCAAGGCGGACGGCATGCCGTACCGCAAGGGCGAGGGCAAGTGACGACGATGCCCGCTCCGGCTCCGGTACCGGCACCGGCCATCGGCTGGGAGGCCCTGCGGGAGGCCGCCCGGGACGCCATGTCCCGGGCGTACGCCCCTTACTCGGGCTTCCCGGTCGGGGTGGCCGCGCTGGTGGACGACGGCCGGGTGGTGACCGGCTGCAACGTCGAGAACGCCAGCTACGGCCTCGGCCTGTGCGCCGAGTGCGGCCTGGTCTCCCAGCTGCAGAACACCGGCGGCGGCCGGCTGACCCACTTCACCTGTGTGGACGGCAAGGGCGGGCTGCTCGTGCCGTGCGGACGCTGCCGGCAGCTGCTCTTCGAGTTCGGCGGCCCCGACCTCCAGGTGGACACACCCGAGGGCGTCCTGCCGCTCTCGGCGATGCTGCCGCAGGCCTTCGGGCCCGATCATCTGAGATAGCCGTGCCGACGGCCCTTCGCCCCCTGCCGGGCGGAGGGCCGTCGCACTTGGCTCGACCGCTTCTCCTCGACACCCCTCTCTATGCGCGTAGAGCTCATGGAAGCCTGTAGAAGGAAGTAAGGAAGTTCCCCATGGACGTCATCTCCGTCATCCGCACCAAGCGTGACCGCGGTGAGCTGAGCCCCGAGCAGATCGACTGGGTCATCGACGCGTACACCCGCGGCGTGGTCGCCGACGAGCAGATGTCCGCGCTCGCCATGGCCATCCTGCTCAACGGCATGAACCGCGCCGAGATCGCCCGCTGGACCGCCGCGATGATCGCCAGCGGCGAGCGGATGGACTTCTCCTCCCTCTCCCGCCCGACCGCCGACAAGCACTCCACCGGCGGCGTCGGCGACAAGATCACCCTGCCGCTCGCCCCGCTGGTCGCCGCCTGCGGCGCCGCCGTACCGCAGCTGTCCGGCCGCGGCCTCGGCCACACCGGCGGCACCCTGGACAAGCTGGAGTCCATCCCCGGCTGGCGCGCGCTGCTCTCCAACGAGGAGATGCTGCACGTCCTCGACACCACCGGCGCGGTCATCTGCGCGGCGGGCGACGGCCTGGCCCCGGCCGACAAGAAGCTCTACGCGCTGCGCGACGTGACCGGCACCGTCGAGGCCATCCCGCTGATCGCCTCCTCGATCATGTCCAAGAAGATCGCCGAGGGCACCGGCTCCCTGGTCCTGGACGTGAAGGTCGGCTCCGGCGCCTTCATGAAGACCATCGAGGACGCGCGCGAGCTGGCGCGCACGATGGTGGGCCTCGGCACGGACAGCGGCGTCAAGACGGTCGCCCTGCTGACCGACATGTCCACCCCGCTCGGCCTGACCGCCGGCAACGCCCTGGAGGTCCGCGAGTCGGTCGAGGTCCTGGCGGGCGGCGGCCCGGCGGACGTGGTCGACCTGACGATCGCGCTGGCCCGGGAGATGCTGGACGCCGCGGGCATCAAGGACGCCGACCCGGCCAAGGCCCTCGCGGACGGCTCCGCGATGGACGTGTGGCGCCGGATGATCGCGGCCCAGGGCGGCGACCCGGACGCGACCCTCCCGGTCGCCCGCGAACAGCACGTGATCACTTCTCCTTCGTCGGGCGTCCTGACCCGCCTCGACGCGTACGGCGTGGGCGTCGGCGCCTGGCGCCTGGGCGCGGGCCGCGCGCGCAAGGAGGACCCGGTGCAGGCGGGCGCGGGCATCGAGCTGCACGCGAAGCCGGGCGACACGGTCACGGCGGGCCAGCCCCTGATGACCCTGCACACGGACACCCCGGAGAAGTTCGACTACGCGCTGAAGGCCCTGGAGGGCTCGTACGACATCGCCCCGGCGGGCACGGAGTTCACCCCGAACCCGATCGTCCTGGACCGCATCGCCTGACCTGGCCTTACTGGCCTCACTGGCACGGCTGAACGGGACCGGCGGACCCCTGCCGGTCCCGTTCAGCATGCCGGGAGAGCCTTGTCCGCTGGGACACGTCCGTCTTCCCCCTGCCCGGGAAGTGATCGCCGAGCGTCGATGAATCCCGGGCGCGGGCGGGGTCACCAGACCGTGGACGAATCGACGGTGACCTTCCCGCTCCCCGGCCCCGCCATTACCCCGGCCCAGGTGCCGGTCCTGTGCCGGCGCCTCGAAACCCTCTACGCGTCCGGGCCCCCGCCGAGGGTGGTGTGCGACGCCACCGCCGTCACCGCCCCGGACCTCACGGCGGTGAACACCCTGGCCCGCCTGACCCTGCTCTCCCGCCACCGAGGCGCAACCTTCACCATCCACGGAGCAGGCCCCGCCCTGCGGGCGCTGCTCACCTTGACGGGCCTGAGCGGGCTGCTGCCGGAGGGCTAGCTCGGCGCTCGGCTCTTCCAGTCCTCCGAGTTCCTGCCGCAGAGCGTGACACGCCTCGTATTACGGCAGCCGCTCAGGGAGGTCGAAGAGGGGGAACCAGCGGGGGGTGTCCAGGAAGGCGTTGAGGGCGGCGATGCGGCCGTCTCGGAGTTCCAGGACCTGGAGGGCCCAGGGGGTGTGGCCGCCGGTGGGGTCGGGGCGGTACTGGGCGAAGGCCGGGTGGCCGTTGGCCGTGGTGGGGATCAGGCGGGAGTTCTTGCAGCCGATGCCCTGGACCAGGTGCCAGGCCGCGATGTCCGGCTTGCCCTGGAGCCAGAGGTCGAACGGCGGCATCGAGAGCGTTGCGTCCTCGTGCAGGAGGGACGTGAGGGAGATGATGTCGTAGCTCTCGAAGGCCGCCATGTAGCGGGACAGGAGGTCGGCCTGTTCGGCGTTCAGGGGGTCCAGGGGGTCCGTGTCGCGCGGGGGGTTGGCCGAGAGGGTGGCCCGGGCGCGCTGCAGGGCGCTGTTCACCGAGGCGACCGTGGTGTCCAGGAGGGTCGCCACCTCGTCCGCCTTCCAGGCCAGGACCTCGCGGAGGATCAGGACCGCCCGCTGCTTCGGCGGGAGGTGCTGGAGTGCTGCTACGAAGGCCAGGCGGATGCCCTCCTTGGCCAGGGTGGCCTCCGCCGGGTCGGCCGGGGAGGGAGGGAGGACGCGGGCGTCCGGGACCGGCTCCAGCCAGGTGATCTCCGGGCGGGTGTTCAGGACCGCGGTCGGCTGTGAGCCCACTGAGGTGAGGTCCATCGGGCGGGCCCGCTTGTTGCCCGCGGACAAGGCGTCCAGGCAGACGTTCGTGGCGATGCGGTACAGCCAGGAGCGCAGGGACGAGCGGCCCTCGAACTTCGCGTACGAGCGCCACGCGCGGACGTACGTGTCCTGGACCGCGTCCTCCGCGTCGAAGGACGAGCCGAGCATGCGGTAGCAGTAGCCGGTCAGTTCCACCCTGTAGGTGCTCAGGGCTTCGTCCAGATCCGGAGTCGTGGTCGTCGCGCCGTTCGTCATACCCGTGAACGTACTCCGGCCCACCGACAGTGGCAGCCCGGACCGGGTACCCGATCGTTCACGTGCCCGGCTTGCGGCCGTAGACGTAGACGTCGTCGCCGTTGCGCAGGAGGTTCCAGTACGCCTTGGCGTCCGTCGGGGTCATGTTCACGCAGCCGCCCGAGCCCGGCGGGTTCCACATGCTCTTGTCGACCGAGTGGAAGGCTATGCCGCCGTCGAAGAACTGGGAGTACGGCATCCAGACGTTGTAGATCGTCGACCAGTGCTTGATGTTGCGGTAGTAGATCTTGTTGTGGCCGGTACGGGTCTCCGTGCCGTCCTTGCCGGTGCGCACCGGGACCGGGCCGTAGCGGAGGGTCGCGCCGTCCTGGATCCAGCTCAGCTGGCGGGTCAGGTCCACGCACGCGATGCGGCCGACGTTGGTGGGGCACGCGCCGTCGCGGTTCGGGGTGTTGCCCGCGGCGCGCTGGGCGAGCATCGTGCTCATCGTCTGCCAGGTGAGGGGGCCGGCGTAGCCCATGGTCGGGGTGATGCCGTGCTGGGCCTGGAACGCCTGGATGGCCCGGCAGTCCGAGGCGGACTGGACGCCGTTGACCCAGAGGTTCAAGAAGGCCTCGACCTGGCGCTGGTACGGGCCCGTGCTCAGGTTGCACCCCGCGGCCTGGGCGGGGGCGGCGGACATCACCGTGAGCGGGAGCGCCAGGGCTGCCGCCGCTATCGCGCCTGCCAGTTTGCGTGTTCCCCTCACGGCGCCGGCCCCTCCCGACTCAGTGTTTCTGTGGGAGTAGTTGTACGGCCGCCGGGGTGGGTCGGGGAAGACCCCTGACCCACCCCTCGGGGCGCGTGCGTAGGAGCGGTCGTACCGATGGTGGATGACGCACCCTCAGGAGTGGGCGTAGACGGGGCGGGCCGCGGCGACGGCCGGCTCGTCGGTCGTCAGGCGCGAGGTGCCGACGGTCGCGGTGAAGAGCTCCTGGCCGTTCTGGTGGATCACCACGTGCACCCGGCCGGTGCCGCCCGGCTCGGGCTCCGCGTCGATCCAGCAGGGGGCGTCCAGCTCGGCGAAGCGGGTGAAGCGGGTGTCCATGGACGTGGCGACGGTGGGGAGGGGGCCGGAGACGACGTGGGCCGCCTGGCGGGCGGCCTCCAGGAGGAGGGCGCCGGGCACGTGGTCCACCGGGTGGTCGAAGAGGACGGGGTGGTACGGGTCCACGCGCAGCTGCCAGCGGCGGGCGGAGCGGGTGGCGGCGAGGACGACGTTCTCGCGGAGCTTGTGGCCGACCCGGTGCGCGGGGATGGGGAGGGGGACCGGGACGGCCGCCGCCAGGGCCGCCTCCTTGTCGGCGTACGCGCCGCGCAGGCGGCGGTAGATGGCGGGGGCGTGGCTGGTGAAGCGGGTCTCGGCGCTGCCGAGGCGGACCCCGTCGCGGCGGGCCTCCACGTGCAGGGAGAGGGCGGAGAGGACGCCGCGCCGCTGGACCACGTCGTGGCAGTCGACGTAGAGGGTGACCTCGGCGGGGAGCAGTCCGGCGCGCATGCCCTCGGTGCCGGGGTCGGTTCGGTAGCTGAAGTGCTCCCAGATGAGGTGGTGGCCGAACGGGACGGTGTACGCGGCGTGGGAGAGGAGGGGGAAGATCTGCCGAACCGTTTCGGCGAACAGCATCGGGTCGTGGACGCCGTGGCGGGAGCGGTAGAAGCTGTGCGAGCGGGGCCACTGGGCGGTGACGGTGAACGCGTCGTCGTCCGTGCGGTGCCAGCCGGTCAGCAGCACCTCGGCGAGGGCTGCCTTGTGCACGTACTCGCGGGGGACGGTGGTGGTGACGGTGGCGGGCGGCTCGGCCGGCCCGCCGAACGCGGGCAATGCGGGCCGGGAGGCGGTGCCGGACTCGTACTGGGCGAACTCGAACTCCATCTGGAATCCCCCTGAAGGATGTGCTGTCGGGCGGCGGCACGGGCGTGAGGCGTGAGACGCGTGTGCGGCGTGACACGGGTGTGCGGCGTGGCGCGGGTGTGCGGGCTGGCGACCCATGTGTGTGGGCTGGCGACCCATGTGTGTGGGCTGGCGACCCATGTGTGTGGGCTGGGGTGAGGCAGCTGGGGTGAAGCAGGCGTACGCGGGTGGCGCGTGGTGCTCGGGTGACGCGTGGGTGGCGCGTCGTGCTCAGGTGGGGCGCGGGTGGCGCGGGTCAGGCGTGGCGGGCGCAGGTGGCTCGGGCACGGCAGGCATGACGGGCATGGCGGGCGTGACAGGCATGGCAAGTGACAGGCTGGGCGCGGTTGTGGCTCAGGCGCGGCACGGGCATGTTGCGGCACGGGCATGGCACGGGCATGGTGCGTACGAGGCGCCGACGGGGGTGAGGGGTGGAACCGAAGTTCCCCCTGCGGCTTGCGCTCCTGGCTAAAAGTAGAGAGTGCTCGTTTTGTTTGTCGAGTGGGAAGCGATTGAAACCCGAGAGTGGCTTGATCTGACCGCCACAGGATGCGTTGATCGTCGTGAGGTCCTGGGCGGCCCCTTCGCATAACATAGAGGGCGTTCGCTTTTTTGCGATGGGGGACCCGTCAGACAGCCATCAAGTGGTCAGTTGGAGTGATCGTGTCGCAGCCAAGGCAAGCCCGAGCCATCCGAACCCGAGAGAAGATCATCCGGGCCGCCGCCGAGGTGTTCGACGAGAGCGGCTTCTCCGGGGCGAGCATGAACAAGATCGTGCGCCGGGCGGAGACGACCATGGGTGCGATGTACTTCCACTTCGCGTCCAAGGAGGAGATCGCGCAGACGGTCATGAACGAGCAGGCGGCCGACCTGACGTTCCCCGACGGCGAGGACGGTCTCCAGCGGCTGCTGGACATAAACCTCGAGGTCGCCCACCAGATGCGCACCAACGTGCTGTTCCGCGCCGGCGTCCGCCTGGCCGTCGAGCAGGGCGACTTCGGGATGCGCGACGCCGCGCCGTACCAGCTGTGGACGGAGCTGTTCCGGGAGCAGCTGGAGGCGGCGCAGCGGCGCGGGGAGCTGCTGCCGGGGGTCGACACGGCGGAGTTCGCCGAGATCCTGGTCGGCGCGTACACCGGTACGCAGCTGATGTCGAACATCACCACCGGCCGGGAGAACCTCATAGAGCGCATCGCCACGCTCTGGCGCTACCTGCTGCCGTCCATCGCCTCACCCGAGGTGATCGCGGGGCTCGACCTGGGCGGCAGCGGGGGCGCCGGCAAGCGGCGCAAGGGGGCGGCGGCGAAGCGGGGCTGAGCGGGGGGCCGCGGGGCCGGCGGGGCCGGCTGGGTCGGCTGGGTCGGCTGGGAGGTCGGCGGGGCGGGCGGTTGTCAGGGGCTGGGGTGGCATGTCGGCTGCCCGTTCGAGAGGTGGGGCCACCTCTCGCCGTTCCCCCGGGGCCGGCAAACCCCGTCCAAGACAGGGGTCGGTTCGGGGGCTCCCCGAGGGTTTGCTGAGGGCCTGCCGGAGGTCTGTCGGGGCTTCGCCGAGGGCCGGCCTGGGGGAGTTCGTTTCCTGTCGGGCCTGGTCGGAGGGGTGTCGGTGTCTGCCCGCCAGTCCATCGTCCGTGCGGGTCGGCGGCCGGCGTCAAGAGCGCCCTTCGGGCGTCGCTTGCGCGATGTCGCTGCGCTCCACTCCTGACACCGACCACCGCCCCACCCAGACACAGACTGACGAGCAGGCACCGAGGGAGGGATGGCAGGGGGAGGCACAGGTATCCGGGGCTCAGCGATGACGCCCGGACCGAAGCCCTGCCGTGCGGAATCGCGCCCTTCGGGCGGGGAGCCCCCCTTTCCTCCGGGCCCCGACCGGCAGGCCGAGGGCTTGCTGAGGCCCGCCGGAGGTCTGTCGGGGGTCTGTCGGGGGTCTGTCGAGGGCCGGCCTGGGGGTCGGTCGGCGGCTCGTCACCGTTATGGGCCGGAGCCGGTCCGTGACCACGCGTCGGCGCGCCGAGCTCGGCGGCTCCGTGCGGCTCCGACGGGCGGGCCGGCTGGGCGAAATGTCGGGGTGTCAGGGCTCCGAGGTTGCCCGACGGGCCTCGCATGGGGGCGATTTCCGGCCATGAACCGCCCGCCGGGCGGATCTGCCCTCCGGGCCGGAACCTTTCGTGTACGGGCGCCGGGCACCGGCTGGCCACTTTTGCGTCCGGGTTCCGGGCGGGCATCGGCCTGGCCGCTGCCGAAGCGGTTGCGGGCGCGCCGCTGTTCGGCTGATCGCTGTCGCAGCGGTGGCGTCCGGCTTCCGGGCGGGCCCGACTGGCCGCGGCCGAAGTGGTCGCGTACGCGCCGTGGCTCGGCTGACCGCCGTCGTAGCGTTCGTGTACGGGCCTCGGCGTGCCTTGGCCGACTTGCCGCCGAGCCTTGCGCGTCCGGGAGGCCGGTTCGCCGGTGACCGTCCCGGACCTCGGAGCCCCAGCGTGGATGAGCTCGGCCCGCCAGCGGGGCCCGCGGCCTACGGGGCTCAGCTCGGGAACGGGGCGCCGTCCGGGCATGGGCGTCGCCCGGATCTCACCGCGGCACGGGGCTCCGCTTGCGGGCTGCGGTTGGTGCGGGCTGCCGGGGCGTGTACGGGCCCACCCGCACCCTCGGCGCTGTGCGGGCTCGCCCGCGGGTGCGCCGCAGTTGGGTGACGGCCGCCGCGTTCGTGCGTCAGCCGACCCGCCTGCCGCGTGTTCCGGGCTTCGCCGCTCTACGGGTCTCTGCGCGTCTCAGCTTGTGCGTTCGTAACCGCCGGGCCCGCGCCGGGTGGGCGTGTTGCTGGTCTGCTTGGGCGCCGTGTGGGTCGGCGACTCGGGGACTGTCGTTGGTGTGGGCCCCGGCGGTGTACGGGGGCCCAGCTCGGGCCCGCCGGTGCCGTGTTCGCGGGTGTGTCGCGGCAGTTGGGTGCTTGTTGTCACGTGCGTGCGTCAGCCAGCCCGCCTGCCGGATGTTCCGGGCTTCGCCGTTCTGCGCGTCTCAGCTTGTGCGTTCGTAACCGCCGGGCCTTCGCCTCGTGGGCGTGTTGCCGGTCTGCCTCGGCGCCGTACGGGGCTCAGCTCGCGGGTGAGCCGCCGTCAGGCCCCGGGGACGTGCGGGGCTGCCCCGGGCCCGGCGTGCGCCCGGCCGTGCCGGGCCCCGCGCCCCTCCGTGCCCGTCGGTTCCTGCGCCGAGTGCGTCATCGGCTGGTCGGCACGCCTGTTGCGTGGTGTCGTCGCTCTGCGGGGTCAGCGTCTGCGTGCGTGACTGCCGGGCCCCGCCGGGTACGCGTGTCGCCGGTCTGTCTCGGCGCAGTACGGGGCTCAGCTCGTGGGCGTGCTGTCGTCAGGCCCCGGGGGCGTACGGGGCTGCTCCGTGGCAGGCGTGTGCCCGTCCGGGCCCGCCGCGCGGGCCTCCGCGCCGGGCCCCGGGCTCGTGTCCCCGCCCAGCGCCGGGCGCCCCTGGCGGCGGCTCGTGATGCCCGTCCACAGGACCTCCCATGCCTCCGCCAGGCGGCCCCGGACGCTCCAGGCGACGCCCGTCGGGGAGGTGTGCGCGCGGAGGGCCGAGAGTTCCAGGTTGGAGACCACGCAGGCCACCAGGACGCCGACCATCTCCGGGTCGCCCTCCTCGGTCAGTTCGCCGGTGCGCCGTGCTTCCGCCAGCAGCGTGCGGACGGCCGGCACCCACGCGTCGTGCCAGTCGTGCCGCATCGGCAGCTCCCGCGAGAGCCGGGCCGCCGCCTGGACCACCGGCTGCTTCTCCAGCAGCCCGGCCAGCACCTGGGTGATCTCCGCGACGGCCTCGGCGGGGGAGTGGGCCTCGTCGACGGTCTGGGCCACGGCCAGCCGGGTCAGTTCGCAGCCCCGCTCGCACACCGCCTCCGCGAGCTCGTGCTTCGCGGGGAAGTGGAACGTCAGGGCGCCGATGGTGGCCATGGCCGCCCGGCTGATCCGGGTCAGCGAGGTGCCCGCGTACCCGCGGTGGGCGAACTCCTCGCCCGCCGCCTGGACGAGGAGGGCCCGGGTGCGCCCCGCTCGCTCCTGCTTGATCCCTGCGCGTTCGTGGTTCGTCATGTGTGGCCCCTCGCGGTGGTCGGCGTTCCGGCCCCCCGGCCGTGTCGGTACGTGCATGCAGCATCTCAGAAAAACAAAGCGAGTACTCTCTATGGTGTAGAAAAAAGAGCGAGCATTCTCTACGCTTCCGGTGGATGGAGGAGGAGATGCACCATGACTCGTAACGGAGCGGCGCCCTCCGCCGCAGTCGCGCGGCCCCAGAGACGCGTGGACCCCAAGCTCGCCGAACTGGGCAACTTCCTTGCAGAACGCCGCGCCGAGGTCACTCCGCAGCAGGTCGGACTGCCCGGCGGCGCGGCCCGCCGGGTGCCCGGACTGCGCCGTGAGGAGGTCGCGATGCTCGCCGGCATCGGTGCCTCCTGGTACGCCTGGATCGAGCAGGGCCGCGCCAAGAACGTCTCCCCGGAGATCCTCGGTGCCATCGCCCAGGTGCTCCGCCTCGACGAGGCGCAGCGGCTGTACGCGATGCGGCTCGCCGGGTACGCGCCGGCCGGGCGGCCCCAGCCCTGCGCGGACGACGACCTGCCGCTGCTGTTCCGGATCGTCGACGGCTTCCTCCCCAGTCCGGCCTACGTCCTCAACGCCTACTGGGACGTGACGGTTGCGAACTCCTCCGCCACCCGCCTGCTGGGCCTGTCCGGTGAGCGGCCCAACTACCTCCGGATGCTCTTCCTGGACCCGGCGGCCCACGACCGGCTGCCGCAGTGGGAGCAGGAGGCGGCCGCCGCGGTGGCCGCCTTCCGTGTGCAGAGCGGCGATCTGCTCGCCGACGCCCGGCTGGCCGCCCTGGTGCGCGAACTCACCGAGCGCAGCCCGGTGTTCGAGGCACTGTGGGCCCGGCACCGGGTCGCCGACAGCGGCGGGACGAGCCAGCTCGTGCGTGATCCGGAGCTGGGGGACCTGGAGTTCACCCGCGTCTCGATGTGCCTGAGCGGCCGCCCCGGGGTGCAAGTGATCTTACTGAGCCCGCAGTACGACGCCGCGGAACTGGCCGCGCACTGGGTCGAACAGAGCGCCGCTGTCTGACCGACCTACTCATCTACTTACCTACCCCGGGCAGCGCGAAGAACCACGCCACCGCGACATGCGCCGCCGGCGCGGCGGCACGGCAACACACCGACGAGAAGAGGAACGATCCGCATGGCGATGGCCACCTCGTGGAACACCCCGGGGAACACCCCGGCCGGCGCGCCGCGTTCGCTGACCCTCGGCGAGCACAAGGTCACCTGGCTGCCCGACGGGCACGTCCAGCTGGACCCGCGCGGCTGGCTGCCGGAGACCGGGGCCGACGACTGGGCCGGGGGCAACGCCGCGCTGCTGGACGCCGAGGGCTACCTGGTCGCCTCCATCGGGGCCCTCCTCATCGAGTACCGGGGCCGCGCGATGCTGGTCGACGCCGGCTTCGGCCCGCACGACATCGCCGCCGAGCACACCCACCCCGTACTGGGCGTACTGGTCGGCGGGCTGCTCCCGGCGGCGCTGGAGAGCGCCGGGGTCAAGCCGGGCGACGTCGAGCTGATCGCCTTCAGCCACCTCCACGACGACCACTTCGGCTGGGCCTTCCGCCCGGGGCAGGGCGCCGCATCGCCCTTCTCCTCGGCGGTGTTCGCCGCGTCCGCCGCCGAGTGGAACAACTGGCCGCAGCCGGCCGACTCGCCGCGGGTCCGCGAACTCGCCGACGGCGAGGAGGTCTTCCCCGGCGTGACGGCCTGGGTGACCCCCGGGCACACCGCGGGGCACACCGCGTACGTGCTGGACGCGGGCGGCGGGCAGCGGCTCATCGCCTTCGGCGACGTCTTCCACACGCCGGCGCAACTGGCCCGCCCCGAGTGGCGGGTCTCGATGGACGCGCTGCCCGAGCAAGCGATCGCCTCCCGCCGCCGGCTGCTCACCGAGCTCGCCCGGCCCGGCACCGTCGCCTTCGCCAACCACTTCTCCGGCTCCGTCTTCGGCCGCCTGGCCGAAGGATCCGGCACGGCCTCCTGGGAATCGCTGGAAGGAATTCACGACTGACTTGCAATCACCGCCGCCCGGCCCCAGAATTCGTGGGGCCGGGGCTTTTGCATGCGACCGACCGCCAATCCGGCCTGTTGTCGGCGGCAATAGGTGCTGCGGTCATACGTGCGTCATTCATACGTGCCGTACCCGTATGTTTCCCACTCGTACGTTTACCGCTCGTACGTTTCCCACCCGTAGGCCCCCCGCCCGTAGGTGCCCGGATACCCCCATCAATGAGGGCTGGGACCCCCGCGCGTCGGCTGAAATGATTTCGGCATGACCCAGAGAATCGCCATTGTCGGCGCCTACGGATCAGGAAAGACCCTGCTCGCCCGGGCTCTTTCCGAGGTAACCGGTCTCCCCTACACGCAGGGCACCGCCATGCGTGAGCCCATCGGCGGCGAGGGGAAGCACATCTGGAACTGGACCGACGGCGAACTCCTCCAGCTGACGGTCAAGCGCTACGCCGAGCGCACCCTCAACGAGGCCGCCCACCCGGCCGGCTTCATCAGCGACGGCTCGATGATCCACGAGTGGGTCTTCGCCAAGCTCCGCCTGGTCACCGGCCCGAACCCGGGCACCCTGGCCTCGGTCGACAGCCGCTACCGCAGCGAGGTCACCGCCGCCTACGAGGACGTCGCCGACAACATCGGCAAGCTCGCGGTCCGGCACGCGAAGACCGCGTACGACGTGATCTTCCACCTCCCGATCGAATTCCCGCTGGCCGAGGACAACCGGCCGATCAACGAGAACTTCCGCACCCTCTCGGACGAGGTCCTGCTGCCCGCGCTCGAGCAGACCGGCGTTCCGGTCCACACGGTCACCGGCACTCCCGCGATGCGCCTGGAGAAGATCCTCAAGGTCACCGGACTGCCCACGGTCGTGGAGATCGACAAGGCGCTCGAAGCCGTCCAGGGCCAGTAGCCCGGACCAGGGCAAGCAATCCGGCCGAATTCCCGATCCGCCCGCCGAAGGGCCGGCCGAGACCCGCCGAAGGGCCGGCCGAGACCCGCCGAAGGGCCGGCCGAGGCCGACCGAGACCGACCCGAAAGTTCACATCCCGTTCCACTCCGCCACCCCACCCCAAGCGCCATCAGAGAAAGGCCACACGAAATGCAGCTCGAGGTTCCCCAGTGGAGCGACAAGCCCGATCTCAAGCTGGCGATATCCGGCACGTACTCGTCCGGTAAGTCGACCACCACGGAAGCCCTCTCGATCGCGACCGGCATCCCGCGTACGCACGCCAAGACCTCCCGCGAGCTGCTCGTGGACCTCGTCCCCGGCAAGACGGTGATGGAGCTCAACGCGATGGAGCTCGTCAAGCTGGGCCTGCGCCGCTACGAGGAGCGCCTGGTCAACGAGTCCGGCAGCGGCGCCTTCATATCCGACGGCGGCGTCTTCCACGAGTGGGTGTACTTCGAGGCCCGCATGCGCGTCGGCATCAACCCCGGCATGCCGTGGTGGTTCCAGGGCGTCAAGAAGGCCATGGGCGTGACGTCCAAGCGCTTCTACCAGAAGTACACGGACACCCTCGGCGACATCCAGAAGGACCGCGCCAAGCGCTCCTACGACGCCTACGTGCACCTGCCGGTGGAGTTCGACATGGACGCCGACGGCCACCGCCCGGTGTCCGAGCCGTTCCGCCGGCTCTCCGACGACCTGCTCGTCGAGGCGCTGGAAGAGATCAAGATCCCGTACCGCGTCATCGGCGGACCGATCCCCGAGCGGATCGAGAAGATCGTCGAGACCTTCGGCCTGCCGATCGTCGTCCCGATCCCCGAGGCCATCGAGGAGGCGGAGCGACGCGTCGCCGCCGACATCGAGGACCTCCAGTCGAACCTCTCCTACATGGAGTCCCAGCGGAAGAAGTCCTTCGGACGCAGGCTCGCCTACGCCTTCCGCTACTGACCTCCCCCCACCTGACCGTCCCCGACCGGAAGGAACTGGCGTGCCCACGAGCGTGCAGGCCAAGCCGCGTCGTCTGGGAGCGATCCTCGGCCTCCTGGCCTTCGCCCAGATGATCATCGCGATCGACTACAACATCATGTTCGTGGCCCTGCCTGACATCGGCAGCGACCTCGGATTCTCCGCCCAGAACCTGCAGTGGGTGATCTCGGCCTACTCGGTCGCCTTCGGCGGCTTCCTGCTGCTGGGCGGCCGCGCCACGGACCTCTTCGGCCGGAAGAACATGTTCCTCTTCGGCCTCTTCCTCTACGCCGCCTCCTCGGTGCTCGGCGGCCTGGCCACCGAGTCCTGGCTGCTGGTCGCGGCCCGCGTGGTCCAGGGCCTCGGCGGCGCGTTCCTGGCGCCGGCCACCCTGTCGCTGGTGACGACCCTCTTCGCCGAGGGCACCGAGCGCAACCGCGCCCTGGCCGTGTGGGGCGGCGCCGGCGGCTTCGGCATGGTGCTCGGCGCCATCCTCGGCGGCCTGCTGACCGACTGGTTCGGCTGGCAGGCGGTCATGTGGGTCAACGTCATCGCCGCCGGCGCGGCCATGGCGTACGGCACGGGCATCCTGCCGAAGACGGCGAAGGCCACCACGAACGGCTTCGACCTCCCGGGCGCCGTCGTCGGCACCGTCGCCTCCACCCTGCTGGTCTTCACCCTGGTCAACGGCCCGGAGGCGGGCTGGGGTTCGGGCACCACCATCGGCAGCCTGATCGGCTCGCTGGTGCTCTTCGCCCTCTTCATCGGCATCGAGTCCAAGACCGCCGCCCCGATGATGCCGCTGCGGCTGTTCACCAACCGCAACGTCTCCGTCGGCACCACGATCACCTTCCTCTTCATGGCGACCTTCGGTGCCTACGCCTACTTCCTCACCCAGTACTGGCAGGTCGTCCAGGGCTACAGCGCCTGGGCCACCGGCTTCGCCTTCCTGCTCCCCTCCGGCTGCGTCCTGATCGGAACCGTCGCCGCCGGGAAGCTCATGAACTCCTACGGCGCCCGCAAGACCCTGCTGATCGCCCTCGCCGTGGGCTTCGTCGGCACCGCCGCCCTCGCGCTCACCATGACCCAGGACAGCTCGTACCTGGTCATCGCGGTGCCGCTGATCGTGCTCTCGCTCGGCCAGGGCGTCATCTTCACCGCGATGTTCGCCGCCGCCACCACCGGCGTGGCGAACGAGGAGCAGGGCATCGGCTCCGGCATCGCCACCACCGGTCAGCAGATCGGCGGAGCGGTCGGCCTCGCGGTCCTCATCGCCATCGCGGCCGGCGCCGCGGGCGGCGAGACCACCGACCCGGCCCGGCTCACCGACGGCATCCTGGTCGCCACCTGGGCCACCGCCGCCGGTATCGCACTGACCTTCCTCGCGACGCTCGGCCTGAAGAAGCCGGCCGCGGCCGCGACGCAGGTCGTCGCCTCCGGCGAAGCCGCCGGGGACACGAACTCGGTGACGGCCCCCGCGGCCTCGGCCCCGGCCTCGGCCCCGGCCCCGGCCTCGGCCCCGGCCCCGGCTCCGGCCGTCTCCGAACGCGTCTGATCCGCCACATCCCCCAGCGGCAGACGCCCGGCGCACGGCCTCCTCCCTCGACATCCCCCGCGGGGGAGGGGGCTGTGCGCAGGCACCACGGCTGCGACCGTGCCTCAAGGCACAAGCTCCACCAGGGCCCTCCGGCCCACAGCTCCACAAGGCACTCAAGGCCACCGCTCCACCGGGCCCCTCGGCCCCACGGCTCCCCGGTTCCACGGCCCCGCCAGGCCGGCCAGACCACGCCCGGAAAGGTTGAGACGACGCAGTGAACGCCTACCGCACCGCATTCTTCGACGTGGACGGCACGCTCACCACCGCCCCGAGCATGTTCCGCTTCCTGCGCCACTACCTCTCCGCCATGGGCCACCCGCCCACCGAGTACATCACCCGCCGCCGCGAGCTGAAGGCGATGAACGAGGTCGGCTGTCCCCGCGAGGCCACCAACCGCGCCTACTTCGCCAGCCTCGAAGGCGCCAACGCCGCCGAGGTCACCGGGCTCGCCGAGGACTGGTTCCGCGAGGAGCTCCGGGCGGGCGCCTTCTTCCACGAACACGGCGTCGCAGCGCTGCGCCGCCACCAGCAGGACGGGACCCGGATCGTCTTCGTCTCCGGCTCCTTCCCCGCCGTACTCGACCCGATCGCCGAACACCTCGGCGCCGACGAGGTCTGGTGCACGGAACCGGAGATCGCCTGGGGGCGCTACACCGGCAACCTGCACCGCCCCCCGATGCTCTCCGCCGCCAAGGCCGAGACCGTCCGGGCCGTCGCCGCCGGCCACGGGGCCGCGCCCGAACACTGCATCGCCTACGGGGACCACATCTCCGACCTGCCGATGCTCAAGGCGGCCGGGCACGCCGTGGTCGTCGGCGGGGACAAGGTCCTGCGCACCCACGCACGTATCCACGGGTGGTCCCTGCTGCCCGCCGCGCCGGTCCCGCCGGCGCTCGACCTGCCGCTGTGGCACACCGGCCGGACCGGCTCGCTGGCGGCCGTAACGAACGAGGTGAAAGAGGTGGAAAGCGTATGACGTCCTGGTTCTTCGACCGGATGCGGAGCTTCGGCGAGGCCGACGCCATCGTCTTCAACGGCGTTGCCTACAGCTACGCCCAGCTCGTACGGCTGACCGGTGACTGGGCACAGTTCCTCGACCGCCACGGCGTCGCGGCCGGACAGGTCGTCGCCATCGAAGGCGTCAGCAGCGTCGAGGCCTGTGCGGGCCTGCTCGCCCTGATCGAGCGCGGCTCCGTCGTCGTCCCGATGACCCCGCTGCCGGAGGCCAAGCGCGCCGAGTTCCTGGAGGTCGCCGAGGTCGAGACCGTCATCTCGATCGACTCCGAGCAGTGGCGGCGCAGCGTGGAGATCACCGGCCGCGAGGCGAGCCACGAGCTCTACGGGAAGCTGCGCGCCGACCGCGTGCCCGGCCTGGTCCTGTTCAGCTCCGGCACCACCGGCCGCAGCAAGGCCAGCGTGCTGGACTTCTCCAAGGTGCTCTCCAAGTACGGCCCGCCGACCCGGCCGGCCCGCACCCTCGGCTTCCTCAACCTGGACCACATCGGCGGCATCAACACCCTGCTGCACACCCTCAGCCAGGGCGGGGCCCTCGTCACCATCGACGAGCGCACCCCGGAGACCGTCTGCGCCGCGATCGAGCAGAGCCGCATCCAGATCCTGCCGACCACGCCGACGTTCCTGAACATGCTGCTGATATCCCGTGCCTACGAGCGCTACGACCTGTCCTCGCTGAAGCTGGTCACCTACGGCACCGAGCCGATGCCCGAGGGCACCCTGACCCGGCTGGCCAAGGCGATGCCCGAGGTCCGGCTGAAGCAGACGTACGGGCTGTCCGAGCTCGGCATCATGCCCACCAAGTCCCGCGACGACGGCAGCCTGTGGGTGAAGCTGGGCGGCGAGGGCTTCTCGTACCGGATCGTCGACGGCATCCTGTGGATCCGCTCCGACATGGCGATGCTCGGCTACCTCAACGCCCCGGCGCCCTTCGACGAGCAGGGCTTCTTCAACACGCAGGACGCGGTGGAGACGGACGGCGAGTACGTCCGCATCCTGGGCCGCAAGTCCGAGCTGATCAACGTCGCGGGGGAGAAGGTCTACCCCAACGAGGTCGAGAACGTCCTGCTGGAGCTGGACTACGTCGCCGACGCCGTGGTCTCGGGCCGCCCGAGCCATGTCACCGGCCAGGTGGTCAAGGCGGTCGTCAGGCTCACCGGGCCCTGCGAGGACCCGCGGGCCACCGCGCGGCGGGTGCGCGAGCACTGCGCGCAGCGGCTGGAGGCCTTCAAGGTGCCGGTCGTGGTCGAGGTCACCGACGAGGACACGCACTCCACCCGGTTCAAGAAGATCCGGAGCGCGGTGTGACCCCGGACCGGGCGGCCGAGGGCGGTGCGACCACGGACCGGGCGACCCCGGAGCGGGAGACCCCGGACCGGGCGGCGGCCCAGGACGGTGCGGCCCGCCGGCGGGTGGCCGTGGTCAGCGGCGGCAGCCGCGGACTCGGCCGGGTGCTGGTGGAGCGGCTGCTGGCCGAGGGCTGGCAGGTGGCGACCTTCAGCCGCAAGCCCAACGAGTTCACCGGGGCGATGGCGCAGGCGCACCCGGAGACCTTCCTGTGGGAGTCGGTCGACCTCCAGGAGACGGCACAGATCAGACAGTTCACCAAGACCGTGAAGGAACGCTTCACCGCGGTCGACCTGCTCGTCAACAACGCGGGCGTGCTCCACCAGGAGCTCTTCCTGACGATCGCCCCGCAGAAGATCGACGACCTGCTGGCCGCCAATCTGACCGCCCCCGTGCACCTGACCCAGGCGTGCGCACGGCTGATGATGCGCGGCGGCGGATCGATCGTGAACATCTCGTCCATCAACGCGATCCGCGGCTACCGCGGCGTCGGGGTGTACGCCGCGGCCAAGGCCGGACTGGAGGGCTTCGGCCGGGCGCTGGCCCGCGAGCTCGGACCGGTCGGCATCCGCGTCAACACGGTCACCCCCGGCTTCTTCGACAGCGAGCTGACCTCGGACGTCACGGATCGCAACCGGGAGAAGATCCAGCACCGCACCCCCCTGGGGCGGCTCGGCACCGTGGAGGAGATCGCGGACGCGGTCCTCTTCCTGGCCTCCCCGCAAGCACGTTTCATCACCGGCCAGTCACTGGTTATCGACGGAGGAATCACATGCTGAACGACCGGCACGTCCAGGAGATCATCGAGCGCGAGATCCAGGCCGTGGTGCTGAGCTCGGACGAGGAGGAGCTGTCGCTGGACGACGAGCTGCTGAAGTCCGGCGTCAACTCCCTGATGCTCGCCCAGCTGCTGATCCAGCTGGAGACCGAGCTCGGCGTCGACCCCTTCGGCGACCAGCTGTCCATCACCGAGATCCGGACGCTGCGCGAGCTGGTCGGGGCGTACGAGAGCGCCCTGGAGCAGGCCGCCAGCGGCGCGACGGCGGGTGCGTGAGACGTGTCCGTCGCCACTGCCACACTGTCCCTGAAGTCGATCGACGACTATCTGGGCCCCGGTGAGGGACGCTTCTTCTCGCGCGGGTACCAGCGGGCCGAGTACCTGGTCCGGGACATCGTCTCCACCCCCGTCGACGCCGAACGGCCCGGCATCCGCTCCACCGTGGACGTCAGCTACCCCGTCGACTGGTCCCGCAAGAAGAACGGCACGGACCTGCGGCCGCACCTGAGCACCGTGGACGCGCTGGTCCTCGGCGTGCAGCTCGCCGAGCTGCACCTGGTGCACGCGTACGGCCTGCAGGGCGGGGCCCGTCACACCATGCGGCTGCGCAAGATAGTCATGCGGGCCGGCGGAGCCCCGCAGGAGGACCTGCTGCGCATCCCCGCCGCCTCCCGCCTGGTGCGGACCGAGGAGGTGCCCGGCGGCACGGGCCGCTACCTGTCCGTCCACGACGGATCGGTCGGCAGCCTGCGCGTCCGCGTCGAGATCGAGCACGACGGCGGCGAACGGGCCACCGGCGAGGCGCACTTCGGCAGCCTCGACGAGGGGCTCGGCGAGGGCCGGTTCCGCTTCTACGGCGAGGGCTTCAAGAAGCGCCGCCACGTCATCCGCGACGTCGAGGTCGACATGGAGGAGCTCGCCGCCGAGGCGGACGTGCACTTCCACGCCGGCCCGGCGGACGGCCCGGACGCGCAGGGCGTCGACGCGGCCACCGAGCCGAGCGTGTCGATGGTCGACGCCTTCGTGGTCAACCTCCAGCTGGTCCAGGTGCTCATGTACGAGCTGGACCAGGTCAACCGGGCCAGCAGCAACACGCTGTGGATGATGCAGACGGTGCTGACCGCGGCGGAGACGGCGCTGCCGTTGCCCGTCCGGGCGGAGGAGCCGGGGCGGGCGCGGGCGCGGCTCCTCGCGAAGCGGTTGCTGCCGCTGCGTGGGGGGATCTGGCGCAGTGTCGAGATCGAGGCGCAGCTGGCCGGGGTGGGCGTGCGGTGTTCGTTCGCGCACGAGTTGCCGGCGGAGGCTGCGGCGAAGGCGGCGTAGCCGAGGCTCTTCTGCGGGCTTCGGCGCGGGCCGTTCCCGGCCAATCCTGCCGGGGGCGGCCGGGCCCGGGCACCCTCACCCGAGCCGGCCCGGGCACCCCTCACCCGAGCCGGCCCGGGCACCCCTCACCCGGGCCGGCCCGGGGTCCGCGCCGGGGTCCGCTGCGCGGAGCCTTTCCCCTACCCGCCCCTTCCCGAACCGGGGCTCCGCCCCGCACCCCGCGCCTCAAACGCCGGCGGGGCTGGAGGGGGGGGGGCCGCCCCACCCCAACCCCCCCCCCCCGTTCGGGGGGCTTGCCGGCCGGGGCGGGTCTGCTGGGCCGTTGGGGCTGGTCGCCCCGTTCCCCGCGCCCCCTACCGGGCGCGGCCCCGCCCCGGCGGTGGGGGCCCGCACAATCCTGCCCCCCCCGCGGTTTGAGCGCGGGGGGGGG
>NZ_WTFF01000540.1 GCF_019400985.1 Streptomyces bambusae
GCCCGGGCGTGCGCCGCGCGCTCCGTCGGGGCGCGCGGCGGGCCGGGCTTGGTCAGCCGCGGCGGCGGGCCGCCTCGTAGAGGACCACGCCGGCGGCGACGCCGGCGTTGAGGGACTCGGCGCCGCCCGGCATGGGGATGCGCACGAGGTAGTCGCAGGTCTCGCCGACGAGCCGGCCCAGGCCCTTGCCCTCGGAGCCGACCACGATGACGACCGGGCCGCCGAGGGCCTCCAGGTCGCCGATCTCGTGCTCGCCCTCGGCGGCGAGGCCGACGACGGTGATGCCGGCCTTCTTGTAGTCCTGGAGGGCGCGGGTGAGGTTGGTGACGCGGGCGACGGGGGTGCGGGCGGCGGTGCCGGCGGAGGTCTTCCAGGCGCCGGCGGTCATGCCGGCCGCGCGGCGCTCGGGGATGACCACGCCGTGGCCGCCGAAGGCGGAGACGGAGCGGACGATCGCACCGAGGTTGCGCGGGTCGGTGACGCCGTCGAGGGCGACGATGAGGGGGTCCTGGCCCTCGTCGTAGGCCTCGGCGGTGAGGTCCTCGGGGTGCGCGTACTCGTACGGCGGGACCTGCAGGACCAGGCCCTGGTGGTTGAGGCCGCCCGTCATCCGGTCGAGCTCGGGGCGCGGGGCCTCCATCAGGTTGATGTTGCCGCGCTGCTGGGCGAGCGCGAGGGCCTCGCGGACGCGCTCGTCGTTGTCGATGAACTGCTGGACGTAGAGCGTGGTGGCGGGGACGCCGTCGCGCAGGGCCTCGAAGACCGGGTTGCGGCCGACGACCATCTCGCTGCTGCCCTTGGGGCCGCCGCGGCGGGGTGCGGGGCGGCGCTTGGCGGCCTGCCGTGCCATGGCGTTGGCGACGCGGTACGCCTTGTGGCCCTTGCGGTCCTCCGCCTTGGGCGTGGGGCCCTTGCCTTCCAGGCCCCGGCGCCGCTGGCCACCGCTGCCGACCGTGGCGCCCTTCTTGTTGGACGTGCGGCGGTTCCTGCGCTGGCTGTTCCCGGCCATGACTACCTGTCTCTGTGAATAAAAAGTACGTACGTATGACCAGTGTGCCGCCCGCGGCCCGCGGGCGGCACATCCGACTGGTCTCAGCGGGGGCCGAGCGACCAGCGCGGCCCGGTGGGGCTGTCCTCGATGACCAGTCCGGACTGCTGGAGCTGGTCGCGGATGGCGTCGGCGGTGGCCCAGTCCTTGCGGGCGCGGGCGGACTCGCGCTGGTCCAGGACCAGGCGTACGAGGGTGTCGACGGCGCCGTGGAGGTCCTCGCCGCGGTCGGCCTCGCCGGCCCAGTGCGGGTCGAGCGGGTCCAGGCCGAGGACGCCGAGCATGGCCCGTACCTCGGCGAGGCGGGCGACGGCGGCTTCCTTGTCGTCGGCGGCCAGCGCGCTGTTGCCCTGGCGGACGGTGGTGTGGACGATGGCGAGCGCCTGCGGGACGCCGAAGTCGTCGTCCATGGCGTCGGCGAACGCCGGCGGGACCTCGGCGGCCGGCTCGACGACGCCGCCGGCCTTCTCCACCACGCGCTGGACGAAGCCCTCGATGCGCGCGAAGGCGGACTCCGCCTCGCGCAGGGCCTCCTCGCTGTACTCGATCATCGAGCGGTAGTGCGGGGTGCCGAGGTAGTAGCGCAGGACGATGGGGCGCCAGTTCTTGACCATCTCGGAGACGAGCACCGAGTTGCCCAGGGACTTGGACATCTTCTCGCCGGCCATGGTGACCCAGGCGTTGTGCACCCAGTACGAGGCGAACTCGTCGCCGAAGGCCTTGGCCTGGGCGATCTCGTTCTCGTGGTGCGGGAAGATCAGGTCGAGGCCGCCGCCGTGGATGTCGAAGGCGCTGCCGAGGTACTTGTGGGCCATGGCCGAGCACTCCAGGTGCCAGCCGGGGCGGCCGCGGCCCCACGGGGTCTCCCAGTCGGGCTCGCCGGGCTTGGTGGCCTTCCACATGGCGAAGTCGCGGGGGTCGCGCTTGCCGGTGATGCCTTCCTCGGCGGGCTGGAAGAGGTTGTCGAGCTCCTGGTTGGAGAGCTTGAGGTAGTCGGCGTAGGAGCGCACGTCGAAGTAGACGCTGCCGTCGGCCTCGTAGGCGTGGCCGCGCTCGATGAGGCCGCGCATCATCTCGATCATCTCGGGTACGTGGCCGGTGGCGCGCGGCTCGTACGTCGGCGGGATGCAGCCGAGGGCGTCGTAGCCGGCGGTGAAGGCGCGCTCGTTGTCGTAGCCGATGGACCACCAGGGGCGGTTCTGCTCCGCGCCCTTCTTGATGATCTTGTCGTCGATGTCGGTGACGTTCCGGATGAAGGTGACGTCGTAGCCGCGGTGTTCGAACCAGCGGCGCATGATGTCGAAGTTCAGGCCGGAGCGGATGTGCCCGATGTGGGGCGCCGCCTGAACGGTGGCACCGCAGAGGTAGATCGAGACGCAGCCCGGCACGAGCGGGGTGAAGTCGCGGATCTGCCGGGCGCTGGTGTCGTACAGGCGAATAGTCACGGCAACCAGGGTAGTGCGCCTGCGGCAGTGCACTGTGTCCGTTTACGGGCGCGGGGGTGGGTTTATTGCCGGACGGCGGGTGGTTACGGCGGGGGGGGGGGGGGGGGGGGGGTGCGGGGGGGGCGGGGGGGGGGGGGGGGGGGGGGGGGGGTGGGGGGGGGGCGGGGGGTCCGGGGGGGGGGGGCCGGGAGGGGTGAGTTTTTGGTGGGGGGGGGGGTGGTCCTCCGGTCTTCGGGGGTGATGCACGTACACCATTCTATGTTTCAATATCTCAG
>NZ_WTFF01000541.1 GCF_019400985.1 Streptomyces bambusae
CACCTGGAGCACGTCAGCAAGAACGGGGCTCATGTCGGGGCTCAGAACCTCTCCGGCTTGACGAGGGCGAGGATGAGATAGCCCAGCAGGGCGACGGCCACGACCAGGCCGATGATGTTCTCGGCGGGCCCCGCTTCGTTCCCCCCCTGTCGGTTGAAGACCCCCCCGCGCGCACCCGGCGGTCAGGCGCCCGGCGCCGGCCGCGGTGCCGGCCGGGGCGGTAGCGGCCGGGCGCGAGCGGCTGTGCGCCCTGTGCCGCTGGTGCACATAGGCCGACGTACGCCCCGACGCACCCCACGACGAGACGTACTCGACCGCGTACCGAGTACCGCGTACCGAGTACCGAGAACCGAGAGCAGACGATGAACCCGACGACACGTCCGACGACGTCACCGACCGGCACCACGTCCTCCACCAGCCCCGCATCCGCCACCCCCGCCCTCTCCGGCCTGGTCGGCAACACCCCCCTGCTCCGCGTGGGCGAGCCCTTCGCCCCCGCCGGCCGCGGCTTCTGGGCCAAGCTGGAGGGCTTCAACCCCGGCGGCATCAAGGACCGCCCCGGCCTGCACATGGTCGAGCGGGCCCGCGACCGCGGCGACCTCGCCCCGGGGGCCCGCATCATCGAGTCCACCAGCGGCACCCTCGGCCTCGGCCTCGCCCTCGCCGGCATGGTCCACGGCCACCCCGTCACCCTGGTCACCGACCCCGGCCTCGAAGGGTCCATGACCCGGCTGCTGACCGCGTACGGCGCCCAGGTCGACCTGGTCGCCGAGCCGCACCCCGAGGGCGGCTGGCAGCAGGCCCGGCGCGAGCGGGTCGCCGAGCTGCTCCGGCAGCACCCCGGATCCTGGTGCCCGGACCAGTACAACAACCCCGACAACACCTCCGCCTACACCCCGCTCGCCCTCGAACTCGCCGCCGCGCTCGGCCACATCGACGTACTCGTGTGCAGCGTCGGCACCGGCGGCCACTCCGCCGGCGTCTCCCGCGTGCTCCGCCAGCTCCACCCCGGCCTCACCCTGGTCGGCGTCGACACCATCGGATCGACGATCTTCGGCCAGCCCGCCCGGACCCGGCTCATGCGCGGCCTCGGGTCGAGCATCTACCCGCGCAACGTCGCCTACGAGCACTTCTCCGAGGTGCACTGGGTGGCCCCCGCCGAATCCGTGTGGGCCTGCCGCGCCCTGGCCTCCTCGCACTACGCCACCGGCGGCTGGAGCGTCGGCGCGGTCGCGCTCGTCGCCGGCTGGCTGGCCCGCACGATGCCGCCCGCCACCCGCATCGCGGCGATCTTCCCCGACGGCCCGCAGCGCTACCTGGGCACGGTCTACGACGACGACTACTGCGCGGCCCACGGCCTGCTCGCCGGACCGCCCGCCCCCGAACCCGACGTGATCGGCCGGCTCGACGCGAAGGAAGTCACCCGCTGGACCCGCTGCGCGGCCGTGGTCGACCCGCTCACCCTGGCGGCGCCGGCGGGGGAGCGGCGCCCGTGACCGGCATCCTCGCGCAGGTGCGGTCCTACGACCGCAGCGTCCAGCTGCTGCTGGCCAACCAGTTCACCATCAACCTGGGCTTCTACATGCTCATGCCCTACCTCGCCGCCCACCTCGCCGGCTCCCTGGGCCTGGCGGCCTGGCTGGTCGGACTGATCCTGGGGGTGCGCAACTTCAGCCAGCAGGGCATGTTCCTGGTCGGCGGCACCCTGGCCGACCGGCTCGGCTACAAGCCGATGATCATCGCCGGACTGCTGCTGCGCGTCCTCGGCTTCGCCACCCTCGGCCTGGTCGACTCCGTACCCGCCCTGATCGCCGCCTCGGCCGCCACCGGCCTGGCCGGGGCGCTGTTCAACCCGGCCACCCGGGCGTACCTGGCGCTGGACGCGGGGGAGCGGCGGGTGGAGGCCTTCGCCCTCTTCAACGTCTTCTACCAGGCCGGCATCCTGCTCGGACCGCTGGTCGGCATGGTGCTGACGGGGATCGGCTTCCGGGTCACCTGTCTGACCGCGGCCGCGGTCTTCGCGGTCCTCGGCCTCGTCCAGGTCCGCGCCCTGCCGGCCCGCCGGGCCGCCGCGGACAGCCGCCGCGAGAGCGTGGCCGCGCAGTGGCGGGGCATCCTCGCCAACCGCCCGTTCCTGCTGTTCTCCCTCGCCATGATCGGCTCGTACGTACTGTCCTTCCAGGTGTACCTCGCCCTGCCGCTGGAGGTGCGGCGCATCGGCGGGGACGGGCCGGGCGCCACCGCGGCCGTCGCCGTGCTCTTCGCGGTCTCGGGCCTGTCCACCATCCTGGGCCAGACCCGGGTCACCGCATGGTGCAAGGCCAGGACGGAGCCCGGCCGGGCGCTGGTGTGGGGACTGCTGGTGATGGGCGCGGCGTTCCTGCCGCTGCTGCCGGCCGCGGCCGTGCCGGTTCCGGAGGCCGGTGGCGCGGGGCGGTGGCTGCTGGCCGCGGTGCCGCCCGCGCTGTCGGCGCTGCTGCTGGCCGTGGGCACGATGATCGCGTACCCGTTCGAGATGGACACGATCGTCCGGCTCTCCGGCGACCGGCTGGTCGCCACGCACTACGGGCTCTACAACACCGTGTGCGGGATCGGGATCACCCTGGGCAACCTGGGTACGGGTGCGGCCCTGGACGCCGCCCGCGCCGCGGGGGTCTCCGCCCTGCCGTGGGCCGTGCTGCTGCTGCTCGGCACGGCCTGCGCCGCCACCCTGTACGCCCTGGACCGCACCGGCCGGCTG
>NZ_WTFF01000542.1 GCF_019400985.1 Streptomyces bambusae
CCCGGCGACCCGGCGACCCGGCGACCCGGCGACCCGGCGACCCGGCGGCCCGGCGGCCCGCGGGCTCCGGCCGGGCGGCAGGTCGGTGGGTCGGTGGGCGTTACTCCAGCGTGCCGCTCAGCAGGGCCGAGGCCGAGCAGTTCGACGGGCTGGACGGTGCGCCCGGCGGGCGGCCGGCCGAGCGGCAGGACAGGGTGATCGTGACCTCCTGCTTGGAGCCGGCGAGCAGGGCCGACGCCCAGTGGAAGTCCTGCTCACGGAAGTTCTCCAGGGCCGGAGCCAGCAGCGGCTTGCCGCCGACCGAGAAGGTCACCGTGCCCGTGTCGCCCTGCGGGTTCTCCAGCACCAGGTCGGTCAGGCGCAGCACCTTGCCCTCCGGGACGGCGAACGTCGCCTGCTTCGAGGCACCCGGCGCGGCCTCCGCCGTCAGCCGGTACGAGAACAGGTTCGCCTGCGGCTGCGGCGCCGGGCCCGTGCCCGGGCTGGGCGAGCCGGACGGCCCCGGCTTGCCGCCGCCCGGCCCCGACGAGGTACCCGACCCGGTGCCCGCCGAGGCGGCCTCCGCCGCCCGGTCCGCCGTGTCCTTGGCCTCCGCCGCCTTCGACTCCGCCGCCTGCACCGGGCCCTTGACCGCCTCCTTGGCGGCGCTGCGCACCGCCGGCCGGAGCACCGCGAACCAGATCGCGGCCAGCACCGCCAGCAGCGCCACCACCGCCAGCAGTGCCCGCAGCGCCCCCGCCGACAGGATCGGCCGGTGCACCAGCGTGCCGTCCATGACGACCGGCGCCACCTCCTCGGCCGGCGCCGCCGTCACCTGGAACGGGTGCGGGGCGGGCGTCCCGCGCCACATCCAGCGCCGCGGCCGCGCGGGAACCCGGACGAACGCGGCCTGCCCCGGCGCCACCACCGTCGGCGCGTCCGGCAGCCCGAAGCGCAGCGCGTCCGCGTGGTCCTTCGCCGAAAGGTGCACGGTCAGCGGGTAGTTGCCCCGGTTGTCCAGGGCCACCCGGAACCGCGCGCCGGTCCGGCCCTCGCTCAACCGGGGCGTCAGCTCGGCGGAGAAGTCGGCGTAGGCGCCGACGGCGAGGACGCCCTCGGGTACCGTCGCGTGCTCCGGCTGCTCCTGCGGCAGCACCCGTACGGCGTAGGGGAGTTCGCCGGGCCGCACGGAGGAGTCGCGCGGCGGGCGGACCACCACCTCCACCGTGCCCGCCGTGTCCGTGAACAGCGACAGCGTCGCCGGCTCGACCACTGTCCACGCCGCGGCCGGTCCCACCACCTCGAAGGCGTAGTGCTCCACGACGTTGCCGCTGTTGCGCAGCTCCAGCGGGATCCGGACCTCGTCCCCCGGCATGACGGCGACGGGGGCGGCGTCCAGATGTGCGGAAGTGGTCATGAGGGGACGGTAGGGAGGGCACCGACAGCCGTGCCGCACCCGTACGGACACATCCCGGGGCACGCTGCGTTGCCCGTTGAGTCCGCGTGGAGTGCCTGCTGACTGCCCGGGTGTTCACTGGGCGCTGACGCTGGAGGTGGGGCTCTCGCGTGACGTGCGGGGGCGTCGAGCAGGGGGTGGGCGATGCGCTACCAAGGGGAGAGCGGGGCCGAGCGGATTCCGGTGCGGCTGACCGCGCAGGACCCGGTGTCCCGGGCCGGCCTGGCCGGGCAGCTGCGCAGCTGCCCCGAGGTACGGCTGCTGGACGACGACGAGCCGTGCGGTACGCCGTACGTGGCGGTGGTGTCCGCCGACCGGGTCGGGGAGCGGGAGACGCAGACGCTGCGCCGCGCCCAGCGCGGGGCGGCGGACGGCGGCGCCGGGGAGGCCCGGATCGTGCTCGTGGTGACGGAGATCGACGACGCGGGGCTGGTGGCCGCCGTGGAATGCGGCGTCGTCGGCGTCGTACGCCGCAGCGAGGCGTCCGGCGAACGGCTGGTGCAGGTCATCACGGCAGCCGCGCGCGGCGAGGGCAGCGTCCCGGCCGACCTGCTGGGACGGCTGCTGGACCAGGTGGGGCGGCTCCAGCGGCAGGTGCTCGACCCGCGCGGACTGGCCTTCACCGGGCTCGCGCCGCGCGAGGTGGACGTGCTGCGGCTGGTCGCGGAGGGCAGCGACACGGCGGAGATCGCCCGCGCGCTGGCCTTCTCGGAGCGCACGGTCAAGAACATCCTCCACGACGTCACCACCCGGCTCCAGCTGCGCAACCGCTCCCACGCGGTGGCGTACGCGATGCGGCAGGGCTTCATCTGAGCGGCAGGTCCTTACCCGACCCGCGCGGCTTCGTCCGGCCCGCACGGCTTCGTCCGACCCGCGCGGCTCCGTCCGACCCGCACGGCTTCGTCCGACCGGACCGCCGCCGGCCCCCGGCTGCCCCTTCGGGCAGGTGGAGTTACCCGCAACGATGCCCCGACCCCGGCTACGGGCCGGGCACCGGGCGCGCCACGGTTGGACCGAGGAGGGGCTATCCGGATGCCGTCGGCCCGCCCCCGGGGGCGCGCGGGGGAACCGTCCGGGGGACGCGCGTGCGAGGAGCTGGGCTGAGAGGACCTGGGCGGCGAACCGGCCGACGAGGCAGCCTGCGGGACGGCCGACGGGACGGCCTACGGGACGGCCTACGGGACGGCCGGCGAGGCGGGTTCGGCTACGGCCGGGCCACGGCGCTGCTGCTGGCCCTGGGACTGCTGGGCGCCGTCCCCCCGGTGGCGCCCGCGCGCGCCCCGGCCGCACCCCTGGC
>NZ_WTFF01000543.1 GCF_019400985.1 Streptomyces bambusae
CGCCGAGGCCCCGCAGCACGACGGCGCCCCGCAGCACGACGGCGCCCCACGGCACGACCGGACCCAGCGGCACGACGACGCCCGCGCCTACGGCCCGCCGCTCCTGGCTCGCGGTCCTGCGCGCCGACCCGGCCTTCGCGCGGCTGCTGCGCGGCGCCACCGTGCTGGTCGTGGCGACCGGGCTGCTGCTGGCCGGCTGCCCCTACTACGCCGAACACGTGCTGCACCGCCCCGGGATGACGGGGGTGCTGATCGCCGCGTTCGTCCTGCCCAACCTGTTCACGACGGGCCTGTGGCGGCGCCTCGGCGCCCGCCGCGGCCGCCGCCGCGCGCTCGTCCTGGCCTGCGGGCTCTTCGCCGGCGGCACCCTGCTGCTGGCCGCCGCGCCCGTGCTGCCGCTGTTCTGGGCCCCGGCCGTGCTGCTCGTGGTCGGCACCGGCCACGCCGGTCAGCTGCTGTTCCTCTACGGCATGCTGGCCGACGTCTCGGCCGCCGACGCCGCCCGCGCCGGGGAGAGCCGGGCCGGCTCCCTGTCGGGCCTGTTCAGCGCCGGCGAGGCACTGGGCCTGGCGGTGGGTCCGTTCCTGACGGGGCTGACCCTCCAGCTGTCCGGCTACACGTCCTCGGACACCGGCCAGGCCGCGGGCCAGACCGCCGGGGCCCAGTGGGGCGTCCTGCTCGCGATGTCCCTGCTCCCCGCCCTCGCGACGACGGCGGGCCTGACCCTCCTGCCCCGCCCCGAGAAGGCTACGGAGTACGGCAGGAGCGGGACCCGGGGCACCTTTCGAGGTCTGGACGCTGCTCCCGGACGATAGGGCGAAGCTGCGGCCCGCGATCCCTGGCGGAGCCGGGCTCAGGGGAGGGTGCCGAAGGGGCCGAGGACCTTGTGGTCGAGCCGCAGGGATTCGACCATGGTCCAGGCGTTGTCGAAGGTGAAGACGTCGGCGCCGCCGAGCCGGCTGGTCCAGGCCGGGGTGACGGCGTCGGCCGTGGTCCGGGTGAGGATGTCGAGGTACTCCTTGAACACGGCCCAGGGGTTGCCGGGGTACTTGGCGAAGAGGGGGCCCACGTTGACGAATTCGGTGATGGCCTTCCGGCCGTAGTGCTCCAGGTCGCGCAGGTACTCCTGCTGGATCTTGACGTCCTGCCGGGTACCCAGACGGGTCAGGTGCCCGCCGATGTAGGTCTTGAAGCCGAACTCCAGGATCTGGTCGTGCGCGTTGAGCCAGCCGGGGATGTTGGTGGACACGACGAGGTTCCTGAACGGGACCCAGCCGGGGTAGACGATGTCCACGACGTTCAGGACCCTCTGCCGCGGCGCGTAGACGAACAGGTTGTCCGGGGTGTGGTTGGGGCCCTTGTAGTGGAGCTCCAGGACCTGGTCGTCCACCTCCAGACGGTAGCTGCTGGAGACGGAGCGGTTCGGCATCGGCGGCCGGCTGGACTCGGGTACCTGGTTCAGCAGGTGGGTGGTCTGCTCGTGGGCGATGATCACCAGCTTCGGGAGGCTCGCGTCGCGGAGCTTGTCCGCCGCGCCGATGTGGTCCGCGTGGTAGTGGGAGTACACCAGGTGGCTGATACGGGCACCCGGTGCCACCTCCTCGATCGCGCGGAGGATGTTGCCCCCCAGCGTCGGGGGAGCGTCCACGACGATGACACGCTGCCCCTTGTGGTGGTGACGTTCGGTCACCAGGAACATGATCTGGTAGAAGCCGTCCGTCAGCCAGTACAGCCGCTCGCCGATCTCCTGGACCAGGTAGCCCTTCGCGGGGATCTGCGGACCGATCGCGGTGGGCGGAACGGGCGCGTACGCGCCCGGTGCGGCAGCGGCCGCAGCGGGGTTCGCGAGTACGGACTGCAGCGCGGGTACCGACGCTGCCATTGCCGAGTACTTCAGGAAGCTGCGACGGCCGGCCGGGTCGTGGGCGACGGGGGGAATGGGTTCCCCGCCAGGAGTTGTCGTCATGGCCTCTCCCAGAGGTGCGCGTCCGAAGCGACGGGTGTGGCAGCCCTCCTGCCGTCGGAACAGCCCACCGAAACCCGTAGCCGACGCAGACTGGAAGGGCGGGGCAAATCTAGGTGCTGCGCCGCGCTTCATCGATGAGCCACGCTGAGCCGGGTTTCCACCATGTGCAGCCCCGGCACCGGCTGCACCGCCCACTCGTCCGCCCGCAAGGTCAGGGCCGCGGTCTGTCGGTTCCGGATCCGCATACGCGGCCGGGGCAGGCTCAGCTCGGAGAAGCGCACCGGATGAGTGCCGCAGGTCACGTCAGGCGGGCCGGTGTCGCGGGGTCGGGGGTGAGCGGTACGGTCGAGCCGTCGCCGCGGACGAGGTCGACGCGGGACGCCTGTGCCGGGCCCCAGGCACCGTCCCCACCGGGGGCGGCTGCGGCGACCTCGCCGACCACCGCGGCGGCCCGCCCGTACGGGTGGGCGCGCAGCGCGGCCAGGACGGCGTCCACGGCGCCGGGGGCGACCAGCAGGCACAGGCAGCTGTCGCTGGAGGTGTGCAGCGGGTCGACCGCCATGGCCTCCAGGGCCATCCGGGCCTCGTACTGCACCGGCAGCGCCTCCTCCTCGACGCGCAGCGGGCGGCCCAGTTCGCGGGCGTAGGCGTGCAGTGCGGCGGCCAGTCCGCCGCGCCCGACGGTGCGGGCGGCGCGCACCCCGCCGGGGCCGGACACCCTGTCGTACGGGGCGCG
>NZ_WTFF01000544.1 GCF_019400985.1 Streptomyces bambusae
GCCGCGGCCGGGGCCGTCGCGGACCCGCTGCCCGGGCCGGCGGAGCCGGACAGGTGCGCGGTGGCGGCCGTGTGCCCTGCGGGCGCGGGGCCGGGGTCCGCCGCCGTACGGGCGTTCTTCGCGCGGTCCCGGTCACGGTCCCGGTCCAGGTCCCGGTCACGAACCCGATCCCGGTCCAGGTCCAGGTCCCGGTCCCAGTCCCGATCCCGGTCACGGTCCCGGTCCGCCGGTCCCGCCGGCTCGTCCCGCTCCGGGTCGCCCTGGCGGCCCGGGCGGCCCGGGCCCTCGGCCACGTGGAAGGTGCTCGTCGGCACGAACGCCTGGGCCGCCTTCGGCTCGCGGCCCTCCATCGCCTCCAGCAGCATCCGTTCCGCCTCGGCCGCCGACGGGCGCTGCGCCGGGTCCTTGCGCAGCAGCGCGGTGATGACCGGACCGAGCGCCTCCGCCTGGCGCGGGGCGGGCGGCTCGTCGTTGACCACGGCGGCCAGGCTGGAGATCGGCGAGGTGCGGCGGAACGGCGACCGGGCCTCGACCGCCGTGTACAGGGTGGCGCCCAGCGACCACAGGTCGGAGGCCGGGTCGGGCGCCCCGCCGGTGACCCGCTCCGGCGCCAGGTAGTCGATGGAGCCGACGAGTTCGCCGGTGCGCGTGATGGACGAGTCGCCCTCGATGGCGGCGATGCCGAAGTCCGTCAGCAGCACCCGCCCGTCCTTGGCCAGCAGCACGTTGCCCGGCTTCACGTCCCGGTGCAGCACGCCCACCGCGTGCGCGGCGCGCAGCGCGCCCAGCACGTGCAGCCCGATCCGGGCCGCCTCGCGGGGCTCGATCCGCCCGGCCGCCTTCGCGGCCTCCGCGAGCGAGGGACCGTCGATGTACTCCATGACGATCCACGGCCGGTCGTCGTGCTCCAGCACGTCGTGGACGGTGACCACCGCGGGGTGCGCGATCCGGGCAGCGGCCCGCGCCTCCTTCTGCGTCCGGGCGTGCAGCACCGCCCGGTCGGCCTCGGTGACGTACAGACCGGCCGTCAGTTCCTTGACGGCGACGGTCCTGCTGAGCAACTCGTCGAGCGCCCGCCAGACCCTGCCCATGCCACCGCTGCCGATGGACTCGACGAGCCGGTATCGGCCCGCGAGCACATCGCCCGCGCCTGTCCTGTGTTCCACGAAACCCGCCCCTGCTCATGCACTTCGGGCCAGATTACGGAGCCCGCGGCCATTGCCGGAACACGACGTACGGTGCGATGCAGCACTGTGACGCAATCGCCGTAGTGACTCTCCGTCAGGGTGGCTTCAGCGACCCGGTCGGTAACTCCCCGTGGCATTCTCGAAGATCTTGGACACTTCGGCCTCCCCGTCCTGCGGTCCCGTCACCATGAGCACGTGGTAGCGGCCGCCGAGCGCCGCGACGTAGTTCCGGGCGTACACCGTCCGCCCGTTGCCGTCGATCCAGGTGTACTGACCCTCGGCGATGAGCTGCCGGCCGACCGTCGTGGTCCGGATGCCCTTGGAGGTGACCCAGGTCGAGGACCGGAACGGCTCCAGCTCGCGCTCCTTGTCCTTCTGGTACGCCGCCGGGTCCGGCTTGCCCTCCACGGCGTCCCGGCCGGGCACGACGATGAGGGTGTAGTCGCCGTTGGTGTACCGGACCTGCCCGATGTCGTTCATCTGCCGCCGGTCCCAGCCGTTCGGCACGACGACCTGGAAGCCCTCCGGGTCCTGGGCCGTGGTGTATCCGGGCGGGGCGGAGGGCGCCGGCGACGCGCCGGGGCCGGTGGTCTGCGGGGCGGGCTTCGACTCGGGTGTCCCGGTGGGCGTGTTCGCGCCCGGCTGCTGCGAACCCGGCGAGCTCGGCGAACCCGGCGACGTCTGCGAGGTCCTCGGCGTGGCCGCCGCACCGGCCGGTGCCCGGTCGGCGCCCTGGTCGGCCTTGGGCAGGAACACCATCGCGTACGCCACCCCGCCGGCCAGCGCCAGCAGGACCGCCAGCAGCAGGGTCCGGCCCAGCGACTTGGGACCGCGCGGCTTGCGGGGGCCGGGGGCGCCGCGGTGGCGGCCGTGCGAGAGCTCGCCGCGCCGGCGTACGGCGGGCAGCCGGCCCGGGTCGGGGGCCGGCGCGGTGATCAGCGGTGCGCCGCCCTCCGGCTCGGGCGCCGACCTGACCAGGCTGCGCAACCAGCCGCGCAGCTCCTCGAAGTCGGGGCGTTCGGTGGGGTCCTGACGCAGCAGCGACTCCACGACCGGGCGCAGCGGGCCGCACTCCTCGGCGAAGGCCGGGGGTTCGGCGCACACCATCTCGACGAGTTCGGCGGTGCTGTCCTCGGGATAGGGGGCGTGCCCCTGCACCGCCCGGTACAGCAGGGCGCCGAGCGCCCACAGGTCGGTGGACGGGCCGACGGGGGCGGCCAACTGCCAGTTCCCCTGCACGGGGCGCGCCTGTTCGGGCGCCCAGCGCTCGGTGACCGCCCCGACGACGGCCATCCGCGTCTGCCGGGCCCGCTCGGCGGCCAGCCCGGAACCGGGCCCGCGCTGCCCGCCGTCCACCCCGTCCCAGGCGCTACGGGGGCCGGCGGGGCGGGGGCTGGCTCTTCTACCCATCTCCGAGGCCACGCGACCGAGGGTGATCTCGTATGCCCTCCTGTGCTTTGAAAAAAAAAACCGATACAGTTCGAGAACGCAGCCGG
>NZ_WTFF01000545.1 GCF_019400985.1 Streptomyces bambusae
AGCTAAGCCTTTCAGCGCCGATGGTACTGCAGGGGGGACCCTGTGGGAGAGTAGGACGCCGCCGAACAATCATTGTGGGAAAGCCCCGCACCGATCGTCAGATCTGGTGCGGGGCTTTTCTGCGTTCAGGGTCTACCCACCGGTAGCCGCCGGCCCTACGCTGTGCCGCCATGACCATGACCACCGTGGCGATGCGGCGCGGGCGCGGGGCGCTGGGGTTCAGCTTCTTCGTGCAAGGAGTCACCTTCGCGCTGCTGGTGACACGTATCCCCGCCATCCAGGACCGGTACGGGATATCCGACGGGCTGCTGCCCGCCTTCCTCGCCGCCGTGCCCGTGCTGGCGGGTGTCGCCAGCGTGCTGACCGAGCGGCTGGTGCGCAGGGTGCCGCCCAGTGCCGTGCTGCGGTGGTCCCAGCCGGTGGTGCTGCTCGCGCTGCTGGGCGTCGGGGCCGGCAGCGACATGTGGCATGTGGCGCTCGCGCTGGGGGTGTTCGGGCTCGCGGTCGGTGCGCTGGACGCGTCCATGAACATGCTCGGCGTCAGCCTCCAGCGGACGTACGGGCGGAGCATCATGCTCGGCTTCCACGCCGCCTACAGCCTCGGCGGGATCGTCGGCGCCTCCGCCGCCTGGCTCGCCGCCCACGAACACCTCGGCCTGTTCGCCTCGTACGCGCCCGCCGTCGCCCTCCTGCTGCCGCTCGCGCTCCTCGGCAGCCGCTTCTACGCCGACCGGGCCCCGGCCACGGCCCCCGCCCACGGCAAGGACACCAAGGACACCAAGGACACCAACACCGCAGCCGCCGCGCACACCGGCTTCCGGCTGCTCCTGCCCCTGTGCCTCGTCATGGCCTGCGCGTACATCGGCGACTCCACCGTCTCCAACTGGAGCGCCAAGTACCTCCAGGACGTGCTCGGCAGCTCCGAACAGCTCGCCACCGTCCCCTACAACATCTACATGATCACCACCCTGCTCGGCCGGGCCGTCGGCGACCTCGGCGTGCGGCGCCTGGGCGCCGTGACCGTCGTACGCGGCGGAACGCTGCTGGCCGCCGGCGGGTTCGCCGTGGTGGCCCTGGCGCCCGGTGCGTGGGTGGGGATGCTCGGGTTCACCCTGCTCGGGCTCGGGCTGTGCGTGATCGTGCCGCAGACCTTCGCCGCCGCCGGCAGGCTCTACCCGGAGGTCTCGGACGCCGCCGTCGCGCGGCTGAACATCTTCAACTACGTCGGCTTCCTGATCGGTTCGCCGCTCGTCGGGGCGCTCGGCGACGCCTGGAGCTACCGGGGCGCCATGCTGGTGCCGATGGCCCTGGTCCTGGTGACGCTCGTCCACGCCCGCTCCTTCGGCCCCGAACCCGCCCGATACGGTGGCGGGCATGAGCGGCCGCGGGTTGTTGATGTGGGACGAGGCGGTAACGAAGTATGACTTCGGGCCCAGCCATCCGATGGATCCGGTGCGCCTGGCGCTGACCATGGGCCTGGTGCGCGCCTTCGGGCTGGACCGGGAGCTGGAGGTACGGGCGGCCAGGCCGGCCGGGGAGTCCACGCTGCGCCTGGTGCACCGCGAGGACTACGTGGCGGCCGTCCGGGAGGTGTCCGCCGAACCCGCGGCGGCGGACGGCTCGTACGGGCTGGGGACGGTCGACGACCCCGCCTTCCCCGGGATCCACGAGGCCTCCGCGCTGATCGCCGGGCAGTCGGTGGCGGGGGCGGAGGCGATCTGGCGCGGCGACGCCGAGCACGCGGTGAACTTCGCGGGCGGGCTGCACCACGCGATGCCGGGCGGCGCGTCCGGCTTCTGCGTCTACAACGACCCGGCGCTCGCCATCGCCCGGCTGCTGGAACTGGGCGCGGAGCGGGTGGCGTACGTGGACGTGGACGTGCACCACGGGGACGGGGTGCAGGCGGCGTTCTGGGACGACCCCCGGGTGCTGACCGTCTCGCTGCACGAGCATCCGCGGACGCTGTTCCCGCAGACGGGCTGGCCGGAGGAGACCGGTGGGCCGGCCGCCGAGGGCTCCGCGGTGAACGTCGCGCTGCCGGCCGGCACCGGTGACGAGGGCTGGGTGCGGGCCTTCCACGCCGTCGTGCCCGAGCTGCTGGCGGACTTCCGGCCGCAGGTGCTGGTGACCCAGCACGGCGCCGACACGCACTTCGAGGACCCGCTGGCCCATCTGGCGGTGTCGCTGGACGCCCAGCGGACCGTGCAGGAGGCGTGCCACCGGCTGGCGCACGAGTACGCCGGCGGCCGCTGGCTGGCGCTGGGCGGCGGCGGGTACGCGGTGGTGGACGTCGTGCCGCGGTCGTGGACGCATCTGGTGGCGATCGCCGCGCACCGGCCCGTCGACCCGGAGACGGCGGTGCCGGCGTCGTGGCGGGACGAGGTGTACGCGCGCACCCGGCAGTTGGCGCCGGCCCGGATGACGGACGGGCGGCCGGTGGACTGGCGCGACTGGGAGGCGGGCTACGACCCCGCGGACCGTATCGATCAGGCCGTTCTGGCGACGCGGCGGGCGGTGTTCCCGCTGCGCGGGCTGCTCGCGTAGCGGCGGGGGCGGCTCGTACGGCGGCGGGCGCGGCTCGTACGGCGGCGGGGCCGCTCGTACAGCGGCGGGCGACGCACGGGGGGGGCGCGGGCGGCGGGGGGGGGGGG
>NZ_WTFF01000546.1 GCF_019400985.1 Streptomyces bambusae
TCAGTACCACGCGTAAGATAAGCGTCAGAGTCAAATGTGTAAAAGAGACAGCCCCGGACCAGTTCTTCAGTCAGATCCAGGGGTACGGCGAGGGATCAGCGCTGTTCCGGCGCCGCCGCAAGGCGCTGGGCGAGCCGGGGCCGCAGGTCGCGGTGCCCGGCCAGCCGAGCCCGGACGCCGACTGGCTGCTGGAGGAGCACCCGCCCTCGCCGCCGCGGACGTACGAGTTCCACGGCGAGAAGGTGCTGATCGTGGACGACGACGTACGCAACGTCTTCGCGCTGACCAGCGTGCTGGAGCAGCACGGGCTGGCGGTGCTGTACGCGGAGAACGGGCGTGAGGGCATCGACGTGCTGGAGCAGCACGACGACGTGGCCGTGGGGCTGATGGACATCATGATGCCGGAGATGGACGGGTACGCGACGACGGCCGCGATCCGGCGGATGCCGCAGTTCGAGGGGCTGCCCATCATCGCGCTGACCGCGAAGGCGATGAAGGGCGACAAGGAGAAGGCCCTCGACTCCGGTGCTTCCGACTACGTGACCAAGCCGGTCGACCCCGACTACCTGCTGTCGGTGATGGAGCAGCACATGCGCCGGAGGTGACCACGAGGGTGGGGGCGGACGGGGAACCTTCCGCCCTTCCACCGCGTTTCCGCTATGTGCACAGTGACATCCTGGTGACAGGGTGTGGCGATCTCGGGACTGGGGCTACGATGACCGGCACAAGGACGGACGGCGCAAGGAAGCCGTTCTCTGGGGCGGGGTCCGGCGTGCTGGCCGGAGCCAGGAGCCGGGGAGGCCCCATGCCGGGGCGAGGAGGACAGGGCATGGTGCAGAAGGCCAAGATCCTCCTGGTCGACGACCGGCCGGAGAATCTGCTGGCGCTGGAGGCCATCCTCTCCGCGCTCGATCAGACACTGGTCCGGGCGTCGTCGGGGGAGGAAGCGCTCAAGGCGCTGCTGACGGACGACTTCGCGGTCATCCTGCTGGATGTCCAGATGCCCGGGATGGATGGTTTCGAGACCGCCTCGCACATCAAGCGGCGGGAGCGGACCCGGGACATCCCGATCATCTTCCTCACCGCGATCAACCACGGTCCGCACCACACCTTCCGCGGGTACGCCGCGGGGGCCGTGGACTACATCTCCAAGCCCTTCGACCCGTGGGTGCTGCGGGCCAAGGTCTCGGTGTTCGTCGAGCTGTACATGAAGAACTGCCAGCTGCGCGAGCAGGCGTCCCTGCTGCGCCTGCAGCTGGAGGGCGGCCCGACCGGCGGCGTCGACGGCAAGGAGGCGGCCGGGCTGCTGGCCGAGCTCTCCGCGCGGCTCGCGGCCGTGGAGGAGCAGGCCGAGGCGCTGACCAAGCAGCTCGGCGAGGACTCCGCAGATCCGGCGGTGGTCGCCACCGCGGCGCACCTGGAGCGCAAGCTGACCGGTCTGCGCCGGGCCCTGGACGCGCTGGAGCCCGGGACGGGCGGCGGGGCGGCCGTACTGCCCGCGCAGACCTGATCCGGCGGACGTGATGCCGGGGGCGGGATCTCGCGGCCGATCCGGCAGGCCTGATCCCGCGGATCCGATCCGGCAGGCCTGATCCGGCCGGTCCGGTGAGGGGCAGTCAGGTCTGTTCCTACGTCAAACCGCGTACGCGGGCGCCGACACGAACGGGTGAAGGGGTGGGCACGCGTGTCCACCGGCGCGCGCACCGGTAACCTCGCCCCCATGGCCTCACGTACGTCCGGCAAGGGTTCCCAGAGCACCGCGGGCACCGCCAAGGCCCGCTCCGGCCGTACGACGGCGCCGGCGAAGAAGGCGGCGCCCGCACGCAAGCCCGCGCCCAAGAAGGCCGCGGCCGCCAAGCGTGCCCCGGCGAAGAAGGCGGCCCCCAAGCCCGCACCGTCCCCGACCGGGGGCGTGGTGCGGCTGGTGCGCGCCCTGTGGCTCGGCCTCGCCCACGCGATCGGCGCGGGGCTGCGCGGCCTCGGCCGCGGCGCGCGCAACCTCGACCCGGCGCACCGCAAGGACGGCATCGCGCTGCTGCTGATCGCGCTGGCCCTGATCGTGGCGGCCGGCACCTGGTCGAACCTGAGCGGGCCCGTGGGCGACCTGGTCACCATGCTGGTCACCGGGGCCTTCGGCCGGCTGGACCTGCTGGTGCCGGTCCTGCTCGGTGTGATGGCCGTCCGCTTCGTGCGCCATCCGGAGCAGACCGACGCCAACGGCCGGATCGGGGTCGGGCTGACCGCCCTGGTCATCGGTGTCCTCGGGCAGGTCCACATCGCCTGCGGGTCCCCGGGCCGGGGCGAGGGCACCACCGCGATGCAGGACGCGGGCGGGCTGATCGGCTGGGCCGCGTCCAAGCCGCTGATCTTCACCATGGGTGCGCCGCTGGCCGTGCCGCTGCTGGTCCTGCTGACCATCTTCGGGCTGCTGGTCGTCACCGCCACCCCGGTCAACGCCATCCCGCAGCGGCTGCGGCGGCTCGGCATCAAGCTCGGCATCATCGCCCCGAACGAATACGACGAGCAGGAGGAGGCCGCGGCCGGCGGACCCCGGCACGACCCGGAGCGCTGGCGGGCCCGCGGTGCGCGGGGCGCCGGCGCGGACGACGGGCCGGACGCGGCGGATGCCGCCGAGGAGGAGGCGCTCGCC
>NZ_WTFF01000547.1 GCF_019400985.1 Streptomyces bambusae
GGGCTCGGGCGCGGGCGGGGGCTCGGGCGCGAGCGCGGGCATCGCGTCGGCCGCCCGGACCGCCGTGCACCTGGCCGCCCGTCCGCACGTGATCCGCTCCGAGCGCACCCCGGTCACCCCGGGCGGCAGCCGCCGCCCGTCCCACACCGAGCGCGCGGACGTGGTACGGACGCGGGGCGCCTCGGCGGCCCGCCCGGTCACCGGCGGCTGAGCCGGTCCGCTCCGGCGGGGACGGTACGCACACCATCCCCGCCGGGGCGCGCGAACGACGGCCGCGGGCCGGGTACCGGACCCGGCCCGCGGCCGTCGTTTCGCACCGCCGCGTCAGCGCGGCGCCCGTCCGTTAGTCCGAGCCGGGTCACGCTTGGGTCACGGAATGTCGACAACTGTTTCACCGTCACTCGCCGCCCGGGCCGGCCGCGGACGGACCCGGCCGCATTCCTTTCCGAGCCGCGACACGCCCGTGTCCGGAAGCTCTTCGAATTCCCTTGGGAACCCGGCGGATTCCGCTTCCCGAATTCCTTCCGGAGCCGCCCGCCAAGGAATCTGACGGGCCGTGGCACGGAGCATCGTCTCCCGCACACCCGTCCCCCGCCTTTTCTCCACCGGGCCGTCGCCCGCCCGCCGCCGGGCCCAGGCCGAGGCCTACTCGCGGACCGTCGCCTCGACCGCCGTCGGAGCGGTGCTGTGCAGCGCCCGGGTCAGCCGGTCCCGCGCGGCGCCGATCCGCTCCCGCAGTTCGGGCGGCTCGACCACCTCGAACTCGAAGCCCATCAGCAGCACGTGGACGAGCATCACGTCGAGGCTCGCGGCGCCCGTGCGCAGCAGGCAGGAGCGCTCGTCCACCGGCTCCAGCACTCCGGCCGACGGCGAGACCTCCTGGGCCGCCTCCTCGGCGGACACATGGAGCCGGAGCACGGCCTGGGCGGCGTACGCGCGCTGCGAGACGCCCTGGGAGACGTACGCGGCGAGGTCCTCCGCGGGCGGGGTCCGCGGGGTGAAGCGCGGACCGTGCGGCGGCCGCGGCTCGATCCGGTCGGCGCGGAAGGTCCGCCAGGCCGCCCGGTCCACGTCCCAGGCGACCAGGTACCAGCGCCGCTCGCTGCACACCAGCCGGTGCGGTTCGACGAGCCGGCGCGTGCCGGCACCCTCGTGGTCGCGGTACAGGAAGCGCAGCCGCTCGGAATCCCGGCACACGGCGGCGAGGTCGGTCAGCACGGCGGCGTCCACCGTGGAGCGCTGCGGGCCGCGCAACATGGGCACGGTGAACTCGTTGAGGGCGGACACCCGGCGCCGCAGCCGGGCCGGCAGCACCTGCTCCAGCTTGGCGAGCGCCCGTACGGAGGCCTCGCCTATGCCCTCGACCCCGTTGCCGGCGGCCGTGCGCAGGCCCACCGCCACGGCCACGGCCTCGTCGTCGTCCAGCAGCAGCGGGGGCAGCTCGGCGCCCGCCCCGAGCTGGTAGCCGCCGCCCGTGCCGGGGCTGGCGTTGACCGGGTAGCCGAGTTCCCGCAGCCGTTCCACGTCCCTGCGGACCGTGCGCGGGGTGACGCCGAGGCGCTCCGCGAGATCGGCCCCGGTCCATTCGCGACGCGCCTGCAGGAGGGACAGCAGGCGCAGCAGTCGTGCGGAGGTCTCCAGCATGTCCCCGAGTCTGCCAGCGGTTCCGGGGCCGTTCAGGGACGGTACGGCAGCTGCGGTACGGCAGCTGCCGTACGCCGAGGCGGCCGGCCGTCATGCCCCCGTCCTGGAACACGCGGCGCGCCACACGGACGAGTCACGGACGAGTCACGGACGAGTGAGGTCCGGCGGACAGCGCCGGCGCCCGGCTCACCACCATCGTCCGGGCCGGAACGGGGGCTGCGCCGCGGGTGGTCCGGGGTGCGCCACCGCAGGCTGCGGGTCGGGGGCGGGGTCGGGGGCGGGGGCGGGCTTGGATTCGGGCTCGCGGTTGGGTTCGGGCTGCGGCTTGGGGTTGGGCTTGGGCCCGGGTTCAAGCTGCGGCTCGGGCTTCGGCTTGGGCTCGGGCTTGGGGTTGGGCTCGGGCTTCGGCTTCGGCTTGGGTCTCGGAGGCGGTGGCGGTGGTGTGGGGAGGGCCAGGGCCGTGCCCGGTTTCAGGGCGGCCGGGCTCGGGCCGATCAGGGGGCGGTTCGCCTCGTACAGCGGCTGCCAGCCGCCCCGCACCCCCCGCTTCTGCGCGATCGAGGCGAGGGTCTCTCCCGGCCGCACCACGTGCCACCGCCCCGCCAGCCCGTACCGCCTGGAGCACACGGGCCATGCCTGCCATCCCTGCGCGCCCACGACCTCCTCACCCACCACGATCTGCTGCTCGCGCGTCGCGAGGTCGGCCCGGGCCGCGAACGCCAGGCCACCGTGGTCCTCCCAGGTCGGCTGCCAGAACTGCAGCCCGCCGAAGAAGCCGTTGCCCGTGTTGATGTGCCACCGGCCGCTGCTCTCGCAGTCCGCCACGCAGTCCCAGGGCCACTGCCCGCCCGGTCCGCAGTCCCCCGGGCCACTGCCGATCGTGCCCGGGGAGCCGACCGCCGCGACCACGCCGGCGGGGCCGGGCGCCGGGGGCGGCGGGGCGGCCGCACCGGTGGCGGAGGCCGGGGGCACGGCCCTGGTCCTTATCCAACACCTAGGCCGCG
>NZ_WTFF01000548.1 GCF_019400985.1 Streptomyces bambusae
CTCCTCGGCCGCGCGGCCGAGACGGGCCAGGTCGCCGACGCGCTGGCCGCCGCCCGGTCCGGGCGCGGCGGAGCGCTCTTCGTCACCGGCGAGCCCGGCATCGGCAAGACCCGGCTGGCCGCCGAGGCCCTCGCCGCCGCCGCGGAGGCGGGCATGGTCACCGTACGGGGGCGGGCCGGCGGGGTGGGCCCGTCCGTCCCGTACCGGCCCCTGGCGCAAGCACTGCTCGTGCCGGCCCGGGCCGGTCTGCTGCCCGACCCGGACCGGCTGGGCCGCTACGGACCGGTCCTGACCCGCCTGTTGGACGACCGACGGGACCCGCACGTCCCTCCCGCCTCCCCCCTCATGGTCGCCGAAGCGGTGCTGCACCTGCTCGCCGCCGTCGGAGCACGGCGGGGCTGTCTGTTCGTCCTCGACGACCTGCACGACGCCGACGCCGGGACGCTGGCGGTCGTCGAGTACCTCCTCGACCACCTGGGCCCCCAGCCGGCCGTGCTGCTGCTCGTCGTGGGCGGCGTACCCGGCTCGGCGCGCGAACTGGCCGTGCGGGCGCGCCTGGACGGGACCGCGGGCTTCCTCGAACTACGGCCCCTCGGCCGCCGCGACGTGCACCTGCTCGTCGCGGCCGAGCTGGACACCACCCCGGCAGCCGTACCGCCCGAGCTCGTCACCCGCGTGCTGGCCGCCGGCGCCGGGATCCCGTTCGTGGTCAAGGAACTCGTCCGCGAGCTCACGGCCGAACCCGTCCGCACGGCCGTCCCCGTCCGCACGGCCGAACCCGCCCGCACCACCCGCCCCGCCGGCCGCACCACGCGGACGCCGTCCGTTCCCGCCGCCGTCGCGGACCACGTCCGACGCCAGGCCGGCCCGCTCGGCCCGCTCGGCGCGGAACTCCTGGGCATGGCAGCCCTGTTCGGCCCGAGCTTCCCGCTGCCGGTGCTGGAGCACGCCATCGGCCGTGAGCGGGCAGAGCTGTCCGCGACCGTACGGGCCGCGGTCGCGGCGTACCTGATCACCCCGCACGGAACGGGGCGCCAGTGGTACGCCTTCCGCCACCGGCTGGTGGCCGAGGCCCTGCTCGACGACCTCGGACCGGACGAGCGCGCCGGGTACGCACGGCGAGCGGCACGCGCGGTGAGCGAACTCCACCCCGGACTGCCCGGAGCCTGGTGCACACACGCCGCCGAGCTGCACGACCACGCCGGCGACCCCGCCGAGGCCGTCCGGCTGTACGGCGAGGCGGCACGCCGGGCGCTGGCCGGGGGCCGGGCAGGACGCGCGGCGGCCCTGCTGGCCCGGGCCCACCACCTCGTCGAACCCGCCACGGCACCCGAACTGCACGCCGCGGTGCTGGAGCAACTGCTGGACGCCGTGGCCTGCTCGGGGCGGCTCGACCGGTCGGCCTCCGCCTGCCCGGGCCGGACCGCCCCGCCGGCCGTCTTCAGCCCCCGGCGGCACGACCCGTCGGCCGTCCCCAGGCACGACCGGTCGGCCGTCGCCGCCGACCCGGGGCACGCCCCGGACGGGTCCGGCGGCGCACCCTGTGTACCCGACATGCCCGACATGCCCGGCGTACCTGCCGGGCGGCGGGCCGGGATCCACGCCCGGCTGAGCGGGCTCGCCGTCCTGGCCGGCCGCCCCGCCGATGCCCTGCGCCACCTCGACACGGCCCGCTCGGCGCTCCGTGACCACCCGGCGGCCGATGCCCAGGCCGCCCTCGTGGACATCGCCGCGGCCCACGCCGAGCTGCACCGGCCCGCCCCCGACCGGCTGCGCAAGGCCGCCGGGCTGGCCCTGCGGGCGCTGGACGCCGCCCAGCGCCTCGACCTGCCGGACGTCGCGTGCAGGGCGCTGCTGCTGCTCGGGCAGCTGGCCCGGGAACAGGACGAGCAGGCGGCCGTCGCCCACTTCGGACGGGCCCGCGCGATCGCCCTCGCGCGCCGGCTGCCCGTCCTGCGGATCTCCGCCGAGGTACAGCTGGCCGCCGTGGCGGCGAGCCACGACGGCCGGCCGGCCCGCGTCGAGCAGGCCCGCCGGGAGGCCCTGCGGCTGGGCCTGCTGCCGCTGGCGCACGAGGCCGGCTTCGTCCTCGCGCTGGAGCGGATCAAGCGCTGCGAGTTCGAGGAAGCCGGTGCCGCCGTCCAGGAGGGGCTGGCCGACGCGTCACGGCTGGGCCTGGGCCGGACCGCGGCCGAGCTGCGGCTCGCCGAGGCCGTGGGGTACGCCCACCAGGGCCGGCGCGCCGAGATGGCACAGGCCCTCGGGGCACTGGCCCCGCTCCTCGACGCAAGCCCGGGCCTGCGCGCGATGTCGTGCGGGCTGGCCCGGGCCTTCTGCTCCCTGCTGGAGGAACGGCACGACGTGGCAGCACAGGAGCTCGCGCAGGCCTTCGCCCACGATGCGGAGACCCCCGCGACCGGCGAGTTCGGCAGGAACGACATCGCCTTGCTGCTCGGCGTGCTCGGCATGCTCGGCGGCCGGACGGGCCGGCCGCACCACGCCGCCGTCGCGGCGGCGAGCGCCGGGCGCACCCGCTGGAGCCGGCCTTTCGCCGGCCTGGCGCACGCCGTGCTGCTCGGCCGCGAGGGCCGCCCCGCGCCGGGGGCTGCGATGCGCCGCCTGCG
>NZ_WTFF01000549.1 GCF_019400985.1 Streptomyces bambusae
TTATCCGGGGGGTAGCCCGCGCCCTGGTGACCGGTCGTCAGGGCCAGCAGGGGCGGTTCCGGGGGCTTGCAGACCTCCGTCGCCGTCCAGCACCGACCGGGCCTCGGCATGACGGCCCGACAGGCGCAGCGCGCGGGCGTGCCACACCGCCGCCTCGGTCCGGCCGCCCACCGGCACCGGCTCGTGCGGCCGCAGCCCGCTCTCCGCGTGGCCGGCCACCGCCTCCTCCAGCCGCCCGGACACCACCAGCGCCTTGTGGTGCAGGATGCGCAGGCCCGCCGGCCCGTCGAAGTCCGCCGTCAGCCGGCGCAGCGAGCGCAGCGACCGGGCCGGTCGCGTGTACAGGCCGCTGGTCACCGACCGCGCCAGCGTCTCCAGGTCCGCCAGATCGAGCCGGGGCGCGTTCTCCAGGTGGGCGGCCAGCGGCCGGCCCGCCTCCGGGTCCGCGCGCAGCGCGTCCAGCGCCCGCTCCAGCGCGGCACTGCGCCAGCCGGCCCCGGCCGCGTGGTGCACCAGGGCCCGCACGGCCGGCCGGGCGAACCGGAAGCGCGTACAGGAGCCGTCCGCCCGCAACAGCCCTTCCCCGTACAGCTCGTCGAGGCCGCGCAGCGCGTCCTCCAGCGGCAGGCCGGCGGTCCGGGCGACGGAGGCCGCGGTGAACGGGTCGCCCAGCACCGCCCCGGCGCAGGCGCTGCGCCAGCCGAGCGACGACAGCGTGTGCAGGTCGATCGCGTCCCGGCCGAGCACCGGCGGAACGCCCTCGGCCAGGTCCGCGCTCCCGTGCACGACGCGGCAGCGGCCGCCGGGGACCACGCCCCGGGCCAGGGCGTGCAGCAGCCCGGGCACGCCTCCCGCGTCGCGCAGCGCGAGTTCCACGGCCAGCGGCGCCATGCCCGCCGGCAGCAGCCCGCGGGCGTCGGCCTCGGGCAGCGGGCGCAGCTCCAGGTGGCGGACGTCCGAGGAGTCGTACGGTACGGCCGACAGGTGGCGGCCCGCGGGCACGGTGCGGTGGGCGAAGACGGTCAGCACCCGGCCGGCGGGCGGATGGCGGACGAGGTGGTCGACGAGGTCGAAGACCTCCGGGCCCGCCCGGTGCACGTCGTCCAGCACCAGCAGCAGCCCGCCCGGTGCGGCCAGCCGGCCGATCAGGGCGCGCACCGCGCGGATCACGGCGTACGGCTCGGGCTCCGCGTCGGCCGCGGCCAGCGTGCCGAGCGCGGGGAAGAGGGGGGCGAGCGCCCGCGTGTTGACGGCGCCGATGTCGTCGAACAACGAGCCGTCGGCCCGGGCCAGATGGTCGTCCAGTGCGTCGACGAGCACGTCGAACGGGCGGCGGCCGCCGGCCCGGGGGGCGCGGCCGGCGGCCACCGCCCAGCCGTCCTGCCGTGCCGAGACGGCCAGCTGCCGCAGCAGCCGGCTCTTGCCGATCCAGGGCTCGCCGGTCACCCGGACGAACCGCGGACTCTCCCGGGCCAGCCTCAATTGCCTCTGCAGCACGGCGAGATCCCGGATCCGTGCGGCGGTCAACGGCTGCTGCAACAACACAGCAACCCCCTCCTTGCGTACCTGGTCAATGGTCCACTCCCCCACCCAGCAGCCTGGCTCATTCGGCACCTGGTGACCAATGTCCGCGAGTCGGACACAAGCTGCGTGGCAGCAACTGCGATCGCGTCTCGGACAGGGGTCTCCCTGACGGGCGGCAGATGTCCGGTGGTTCCCCTACGCACCGGCTCGACGCACCCGAGAACCGGCTCCGCGCCATTGCGGTGATGCCAGGTCAGAGGCGGGGGCGGGGAGGAATATCCCCGACTGGTGCAAGAGTGGGAGACATCGCACGATGGGGCAAGTCGTCCCGGTCCACGCCGGCGGGTTTCTTACAGGGGTGCCGGTCGTGGCACGCGGGCACGCGTACCTGGTCGCACGGGCGCGCGGACGCGCCTGCTCGCACGGCCGTTCCCGGTCGCGCGGACGCGCCTGGTCGCGCCTGGTCGCGCCGACGCGCCGTCGGCGCACCGACGCGTCCGCCTGCGTCGGCGCGCGTCGGGCGCCCGCGTTCACGCGTCAACCGCGTTCCTGCGGTCCTGCGCGCCCGTCCTTCGTCGTCCCTCTCGCGTCCGAGGAGCCCTTTCCATGCGCACACGACTCGGCTATGCGTCGGGCTCCTTGGTGACCGGTGCCTTCAACACCCTGCCGGGCCTGCTGCTGCTGCCCTACCTCACCGACACGCTGGGCGTGGGGGCGGCGGCGGCCGGCGCGGCCGTCCTGCTGCCCAAGGCCTGGGACGTCCTGCTCACGCCCGTGGCCGGGCGGGTCGGCGACCGGGCGCACGGCCGGCGGGCCGGGGCCCGGCACGCCTTCGTCCTCGGCGGCGGCCTGGCCGTCGCCGCCTCGTTCGCCCTGATGTTCGCGGGGTTCGCCACGGGCGCGGCGGGAGCGCTGTGGGCGGCCGGCGGGTTCCTGCTCACGGCGACCGCCTTCGCCTTCTTCCAGGCCGCGTACGCAGCGCTGCCCGCCGAGCTCTCCGCGGACCCGCAGACCCGGCTGCGGCTGGTCGGCGGGCGCGTGGCGGGCCTGGCCGTGGCCGCCCTCGTCGCCGGAGCCGCGGCGCCGGCCGTGGTC
>NZ_WTFF01000055.1 GCF_019400985.1 Streptomyces bambusae
CGCGGCAGCACGCGGTGCGCGCCCCCGCTGTCGCCGGGCGCCCGGGCCCCCGCCCCCAGCGCTTCGGGGCGCGCGCCCCCGGGAACCGCCCGGGGCCGCCTCCCCGGGGGCCCCCCGTGTCCCCCCCCGCCCCCCACACCCGTTCCCGCCGGGCCCCGGCGACGGACAGCTTCGACCTGCCCGGACCCCACCGGCCCGGCCCGCCGCTGCGCGCGTCCGTCCTCCGGGACCTTCGCCGCAGCGCCCGCAGCCGCGCCGCCGCGCAGGCGGCGGGCCGCCGACCGCAGCCCGAGACCGTCACCCGCCGCGTGGAGATCCGCACCCTGGCCCGCTACCTGCGCGACCCCTTCGTGGCCCGCTGGGCCGCCTACGACGAGGGGCGCGCCCGGCGGCGGCTGCGGGACGCGACCACGGCCCTGGTGCGCCTCGCCCGCACAGACCCGCGCGCCCTGGCGGACGCCGACATCCCCCCGGCCCGCCACCGACGCGCCGGCCTCTGGCTGGCGTGACCGCCGGGGCCCACGTCCGGGGTCACCGGGGCCTACGGCCGGGGTCGCCGGGGCCCACGGCCGGGGCGCGCCAGGGCCCACGACCCGGGTCGCCGGGGCGGGCGTACTCCGTGCGCCCGCGTGCGAGACCCCGGCTCACGCCTGCGGCGATCGCGCGTCGTAGCGGGCGAAGGCGGGCCAGCGGGCGGCGAGCACGGCGAGTGCGGCGACGCACGCCAGGCCGCCGCCGGTGACGGCGACGGTCGGTGAGGTGAGGTCGGCGGCGGCGCCGGCCAGGAACTCGCCGAGCCGGGGGCCGCCGGCCACGACCACGATGAAGACGCCCTGGAGCCGGCCGCGCATCTCGTCGGGCGTGGCCGCCTGGAGCATCGTGGAGCGGAACACCATCGAGACGGTGTCGGCGCAGCCGGCGAGGGCGAGGAAGAACAGACCCAGCCAGAGGTTCCGGGTCAGCCCGAACACGGCGATGGCCAGCCCCCACGCGGCCACGGACAGCAGGATCGCCAGACCGTGCCGGCGGATGCGGCCCTGCCAGCCGGAGAGCAGCCCGCCCAGCAGCGCCCCGACCGCCGGGGCCGCCGCCAGCAGGCCCACGGTCCTGGCGTCACCGCCGTACCAGAGCACGGCGACGGCCGGGAACAGCGACCTGGGGTGGGCCAGCACCATCGCGCACATGTCGGTGAAGAAGGTCATCCGGATGTTGGGCCGGGTGCCCAGGAAGCGCAGCCCGTCCAGCACCGACGCCCGGCCCCGCTCGTCCCCGCCCCGCTCCGGGCGCATCGACGGCAGCCGCCACATCGCGTACAGCGCGGCGGTGAAGGCGGCGACGTCGATCAGATACGCCGCCTCGTAGCCCCAGCGGCCGGCGATCAGCCCGCCGAGCATCGGGCCCACGGTGGCCCCGAAGGTGGTGGTCAGCGAGGTCAGCGCGTTGGCGGCGGGCAGCTGCTCGGGCGGCAGGAGCTTGGGGATCATCGCGGACCGGGCGGGCGAGTTGAGCGCCCCGCACACGGACTGGAGCGCGACCACGGCGTACAGGAACCACACCCGGTGGAAGCCCAGCAGGGCGGCCGTGGCGAGCGCGACGGACAGCGCGGCCGCGCCGGCGGCGCTGTACAGGCCGAGCGTGCGGCGGTCGACGGTGTCGGCGACGGCGCCGCCGTAGAGCCCGAAGACGACGAGCGGGACGAGCGAGAAGAGGCCGACGAGGCCGACGGAGAAGCTGGAGTGCGTGATGTCGTAGACCTGGAGCGAGACCGCGAGGGCGGTCATGGCCTGTCCCGCCCAGGAGATCGTGTTGCCGATCCACAGCCGCCGGTAGTCGGGGGACGTCCGCAGCGGGGTCAGATCGGCGAATATCCGCCGCCGGGGGCGGGGCGCGGCGGTGGCGCCGGGCGGGGTTTTCGAGGTCGTAGGGGTCACAGCGGACGATAACCGGCCAGGATTCGCCATCTCGAGTGCTTATTCCTTTCATCATGTGAATGCAACAGCCACCCCATCCGGACCGGTGGGATCGCACAGCCCCGCTCAGGTGCCGCTCAGGTCCTCCTCAGGTCCCGCTCAGTCCCGCCCAGCCCCTACCCGCCGCGTCCCGGCCCGCCCGCCATCGCGCCACGTCCGCTGGACATTTGACTGAATCGCCGTGCGCTTCCCGCCACCCGTTCACCTCATGATGAAACGACTCGTATGTCCAGGGAGGCGTAGTGATCGAACCTGGCAAAGGCACCGCGAGCAACAATCTCCGGACTCTCGGAACTCTCGGGCGTACCGGGACGGTCCCCCTCACCCTCGGCGTCGAGGAGGAGTTCCTCCTCGTCGACGCGCACACCTTCCGGGTGGTCCCCGCCGCCCCGCTGGTCATCGCCGCGGCCGAGGACCTGCCGCACCACGTGCACGCCGAAGGCACCCGCTACCAGGTGGAGATCTCCACCCCGGTCGCCGAGTCCTCCGCCGGCCTGCGCGCCGAACTCGCCGCCCTGCGGGGCACCCTCGCCAGGGCTGCCCGCGCCCACGGCTGCCGGCTGCTGGCCAGCCCCTCGCCCGTCCTGGCCGTGGACGGCCCGCTGCACCTGACCGACGACGAACCGCGCCAGCGCGAACAGGCCCGCCGGTTCGGCGCGCTCACCGACACCCTCGTCAGCTGCGGGCGGCACGTCCACATCGGCACCTTCGACGTGGACACGGCGGTGGCCGTGTCCAACCGGGTCAGGAACTGGCTGCCCACGCTGATCGCGCTGGCGGCCAACTCCCCGTTCTGGAACGGCCGCGACACCGGCCACGCCAGCTGGCGCGCCATGGCCTGGTCGTCCTGGCCCTCGGCCGGACTCCCGCCGCACTTCGGGTCGACCGCGCACTACCAGCGCTCGGTGCAGATCCTGCTGGGTTCGGGGGCCGCCCTCGACACCAAGATGGTCTACTGGGACCTCCGCCCGTCCGGACGCTGGCCCACGCTGGAGTTCCGGGCCCCGGACATGTCGGCGGACATCGACACCGCCGTGCTCCAGGCCGAGCTGGTCCGGGCCCTGGTCGCCACCGCCCTGCGCGAACTGGCCGACCACCGCCCGGAGCCCCCCGTACGGGAGGACGTACTGCGCCTGGCACGCTGGCGGGCCGCCCACGACGGTCTGGAGGGGTTCGGCCTGGACCCCTTCACCGGCACCGAACTCCCGGCGGCCGACCTCGCGGAGGCCCTGCTGGACCTCGTGGCACCGGAGCTGGCGGCCGCCGGCGACCTGGACCACGCGGCCCGCACGCTGTCCGCCCTGCTGCGCGACGGCTCCGGCGCCCACCGCCAGCGCGCGGCCTTCGCCCGCCGCCGCGACCTGGGCGACGTACTGCGCCATCTGCTGGACGCGACGGAAGTCCAGTGACTGTGCGCCGATGAATCGACCGAGAGCTCACCGGGAGCTCACCGGGACGCCGGATCCAGCCAGGGTCGTCGTCCCGGTCCGGTGGGGTGCGTGCCGTTGACGCCCATGACCACCGAGTACAGGCTGGTCTCCGCGGCGATGAAGAGGCGGTTGCGCTTGGCGCCGCCCCAGGCGATGTTGGCGACCGTCTCGGGGACGTTGAGGCGGCCGATCAGGGTGCCGTCGGGGTCGTAGCAGTGCACGCCGTCGTCCATCGCGGCGACCCAGAGCCGGCCGCCGTCGTCGAAGCGGAGGTTGTCGAAGCGGGCCTTCTCGCCGGCCCGCGCCTCGGCGAAGACCTTGCCCTCGGACAGGGTGCCGTCGTCGCGTACGTCGAAGACCCGGATGAAGCCCGCCCGGGTGTCGGAGACGAACAGCTGCCGCTCGTCGGGCGAGAACACCAGCCCGTTGGGCGCGCCGAAGCAGTCCGCGACGAGTCGCACTTCGCCCGTGGCCGGATCGATCCGGTAGACGTTGTTGGAGCCGATCTCGCTCTGCGCGCGGTACCCCTCGTAGTCGCTGGTGATGCCGAAGTCCGGGTCGGAGAACCAGATCGAGCCGTCGGACTTCACGGCCGCGTCGTTCGGGCTGTTCAGACGCTTGCCCTGCCAGCGGTCGGCCAGCACGGTGACGGTGCCGTCGTGTTCGGTCCGGGTCACCCGGCGGTTGCCCTGCTCGCAGGTGATCAGCCGGCCCTCGCGGTCGAGGGTGTTTCCGTTGGTGTGCCCGGCGGAGCGGCGGAAGACGCCGACCGCGCCGGTCTCCTCGTCCCACCGCAGCATCCGGTCGTTGGGGATGTCGCTCCACACCACCTGGCGCCAGGCGGGCACGTAGACCGGCCCCTCGGCCCAACGGCAGCCGGTGAACAGGACCTCCAGCGCTTCGTCACCGTTCATGCACCGCCCGGTACGGAACCGGTCGTCGAGCATCTCGTACAGCCCGGGGCGCTCACCGCTCACAGGGTCCACTCCTCACGAAAGACACCGTATGCCGCATGTCGAATATCAGTCGGCCGGAAACGAACATTGCAAGATGAGGTACGGTCTCTGCAAGAAGATTCCGAATGGAGAGTTGTGGATCACATCGATCGCGCGCTGCTGGCCCTGCTCCAGCAGGACGCCACCCAGTCCTACGCCACGCTGGGACAGGGCGTCGGCCTGTCCGCCGGCGCCGCCCACGAGCGGGTACGGAAGCTGCGCGAGCGCGGCGTCATCCGGCGCACCACCATCGAGGTGGACCCGGCCGCGACGGGCAGCGCCGTCCTGGCCTACGTGATGGTCGACTCGACGTCCTGGATGGGGGATTCGGCGCAGGACTTCGCCGCACTCCCCGAGATCCTGGAGGCGCACGTCATCGCCGGCAGCGCCTCGGTGCTGGTGAAGGTCAGGACCGCGACCACCGAGCAACTGCAGGACGTGCTGCGCCGGCTCTACGCCATCGACGGGGTCAGCGGGACACAGGCCACAGTGGTCCTGGAAACCTTCTTCGAGCGGCCGCTCTCCCCACTGCCCCCGGATCAGACCTGATACTTGCCGGGCAGTGACGCCGTATCGAGCCGCACCGCCGGCGGATTACGACCCGGCCTGGTCCTTGTGCGCGCAGCCCCGGGCGTGGCGGCCGGCGACGCCGGTGAGCACGAGGGCGAACTCTGCCAGTGAGTGTTCCAGGGCCGCGCGCTGGTCGACGGCGTCGGCGAGGTCCAGGGCCATCTCGCAGATCCCGCCGTACAGCAGCGAGGCGAGTGGTTCGAGCGGCCGGTCGGGGATGCATCCGGCCTCGATCGCGATGACGAGTCCGCGCCGCATCTGCTCCTTGCATCCGGCCTGGATGTTGCGCATGGTCGACCAGTCGAGCGCGCCCGGCGCCTCGACCAGGGTTATCTTGCGTACGGACGGTTCCAGGGACGCCTCCAGCAGGGCCCGGCAGCCCGCGGCCATCCCGTCCCACGGATCCTGCTCGGCCCGGAACGCCCGCCGGACCACCAGGGAGAGCTTCTTCTGGTCGGCCGCGTAGACCTCCCGGAAGATGTGCTCCTTGTTCTTGAAATGGTGGTAGAACGCGCCGCGTGTCACGCCGGCTCCGGCGCAGATCGCGTCCAGCGAGGTGGCGGAGAAACCGTCGCCGGCGAAGAGCTCGCGCGCCGAGGCGAGCAACGCGCCAGTGGTCGCAGTGGTCCGTTCCAGCTGGCTGCGGCGCACATGAGTGTTCGTTGCCACTAGCGCTCCCCTTCCTCCTGCCCACGAGGATAGAAGAACGTACATGGCGTACGTATCTCAGGCGAGCCGTCGCCGGGGGCGTCCTCACGTCGAACCGATGGCGGCGGCCGGGACGGCAGTCAGCTGGGGCGTGCGTCCTGCAGGAGGATTTCGGCCAGTGCCTGCGGCGCGGTGACCATGGCGTCGTGGCCGACGTCCAGGACCGTGCTCGCCCAGCCGTTCTCCTCGGCAAGGCGGGGGAAGGGCATGGGCCCGTTCGGCGAGCAGAGCACCGCGCGGCAGTCGATCGCGTCGACGGCCCCGGAGAGCCGGGTCGGCTCGGAGAACGTCCGTCGGGGATGGGGTGTCAGCCTGGCCTCCAGCCAGGCCACTTGGTCCGGCTCCGTCACGCCGACGGCGGCCGCCGGGGAGGGCGGGATCAGACCGTCGACCGTGGCCGACTCGATCCAGTCACGGAAGAAGCCGGGCACCAGATCCTCCAGCGACTGCCCGTCCTGACCCGCCCAGGCGTCGACCATGGTGATGCGGGAGACGCGTTCGGGCATACGGTCGGCGGCTTCCCGTACGACCAGGCCGGCATAGCTGTGCCCGACGAGCACGACGTCCCGCAGGTCCTCGTACCTCAGCACGCCCAGGAGATCGTCCACGTGCGTGCGCAGCCCGATCCCGGGGCCGACGAGGTGCGCCCGTTCACCGAGACCGGTCAACGTCGGAGTGTGGACCTCGTGACCTGCCCTCCGCAGCAACTCCGCCGTCCGCCGCCAGCACCAACCGCCGTGCCACGCCCCGTGGACCAGGACGTACACCGTCATCGCACCGTTCATGAGCGCCACCTCCAGGAGGCAAGATACAAACATGCACCATGTATGTAAAGGTGGAAGGCGCAGGCCTCGTCGGGTTGTCCACGGGGGCACACCGGAGACAGCAGAAAGCCCGCGACCGCAGAAACCTTCCTGCGGTCACGGGCTACGGTGGGGCGGGTGGGACTCGAACCCACGGCCGACGGATTATGAGTCCCGAGAGCCCGTCCAGGACGATCAACCCTGACCCCGACCTGTCCTTACTTGCCTGGTCAGCGGCCCCTCGCCGTCCAGCTGAGTGACCCTCAACGGGCTCGGACCCCATCCGTCCGAGCCCGTCCGATCACGCATCGCTCACGCGCAGACCAGCAGCGCTGAATGCCCCGGCATGCACGGTTACAGCCCAAAGACTCTCGCCAACCGCCGGTCCGGACCCAGGAGCCCGCCAGGGAGCCCGGCTGACGACCAGCCCAAGTGTTCGCGTCCTCGTTCGGAACTAGGAGCGATCGTCGATAACGATGCGCGTCCTGGCCGCATCACCCTGCGAGGGAAGAGCCTCGGTGATGACGCCCGCAATCCGCCTGTAGTAGGTCGAGGCGAGCGCACGATCTTCCCGCGAGGTCGCGTGCAAGTCTTGAGCTGCATGCAAAGCACTGAGGATGGCGATCAGGGTTCGCCCGGAGATCGTCACCTTGGTTTGCTCGTCATCGTCGCCGTTAGTGGCTAGCCCAGGAACCCTGAAGTGAGCATTGCGGGCGCCCTGTTCCACGATGAAGGCCCAGGCATCACGGTGACAGATCAAGTCCGCTGCGCTGACGCCGGCGGCCTTCTCAAGTACCGCGTCCAGAGTCCACTCAGCGTCAGACGTTCGGTCTGGCGCATGCCGCTCCTCGAATTGGTCCGATTTCGTCTCGGCTTCCGAGGCGGACGGCGAGCTTTCGGTCAGTGGTCGGGATTCGGAACCCGAGGCTGATGATGGCGGGTTGGCTGCATCCGCCGTCCCGCTGAAAGCAACTGTCCGCTGTTCGGCAGCCACTCGACGCGCCGTCTCCAGCTCCAAACGCAGGGCTTCCGATTCACGGCGAGCTTCGGTGATCGTCTTGTGCGCATCGTTGAGCTCGCGACGGAGTTCCCGGAGCTCGTCCCGAAGATCTTGGAGACCGCTCTCCAAACTGCTCCCGAGGTGCTGACGGAGGTCAGCATTCATGCTTCGAAGCTCGGACAACCCACTGCGCAGTTCCTGTCCAAATTCGGAACGCAGCAGCGACATTTCTTCGACTACATGGTCGCCTTGCTCATCGAAGGAACGGCGGAAAATACTCACACTGGCCCCCTCTTAATACACAGCCCGGGACTTTCCAGACAATGCTGCCAAGATAGCCCTCAGATCTCCTCTGACTGATCCATCTACCCTGCTGGTATCCATGACCGCACATCGTGAAGACACTAGAGATCACGCCGCCAATACCTGCAAGCCGAGTCACGGGTCGAGAGCAACTGCCTGACCTGTGGCCACTTGACTGGATGACGGGGCGCGCACAACAACTCCGACGCCAGCCGGTGCCCCATCATGGAGAATGTGGTCAAGTCGAGCGCCCGCATCACCTGTCATCTCATGGCCGATTAGGACAACCAGTGGCTTCCACAAATCATTCCAAGGGTCTCGCACACGCGCGTCCCGGACGTGCGTGTGCCCCAGGGCGCGGAGCGCCGAGCGTGTCTGATCCGCGTGGGAACTAATGGCCTCCAGCGCACCCTCCAACGTGTCGTGCTGGGTGGTGTAACGGGTGACACCAGTTCGAAGAGGAACACCTGAAACATGGATATGAGGTCGGCGAGCATATGGCCTCTGAGTGAACTCGAAAGCAAGCTCTCCGAGCATCTGCCGGACCTCCTTCATAGGTCCATGGAGATCCATCCGACGCACCTGCTCGAGGTCCATGAATGTCAGCGTCACGCTGGGTCCCCAACCCATGAGCACAAGGGCTGGATATGCCGGTGGTATCGAATTCCCGTCAGAGAGGGGAGGTAAAACACGACGACTAGAGCAATGCCAGATCGCCTCAGGACCCTGGGACTGGAAGGGCGATATTGCCTCGGCGGCAGTTGCGAGGTTCAGCTCGATAGAGCCATCCGGTAACAGAAGGACTGACTTAACAGCGGGGAGGGCCCGGTTGGACCTGTGACTCTCATCAGCAAGGAGGCTTAGCGCGTGGTCCATCCTCTGCTTTCTGGGCGGATCAACGAAAGCCCCACTCTCCAGGTAGAAGCGGACAGGAACCGGCTCTCGGCCGCTGGGGTATGCATCTGGAGGAAGCTGGAGAGTGAAATGCTTCGGTGTGGGACTTGGATGCCCCGGCGTTCCCGTTGTGAAATCACGCGCGACTTCGGGTACAACCTCAGGGTCGGCCTCCATAGTCGGCGAGGAGCCCGAGACGAGTTCATCCAGTAGGCTCTCGATTAGTCGGAGCTGATTGGCGGTGTCATATCCACCATCCGATCGTTGAATGGCAGCCGGCTTGATGGCATTCAACCAGGTGACTGCATCTCCTGGAGGTAGCTCGGCAGCGACATCAACCGCGGCAGCAAGAAGGGCCTCAGGCGCAGCATTCACTGCGCGAGTAACGCTGTCGGCCAGGGCTGGCTGGTGTGTGGTGGCGCGCGCCAAGACTGTCATGGCACGGTGCCGCTGAACGGGGGAAAGGTCCACGTCTGGGAGGATATGAGCCACGAGCTCGCCGTCGGTGTCGCGGTCCGCACGAACAATGAGTTCGGCGGCAAGCACATCCGGGCTCATCGCCCCCCAGCGCGCGCCGTCGGTCGCAGGGTACAGGTCGGCAAGCATCTGTTCGACTCGGCGCATAACGTCGCGATCCGGGAGTTGCAGACTGCCGAAATCACGGTCGTGGAAGCGAAATGCCGCTACGACAGCGTTCAGCGCGTCACGGCGCTCTTCGGCCCCGACTATGCGCTGAACGGCAACAAGCTCGCGCAGCAGGTCCGACTGGCGCGGAAAGATGGCTTCGAGGCCATGGGAACGCACACTATGCCGCCAGTAGCGTGTCTCATGTGCCAACAGCACATCAACTGGACGGATGGTGTCGACTGCGGAGACATCGGTTCGCTCCAACACCTGCGCCAGTGCCGCCATATGGATGGAGACGACGAGTTCGTCTGTCGGTTCCGCCGAAAGGCCACCATCGACGGCCTCAGGGTCCGATCCGGACTCGCCGTAATTTGCTGGACCGCCCTGTGCCGCAAAGCGCGCAATACGCTCACGGAACGCTTTGGTAGCGATATTGAAATTGCCGGCGCGCGAGTGAGCCGCCGAAGCCGTCAGCCGTACCACGGTGCCCCTGTCCATCACGGGGGAGCCCTGCCACTCCAGCTGAAGATATTTCCACCACCGCTGCGCGGGCCTGGCCAAAAGAAGCACCCGAACCTTATCGTAAGCGTGGCGAGCACTTTTGAACAGTCTCAGTACCTGCTCCACCTGGTCCACTCGTGTCTCTGCGTAGTCAAGGACCAGCAACAGCGGTCGGATGTTGGCTGCCAGCGATTCCAGCGAACCACTAACTCGCTGCACATCGGACAGAAACCCGGCGGTCCAGGGCGAGCGCCGCTGCGTCATGCGCCGCATCAACTCTGTCGCCAGTCTGGTCTTTCCCACGCCACCCGGACCGAAGACCACAGCTACATCTACCACTCGCCTGCTGGTACACCACGACGTCAGGTCCGCGAGTTCCTGATCCATTCCTGTGAAGGGCACCACCTCGGCCTGTGGTGAGAGGAGATACGAAGGCGAGAGATGCGGAACAGGAGGGGCATGGAACAAAGGACTCTGATCTGCCGACTCCAACTGCGGTGTGATTCCTGTGTGTGCAGCCACGGCAGCGGTGAAGTCGCCGAGCTCTAGCAGGCGCCGCACCGGCAGGGCCCAAAGCGTTCGATTTCTCCAGGCATCTGGTACCGCCTGCACCAGGCCGATGAGGATCTCATTGCAGAACAGGCCGGCGCCCGACAGACCGCTCCATCCTTTCTTCAGTCGCTCGCCGTCCGGAACTGAATTCGCAACATCGACATCGTACTTCGCGGCATTAATACCTGTAACTGCGCTGACGTGCCCGATAATCTCCCGGTTGTCATGCACTACGGCTTGGCTGCCATCCGGGTTTGCGAAGGTACGATGTGCGGCCTTCGGGAAACCGACAGCTGAGCACTTAGATTGGGTCGTTGGCGCTGAACACGTCAGCTCGCCCCATCTGGCTGGTACTAAGTCCCGGCCCAGCCGACCAGGGTCGCCCGACAGAAGCACCGCATCCAGGTCACGGTCGCCAACCCATACAACCTCGACAGGGTGCACTTGTCGGTCACGCAGGACCCGCACCCGAATCTGTCCACCGGGCACGGGCGCTCGGCCGCTGCTCTGCGCTACAACATGCAACGCAGTCAGCACCAGGCCAGGGGCGATCAAGGATCCCGACCCACATCCCCCGCTTTGGCCGAGCACCTCCACGGTGCGCGACCAGCTCGCAGCCTCCACCGCGGCCTCGGCTATTCAAACAAACCCTGGCCGACCGTGTCTCCGAAATCGCTAGCAGACCCGTTAATCAGCACATGGTCTGAGCCATCGACCTCAAGGTTCACCGTTAGCCGGTGAGTCCGCGACCGCGACCACTCACCCTTCGCATCCGTGGATACGACAAACGCCTTCACACCGCCCGATGCCGTCCCACTGGCCCGGAGCTCAATTCCCAGGTCTAGCGTCACCTCTTTGACTTTAAACCGGATCGCAGCGCCGTTGCCTTCCTGCTGGGCCGCAATGAGACCTGCGCGCACAGCATTGAGTGCCTCAGCCAGCTCAGTCCCGTCTTGGTCCACGGACCCTCCCCCTATGGTCGCTTCGTGATCGATTCTGCGGCAACGGACCGTCCACCGCAGGCACTTCTCCACACTTCCCATCTTGCGAGCACCCCGAAGCGGATCAGATCCAGCCACCCGAACCGCTCTGGCAACCCAGCCGAGGAGGTAGGTGCCAGCGACGCAGTTGCCTCGGGGTCGTCAGACCCCCTGGACAGCACTTCGAGCGCGCTGGGTAAGTGCCTCCGAAAGCTGGGGGTGGGACTGTCATCGGCCGCCTACGTCGTCAGTCGCCGCTGATTGGTCAGGTCCCCGTCGCCGGCGACTCCCCGTGCTCCAGATAGACAGTCTGGTTGGCCGTTCGTGCCTGGATGGCGGCGGCGATTCGGCGTGCCAGGCGGGGGATAGTGAGCTCCGCTACCTGGGTAGCGTTGTGGAAGTCGTAGCCGCGGAGCTCGTCGGCTTGCAGTGCGATCTGTCGGCGGTCATCTGCGCTCAGGCGGCCGCCGTCGAAGAGGTAGAGGACCTTGTCCCCCTCTCCAGGGTTCGGTGCCCAGTCGACGACCAGCAGGCGGCCGATGTGCGGTGCGATGCCGAGTTCCTCCTGGACCTCACGCACGCAGGCTTGTCGGGGCGACTCTCCCTCCTCGACGTAGCCCCCAGGGATGTCGCGATAGTCCTTGTAGGACGGCTCGACGAGGAGTACTCGATCGGCTTCGTCGAAGAAGAGGGCGCCGGCTGCCATGCGGGGCCGGGCCATCTTGGCTTCGTGCTCGTTCTCGCTCACGGATCGGACTCTAGCTGCCCGCGACTAGGCCCAGCCTGCGGGCCAGGTCTGCGACGGGATGGGCAGGCCTGCCCCTGGTGCCGCGTATCCAGCCGATGACCAGTTCCCGGCTCAGGTAGTGGTGGCGCACCTGCTCGGGGGCGGTCTGTTCTGCTTCCAGCAGGACGGCCAGGGCTTCGTCGGTGCGGTTCCAGGCGCTCAGTGTCTTGGCGACTTCGAGGCTGTGCCGTACGCGCCGCTCCACGGGCAGGCCGGTTGTGTCGATTCGCGAGCCCAGGTCCGCGGCGATCTGGATGTCGCCGAGTTCGCCGGCGGTGGCCACGCAGTGGATGGCCACGTTGGTCGGACCGAAGGCGGTCCACATGTGATTGGCGTCGGCGCCGAGTCGTTGCGCGGCCTGGTTCGCCTCGCGGAGGAATGTCTGCGTGGTTGCCCGGTCTTCTGCCCGTGCGGCGGCCATCGCGCCGGTGAGGAACAGCGTGCCGTACACCGAGAGGTACTCGTCGTTGGCGTTGCTCAGCTCCGGCTGCATGACGGCTGCTGCGTCGTTCACCAGCTGGACCGCGGCTGTGAAGCGTCCGGTAGCCAGGAGGCAGTGCGTGACCGCTCGGAAGAGCGATCCTGTGACTTCGCTGCGGCCGCTGTGCTGCGCTGCTGCCAGACCGCGGTCCGCGGCGATCCATGCCAGCTCGGACTCTCCGACCTTGCCCAGCACCATGGCGGCGCCGTGGTAGGCGAGGGCGAGAAGGGCGTGTGCCTCCTCCGCCTCGTGCCCCGAGTATGCGCGGGACGCGGCGAGTGCATCGGCCAGGACAAGGGGGAGACGCCGGGTGGCGAAGCCGTACCGAGATGCCTGGTAGGCATCGAGCACGTCGCTGACGTTGCCTCGGAGGTCCTGCAGGGCGGGTGGTTCCTCGTCGCTGACGGCTCCGAGTAGAGGGGCGAGCTGCTGGTAGTCCATCAGCGTTTCGCGCAGCGCAGGAACCGTCCGGTGGCCGCTGTCGGCTGACCACTCCATGAGCGCCGGCTCGGCGAGCAGGTCTCCGAGGGAGACGTCGAGGGCGTCGGCGAGTGAGGTGATCACGGACAGGCGATCGAGTTCGATCCGGTTGTTCTCTGCCTTGCTCAGCCAGTCCGTCGTACGCCCGACGAGGCCGGCCAGTACCTCTTGGGAGAGGCCACGCCGACGCCGGTACCAGGCGACGCGCTCGCCGATGGTCAGGTTCTCTGTCATACCTCGCATGTCCTGATCATCACCTCGTGGCCGAAGTGAACCCCGGAAGGTTTTTCCGGGGTGTCACCGGGCGCCCTGGCTACTGTCGCAGCAGACCGAGAACACCGCCGGGAGATGCGAACAACTCGTTCTGCATCGACCGGCTTTGGCAAATGACGCTCGTCCGTTCCACCCGTCTTCCTCAGGCAGAGAGATCGGAGATGGCACAGCCATGACGCCCGCACCGCGAGATCCCGAAGGAGCCATCCAGGCCGTATCGCAGCGCCCCCCGACCGTCGAAGCCGGGGCCGGCTGGAGTTCGCTGCCGGAGTGGCTCACGGTTCGCGCGCTCGTGATCGACGCGGGCACCGGCCGCCGGGGGGAGGTGCAGCCGTGGCCCTACTACTCCGAGAGGCCGCCCACCAGCGCCTGGCTGCGGCCGGAGGGCGGCGGGAGGGAGTGGACTGCCTCGATCGACAGCCTGCGGCCGGCTCGCGGCCAGCCGGCCGCGTGAAGCCTCAGCAGCTGTGGCAGCGGTTCGAGTGGGCCAGCGGGAGCTGTTTCCGCTGCGAACGGCTTGATGTCGAGGTGACAGTCATTGGCTCCATCGCCGTGGGCGACGTCAAGGTCGAGATCCACGCATGCAGGAAGTGTGTTTTCCGCCTGGAGCAGCTGCACTGGGTCCTCGCCGGGCGATAGTCTTGGCCACTTGGCCGATAACCCTTCTATCTGTCAACTGGCTGGCGCATAAGGGGGTTTCGGCGCCGGTAACCTCAGGCGGGCGAGGCGCTGAGCGCCCGCCATATGGCTTGCCTGAAAGCTGAAAGGGAATCGATGGCCCAGGATCAGGAAAACACCGTGGAGCGCACGCTCGTCCTCCTCAAGCCCGACGCTCTGGTCCGCGGCTTCGGCGGGAAGATCATCGCCCGTTTCGAGGACGCGGCCCTGAAGATCGTCGGCATCAAGATGAAGCAGATGGACGCCGAGTTCACCCGACGCCACTACTTCGACCTGGAGGAGCGGCTCGGCCCGGAGGTCTACAACCTCACCGCGACCTTCATGCAACAGGGCCCGGTCATCGCGCTCGTCCTGGAGGGCTTCGACGCCGTCGCGACGGTCCGGAAGATCGTCGGCAGCACGTACCCGAACGAGGCCCCCGCCGGCACGATCAGGGGCGACTTCTCGCACTACAGCCGCGGCGCCAGCGCCGCCTCCGGGAAGGCCGTGGCGAACCTCGTGCACGCCTCGGGCAACAAGGAGGAGGCCGACATGGAGGTCGACCTCTGGTTCGACAAGGACGAGCTCCACGACTACCGCACGCTGGCGGAGATCTTCACGTACTGAGCCCGGACGGATGTCACCTATCGGCTGTCGACGCGTTGAACACCACCAGGCACCATCGTAGGAGAGAAGACATCATGAGCAGCACGACCCGCGTCGCCTCCGTAGCCGAGCTGGAGAACGTCTTCCAGCAGGAGTTGGCCACCGACCTCTGGGCCGCCGCGGAGACCGCCTTCGCCCTCGCCACGCGCAGCCGTGACCTCGGCGAGTGGGAAAAGTCCCGCGAGTGGGCCAAGCAGTGCCTGACCCTGCTGGCCGGCTTCCCGGACGAGACCGAGGGCGACGTCGCCACCAAGCGGGTGTCGGTCGGCGGCGTCCCGCTGCCGAACTACCTGCACGAGGGCGTCCTGCGCGACCGCTTCGGCGACATCGACTGACGCACCATCCTGGCGGCGGTGCGGTACGCGGCTGCGGACCGCACCCCGCCATTCGCTGATCAACCACACATCGCATCCAACCGAGCCACCCCCGCGCGTGGCCTGGCTCGGGCGGATCACCCGTGCCCGATTACGGAGAGGAGCCCCTGTGGCCATCGAGATCGAAATGCGCGCACGGTTCGACAAGAACGCCTACGACCAGCTCATCGATCGCCTGACGTCGGAGGCCGAGGACCTCGGCTGCGACGACAAGAAGATCTTCTTCTACGTCCTCCCCGACCAGCTACTGAAGGTCACCGACAACGTGGCCGCCGACTCGGCGAAGATCACGCTCAAGGCCGGCAAGATCGGCCAGGGCGCCGCCTTCCCCGAGACGGAGATCGCCATCGGCCGCGAGGACGTGCCGGCCGCGGTACGGATCTTCAACGCCCTCGGCTTCGAGGGCACCATGCACCAGGCGTTCAACCAGCGGCACAACTTCCGCCTCCGCGGCGTCGAGATCGCCGTGAAGTGGAGCGAGGCCTGGGGCCACCACGCCGAGTTCGAGGTGCTCCTGGACGAGGCCGCCGGGTTCACCGCGCAGGAGGAGGCCGCCGCCCGCATCCGCCACGTCGCCGACGAGCTCGGTGTCCGCCTGATGACGGAGCAGGAGCTGGCCGACTTCACGGCCGCCTTCGAGGCCGCCGAGCAGGAGCGCAAGGAGAGGGACGCGGCCGCCGCCGCGCCCGCCGGCTAGGCATCCGCTGTCGTAGACCACCACGAGGAGGTGGGTCCGATGAGCACGACCTCGGCGGCCGACAGTCTGGTCGAGCTGGCCGCGCGCAAGCAGCTTCCGCGCCACCAGTACACCGATCCCGCCACCGTTCGCTGGATCACCGCCAACCGGCCGGACTTCCCCGACGGCCCGCCTCCTCCCACCCTCCGGCCGATCTCGCAGGAGCTGGTGGCCCGCTCGGCCATCCCCAGCGAATGGCTGGCCGAGGCCAAGTGCCATGACTCCCTCCACGGCGTCCGGCACGCCATGCGCACCGCCGCCCTGGCGGCGCTCCTGGCCGAAGCCACCGGGCTCAGCGGCAACGACACCGCCACCCTCGTCCTGGCCGCGGCGCTCCACGACTGCCGCCGCGTCCACGACAAGGACGACCGCGGTCACGGCGCCCGGGCCGCCATCTGGCTCGCGGACAACGCCGACACCGTCTGGAGCCACTTCGGACTCACGGCGACACCCAGCCGGATCACCGCCGCCGGCACGGCCATCCGACTCCACGACCTGCCGTACGAGCACTTCGTCCCGGACGACCACACCGACCACAGCCACGCCGAGACGATCAGCGACCTGTTGAAGGCCGCCGACGCCCTCGACCGCTACCGGCTGCCCAAGCTCACCTGGTGGCCCGACCCCGCCCGCGTCCGTACCGACTCCTTTACCGGGTTACGCGCCACCGCCTTCGAGCTCGTCATCCGCTCCGAGGCCGCGTGGCTGGCCGGGGCGAGCGGCGCGGACGCCGTCCTCGCTGGGCTGGCACAGCTGGGGCTGATCACCTGATGGACTTCCTCGACGCCTACGAGCAGTGGGCCGACGCGCACGCGTTCTTCGATACACCGCCCTCATCCCCAGCCCCATGGACAGCCAGGACCCTCTCGCAGGCCAGTCCGCTGCGTGGGAGGACCGCCTGGCTGACACCCCCAACGGTCGGCTGCTGCGGGACAACGCCCTCTTCCGTGCGCTGAGCGGGGACGGCAAGCTCCACCTCCTACACGTTACGCACGCCCTGGAGCAGATCAGCGAGCACGGCACGCTCTACCCCTCCGGCGGCTGCCTGGTCGGCAGCGTCTACTGCGCGCCCCTCACCGCGACCGAGCGCGGCTTCCGCATGCACAACCTCGGCGAGTACATCCTGACCAAGGAAGCCCCAGCCTTCTCCGCCAAGGCCATGACCCCCAAGCGGACGCCCACGCCGTTGATCTTCGAGGTAACTCTCCCACCGCAGGCGTACCGAGGTCTGGCCGGCGTGGACTACCTCCGCCTCGGCTCGATCCACCTCCAGATCTACAGCCGCCTGGAGTACCTACTCTCGAAGACCGAGCGTCACCAACTGCGCGAGACCATCGTCAGCCGGATCAAGAACTCCACCGCCTTCCTCGCCCTGGCGGCTGCCGTCGCCTACCAGGGCGCGGCCGTCCAGCCCGACAGGTTCCTGCGGCTGCTGGACGAGACGATCCCCCGTTTGCCGATCCTCGGCTACGTGTACTTCGAGGCCCTGGCCGAGTACCTGATGCTGCATTCCACCGCCCCCGATACGCGCGGGCGGGCGGAGTACGGCGAGTTCGACAACTGGCTCTACAAGGAGATGCTGTTCGCTTCCTTCCCGGACATGGCAGGCAAGTTCGACCTGGCCAAGTTCCGGCCCTCGCCCACCGGCCTGGCCGCGCTCCTCGCCCGGATCGACCCGAGCCTCAACGCCCGCCACGCCCACAGCTACCTGACCGAGCGGATCAGCCATCTCGTCGCAGCTCGCCTCTTCACGCCCGGACAGGTGCCCGAAGCCTGGCACCGCACTCGCTGGGAGTTCGACAGCCTCTCCACCCAGCTCGGGCCGCTCCTCGGGCACCTCATCCACCGCGAGCTGCGCACGTTCGGCCGTTACCCGGACTTCTACTTCTACTTCGACCAGCACAAGGCGCTCCAGGCGTGGAACTACTGGAACCACATGGACATCATCACGCCCTTCAACGGGACCATCCCCAAGGGCGAGGTCGGCATCAACCCCGCGTACCCGGACCTGGAGTACCGGGTCTGGCGAGCCGAGCAGGACGAAACTGGCCGCCTCCAGCCCGCCGAGGAGCTCGACCTGACCATCGCCCCGCGTCTGGTCGACATCAAGTACACGCTCATGCGCAACAACCAGTGGACCGCCCCGACGCCTGCCACCGCCTGATGCGAGAGGACACCACTCCGATGAACGCCGACCGTACAAACGGCACCTCCATCGACCACCTGGGCGAGCAGATCACCGCCTTCCTGACCGACCCCGCGACCACGCACGGCCTGGGCCGAACCCTCCGCGCCGCGGCCAAGGAAATCGAGCTCAGCCGGTACCACAGGGCCAGCCAGCAGGCGTTCCCCAGCGGCCGGATCGACGCGGCCCCGAAGAACGTCCAGGTCGGCGGGGGTGCCCACCGCGTCGACGGCTTCTTCAACATCGACGCCGTCCCGCCGGCCGACCTGCTGTGGGACGTCCGTGAAGGACTGCCGCTCCAGGACAACACGGTGGACGTGCTGTTCTCCGAGCACTTCCTCGAGCACATCGACTACCCGATGTCCGCCAAGCACTACGCCCGCGAAGCCCACCGGGTCCTCGCCGCCGGCGGCCAGCTCATCACCGGCGTCCCGGATGCGGCCTTCGTCCTCAGCCGGTACCCCACCGGACCTGCGCAGGCCGAGGAGATGATCGACCGCTGGTACGCCAAACGGAACTGCCGCCAGGACATCAACACCTACCTCGACCTGATCAACTACGTCTTCCGCGACCAGGACGACGACCCCACGTACACCCCGCACCTCTGGGCGTACGACGTGGACAAGCTCCGCCAGTTGTTCGCGGAGGCGGGCTTCAAGGCCGTGGAACCGTGGTCGTTCGATCCCGCGCTGGCCAACCCGAAGCGCGAATGGGCCAGCGTCTACGTCGTCGCGACCAGGTGACCTACGTATCGGCCAGCGGCAAGGGGGCCGGGCGCTGAGGATGGCGGCCGGTTCCACCGATCGGACCGCACGGTGCGGTCGCCCCTGCCGCTCGTGGAGCGGTCTCCGGCGCGACGCCGCCCGTTCGCGCAGCCCCCGACCCCACACCGGACCTGCCAGCGGCCCTCGGTCATTACCAGCGGCCTCGCCGGGGCCGTTTCCGGTGCGGGCCGTTTCCCGTGCCGGCTACGCGGACGCCAGAGTGTTCGGTGAGCTCCAGACTGTGATCACCCGCACACCTGGCACACACCACGGGGATGCCCACACAACGGGTGGCAAGTCAGGCACGCGGACGTCCCCTCAGCGGCCCCGCAGCTCTCCTGGAACGCGAAAGGCGGCCCCGGAGGGCCGCCAGGATCATCGAAGTGACTCACGCCCGCCAGCAAAGATGCTGGTCAGATCGTTTCTGCACACCTGGTGTGCGGTGGGGCGGGTGGGACTCGAACCCACGGCCGACGGATTATGAGTCCGCTGCTCTAACCGGCTGAGCTACCGCCCCTCTGCGGCGTGGCGCGTACATGTGTGCGCGCCGTCTGCCGCAGCATAGCCGCTCATACGATCTCCTGCTCCGGATGCCTCGTGTGATCGGCTTCGCCTGCCCAGTGAGACCGCCCTGAGGGCTGCCCGGTTCCAGGTCCGGCAGAAAAAGAAGAAGAGGACCCACCCGGGGTCCTCTTCCTCGTCGCTCCCCCGGCTGGACTCGAACCAGCAACCCTCCGGTTAACAGCCGAATGCTCTGCCAATTGAGCTACAGGGGATCGCGCTCCCCCGACTGGACTCGAACCAGTAACCTGCCGGTTAACAGCCGGCTGCTCTGCCAATTGAGCTACAGGGGATTGCTGCGTTGCACCGAACAGGCCCTCCTCCGGCCTTGCCGGGGGGCGGGTGTCCGCTGCGAGACATAGATTAGCGCAAGCAGGGGGGTGCTCCGCCAATCGGTATCGACAGCAGGCCGGGCACCGACACAGCGAAGGGTGGCAGGCATGCGCTACAAGGTCACGTTCCTCGCCGGAGTCGCTCTGGGGTACGTGCTCGGCACGGCCGCGGGACGCGAGCGCTACGAGCAGATGAAGAAGTCCGCCCGGAGCCTCGCCCAGAACCCGGCGGTGCGCAACGCCGTGGAGACGGCCGGACAGAGCGGCCGGCACGCGGCGGGACGCGCCTTCACCGCCGTCGGCGACCGGGTGGGCGACCACCTGCCGACGGCGATCAGCGGCCGGGTGCGGTCGCTGCGCGAGCGGGGACAGGGGTACGAAGACGACTGGGGCACCAGCAACACCTAGAGCGGCCGCCGGTGCGGCAGAATTCTCCGCATGGGGATAGTCGCCGGGCTGGACAGCTCTTCCGCCTTCACTCGCATCGTCGTCTGCGACACCGACACGGGCGCCGTGCTGCGCCAGGGGTACGCCCCCCATCCGCAGCCCGCCGGTGATGCGAACCCCCATGAGACCGACCCCCAGGCCTGGCTGCTCTCGCTCGGCGAAGCGGCCGGCGGCGGGCTGTTGGAGGGGGTCCAGGCGATCGGGGTGTCCGCCCAGCAGCACGGGCTGCTGGCGCTGGACGCGCAGGGCGCGCCGGTCCGGCCCGCCCTGGTCGGCAACGACAAGCGCGGCCAGGTCGCGGCCGCCGACCTGGCGGACAAGTTCGGCGGGCGGCAGGCGTGGACCGAGGCCGTGGGCAGCGTTCCGCAGTCCGCCCAGCCGATCGCCAAGCTCGCCTGGCTGGCCCGTAACGAACCCGAGGCGGCCCGCCGGGTGGCCATGGTCATGTCGCCGCACGACTGGCTGGTCTGGCAGCTGCTGGGCCGGCCGGCCCGGCGCACCACCGACCGCGGCGGGGCCTCCGGGACCGGCTGGTGGTCGGCGGCGACCGGCTCCTACCGGCCCGACCTGGTCGAGCTGGCGCTCGGCCACCGGGCGGTGCTGCCCGAGGTGCTCGGCCCGGCCGACGCCGCCGGCACCACCCCGGAGGGGCTGCTGATCTCCGCCGGCACCGGGGAGACCATGGCGGCCGCGCTGGGACTGGGGCTCGGCCCGGGCGACGCGGTGGTCTCGCTGGGCGCGTCCGGTTCCGTCATGGCGGTGCACCACGAGGCGCTGTCCGAGCCGACCGGCCTGATCACCTCACTGGCCGACGCGGCCGGCCTGCACCTGCCGGTGGTGAACGTCTCCAACGCCGTACGGGCGCTGCGCGGCACCGCCGACCTGCTCGGCACCGACCTGGAGGGGCTCAGCGACCTGGCCCTGAAGTCCACGCCCGGCGCCCACGGCCTCGTCCTGCTGCCCTACCTGGAGGGCGAGCGGACCCCGAACCTGCCGCACACCGCCGGCACCCTGTCGGGGCTGCGCCGCGACTCGATGAAGCCCGAGCACCTGGCGCAGGCGGCGTTCGAGGGCATGCTGTGCGGCCTGGTGGACGCCCTGGACGTGCTCCGCACGCGCGGCGTCGAGATCCGCCGGGTGTTCCTGCTGGGCGCGGCGGCCGAACTGCCCGCGGTGGCCAAGGCCGCGCCCGGGCTCTTCGGCACGCAGATCGTCGTACCCGCCCCGGCGGACTACGCCGCGCTGGGCGCCGCCCGGCAGGCGGCGTGGGCGCTCGGCGTCCACCAGGGCACGCTCGCCCCGCACACCCCGCCGGTGTGGCCGGCGCCGGCCAGCCATGTCTTCGAGCCGGGCGAGGAGCTGCCGGTGTGGCAGGCGGTGCGCCAGCAGTACGTGACGACGCGGGAGCAGATCCATCCCGGGGCGTTCGCGGCGGCCCCCGCCCCCGTGGCCCCCGCGGCTCCCCCGGCCCCCGCCGCGTTCACCCCGCCGCCCTCGCCCTCCGGATTCCCCGACTTCCCCGGTCTCCCCGGCTTCCCCGATCTCCCCGACTTCCCCCGGGCGTAGTCCGCGGGAGGGTGGCGCCCTCCTCCTTTTGACCTGCTTTTGCGAAAAAGGGTGGGGAAGCGTGCGCGGGTTGTCCGAAGATGGACCGAACCCCCCGATCTTGCGACTCGGAGCCTGCGCGTGCTCATACGACTTCTACGGACGCACCTGCGTCCGTACCGAACACCCATCGCCCTGCTGGTGCTGTTGCAGCTGCTGCAGACCAGCGCCTCGCTGTACCTGCCCACACTGAACGCCGACATCATCGACAACGGTGTCGTCCACGGCGACACCGGCTACATCCTCGGCTTCGGGGCGCTGATGCTCGGCGTCTCGCTGGTCCAGCTCGTCTGCAACGTCGGCGCCGTCTACTACGGTGCCCGGACCTCCGCCGCCGTGGGCCGCGACATCCGCGCCGCGGTCTTCGACCGGGTGCAGAGCTTCTCCGCGCGGGAGCTCGGCCACTTCGGCGCCCCGTCGTTGATCACCCGGACCACGAACGACGTGCAGCAGGTCCAGATGCTGGTGCTGATGACCTTCACCCTGATGGTCTCGGCGCCGATCATGTGCATCGGCGGCATCTTCATGGCGCTCTCGCTCGACGTGAAGCTGTCGGGCGTGCTGCTCGCCGTGGTGCCCGTGCTCGGCCTGTCGGTCGGCGCGATCGTGATGCGGACGCGGCCGCTGTTCCGGCAGATGCAGGACCGGCTGGACACCGTGAACCGGGTGCTGCGCGAGCAGATCACCGGCAACCGCGTGATCCGCGCCTTCGTCCGCGACGAGTACGAGAAGGAGCGTTTCGCCCGGGCCAACACCGAACTGACCGACGTGTCGCTGTCGGCCGGCAAGCTGCTCGCGCTGATGTTCCCGACCGTCATCGTCGTGATCAACATGTCCAGCGTCGCCGTGGTCTGGTTCGGTGCCATGCGGATCGACAGCGGCGGCATGGAGATCGGCCAGCTGACGGCCTTCCTGGCCTACCTGATGCAGATCGTCATGGCCGTGATGATGGCCACCTTCATGTTCATGATGGTGCCGCGCGCCGAGGTCTGCGCCGAGCGCATCCAGGAGGTCCTGGACACCTCCTCCAGCGTGGTCCCGCCCGCCGAGCCGGTGCGCGCGCTCGACCGCCGCGGGCTGCTGGAGCTGCGCGGCGCCGACTTCCGCTACCCGGGTGCCGAGGCGCCCGTGCTGCGCGGGGTGGACCTGCTGGCCCGGCCCGGCGAGACGACCGCCGTGATCGGCTCGACCGGCAGCGGGAAGTCGACCCTGCTGGGCCTCGTACCGCGGCTGTTCGACGCGACGGGCGGTGAGGTGCTGGTGGACGGCGAGGACGTCCGCCGGATCGATCCGGCGCTGCTGGCCCGCACGGTCGGCATGGTGCCGCAGAAGCCGTACCTGTTCTCCGGGACGGTCGCGTCGAACCTGCGCTACGGGCGTCCCGACGCGAGCGACGAGGAGCTGTGGCAGGCGCTGGAGGTGGCCCAGGCCAAGGAGTTCGTGTCCGCGCTGGAGGGCGGGCTGGACGCGCCGATCACCCAGGGCGGCACCAATGTCTCCGGCGGTCAGCGCCAGCGGCTGGCGATCGCCCGCACGCTGGTGCAGCGCCCGGAGATCTACCTCTTCGACGACTCCTTCTCGGCCCTGGACTACGCGACGGACGCGGCGCTGCGCGCGGCGCTGGCCCGCGAGACCGAGGACGCGACCGTGGTGATCGTCGCCCAGCGGGTGTCGACCATCCGCGACGCCGACCGCATCATCGTCCTGGACGAGGGACAGGTGGTGGGCGAGGGCCGCCACCACGAGCTGATGGCCGGCAACGAGACCTACCGGGAGATCGTCCTCTCCCAGCTGACGGAGGCGGAGGCCGCATGAGCGGGCCCGGTGGACGGATGATGATGGGTCCGGGCCAGCAGTCCCTGGACTTCAAGGGCTCCGGCAAGCGGCTGCTGAGGCAGCTCGCGCAGGAGCGGCTCAAGCTGTGGGGCATGGTCGTCGCCGTGTTCGGCAGCGTGGCCATGACGGTGATCGGTCCCAAGATCCTCGGCGAGGCCACCGACCTGGTGTTCGCGGGGATCGTGGGCCGGCAGATGCCGGCGGGGACCACCAAGGAGCAGGCGCTCGACGGGCTGCGGGCCCGGGGCGAGGACGGCATGGCGGACATGCTGTCGGGCACCGACTTCACCCCCGGCGAGGGCATCGACTTCGGCGCGGTCGGCGCGGTGGCGCTCTGGGCGGTGGTCGTCTTCGCCCTGGCCGGCCTGCTGATGCTGGTCGCGACCCGGCTGTCGAACCACGTCATGAACGACACCCTGTTCCGGATGCGCGAGGAACTCCAGGCCAAGCTCTCGCGGCTGCCGCTTTCCTACTTCGACCAGCAGAAGCGCGGCGAGGTGCTGAGCCGGGCGACCAACGACATCGACAACGTCGGGCAGACGCTCCAGCAGACGATGGGGCAGCTGCTGAACTCGCTGCTGACCATCGTCGGCGTGCTGGCGATGATGTTCTGGATCTCGCCGGTCCTGGCGCTGGTGGCGCTGGTCACCGTCCCGGTGTCGGTCTACGTCGCGGCGAAGATCGGCAAGAAGTCGCAGCCGCAGTTCGTGGCGCAGTGGAAGACCACCGGCGCGCTGAACGCGCACATCGAGGAGATGTACTCCGGGCACACGCTGGTGAAGGTCTTCGGCCGCCAGCAGGAGTCGGCGGACACCTTCGCCGAGCAGAACGAGGCGCTGTTCAAGGCCTCGTTCAAGGCGCAGTTGGTCAGCGGCGTCATGCAGCCGGTGATGTTCTTCATGTCGAACATCAACTACGTGCTGGTGGCGGTCGTCGGCGGGCTCAAGGTGGCCTCGGGCAGCCTGTCGATCGGTGACGTGCAGGCCTTCATCCAGTACTCGCGGCAGTTCTCGATGCCGCTGACGCAGGTCGCGTCGATGGCGAACCTGGTGCAGTCCGGCGTCGCCTCCGCCGAGCGGGTCTACGAACTCCTCGACGCCCCGGAGCAGGAGCCGGACGCCGAGGTCCCGGAGCGCCCGGAGAAGCTGCGCGGCGCGGTCTCGCTGGAGAAGGTGGCGTTCCGCTACGAGCGCGACAAGCCGCTGATCGAGGACCTGTCGCTGTCCGTGGAGCCGGGGCAGACCGTCGCGATCGTCGGCCCGACCGGCGCCGGCAAGACCACGCTGGTCAACCTCCTGATGAGGTTCTACGAGGTGACGGGCGGCCGGATCGCCCTCGACGGGGTGGACATCGCCAGGATGACCCGCGAGGAGCTGCGCTCGGGCATCGGCATGGTGCTCCAGGACACGTGGCTGTTCGGCGGCACCATCGCCGAGAACATCGCGTACGGCGCCTCGCGCGACGTGAGCCGGGAAGAGATCGAGCAGGCCGCGAAGGCGGCGCACGCGGACCGGTTCATCCGTACCCTGCCGGACGGCTACGACACGGTGCTGGACGACGAGGGCTCGGGGGTCAGCGCCGGCGAGAAGCAGCTGATCACCATCGCCCGGGCGTTCCTGTCGGACCCGGTGATCCTGGTCCTGGACGAGGCGACGAGCTCGGTGGACACCCGTACCGAGGTGCTCATCCAGAAGGCGATGGCGCGCCTGGCGCACGGCCGGACGTCCTTCGTGATCGCGCACCGGCTGTCCACGATCCGCGACGCCGACGTGATCCTGGTGATGGAGAACGGGTCGATCGTGGAGCAGGGCACGCACGACGAGCTGCTGGCGGCGGACGGCGCGTACGCCCGGCTGTACGCGGCCCAGTTCGCGCAGGCGGTGGCCGAGGTCGACTGACCTGGTGCGCTGTTGAACCGCCGCAAGGGGTGCCCTCGCCACGGGGGCACCCCTTTGCGCGTACCAGGCCGCTCGGCTCCTCAGTCCAGGTAGCCGCGGAGCTGGTCGGCGAAGGCGTGGTCGCGCAGCTTGCCGAGGGTCTTGGACTCGATCTGGCGGATCCGCTCGCGGGTCACGCCGAAGATGCGGCCTATCTCCTCCAGGGTGCGGGGGCGGCCGTCGTCGAGTCCGTAGCGCAGCTGGACGACCTTGCGTTCGCGCTCGCCGAGCGTGGACAGGACGGCCTCCAGGTGCTCGCGCAGGAGGAAGAAGGCGGCGGATTCGACGGGTGAGGCCGCGTCTCCGTCCTCGATGAGGTCGCCGAGGGCGACGTCGTCCTCCTCGCCCACGGGCGCGTGCAGGGATACGGGCTCCTGGGCGAGCCGGAGCACCTCGCTGACCCGCTCGGGCGTCAGCTCCAGGTGGGCGGCGACCTCGTCGGCCGTCGGCTCGTACCCGCGCTCCTGGAGCATCCGGCGCTGCACCCGGACGACCCGGTTGATCAGCTCGACCACGTGCACGGGGACGCGGATGGTGCGGGCCTGGTCGGCGAGTGCGCGGGACATGGCCTGGCGTATCCACCAGGTCGCGTAGGTGGAGAACTTGTAGCCGCGGGCGTAGTCGAACTTCTCGACCGCGCGGATCAGGCCGAGGTTGCCCTCCTGGACGAGGTCGAGCATGGTCAGCCCGCGGCCGACGTAGCGTTTGGCGACGGAGACCACCAGGCGCAGGTTCGCCTCGATCAGCCGGCGTTTGGCCATCCGGCCCATGACCACGAGCTTGTCGAGGTCGACGGCGAGCTGGGAGTCGAGGTCGGGGGTGCTGGCGAGCTTCTCCTCGGCGAACAGGCCGGCCTCGACCCGGCGCGCGAGTTCCACCTCCTCCGCCGCCGTGAGCAGCGGGATCCTGCCTATCTCGCGCAGGTACTGGCGGAACAGGTCGGCGGAGGGGCCCCCTCCGCCTCCGCTTCCGTGGTCGCCGCCCGTGCGTCGCCGCTGATCCGGGACCCGTTCGACGAGCTCCAGCGGCTCGGGTTCGTCGTCCACGGCCTCGGCCTCTGCCTCCGCCTCGGGCGCGGGCTCGTGCGCGGTCTCGGTCAGGCTCAGGGTCTGGGTCTGCACGGGGGCGACCTCCAGGGCTGGAGAGGACTCAGGCGCCGCGACTCAGTGTGGCGTACGGCACATCGTCGCCACGAGGGGCGTGCGAGCACTTTTTGAGTCCGCTGCGTGACCGGATGGTTACCCGCCGCCGGGGCCCGTGAAGCCCCTCGTACGGATGTCCGGGCGCGCAGCCGGGCGCCGGAGCGGTGCCGTCCGGGTCTGCAGTCACTCCTCGGCGGGCTCCAGGCGGACCGCGCAGACCTTGAACTCGGGCATCCGGGAGACCGGGTCGAGCGCCGGATTCGTGAGGGTGTTGGCGCGGCCCTCGCCCGGCCAGTGGAAGGGCATGAAGACGGTGTCGGCGCGGATGGCGTCGGTGATCCGGGCGGCCGCGACGGCCCGGCCGCGACGGGAGACGACGGCCAGCGACCTGCCGTCCACGGCGCCGACGCGGGCGGCGAGGCGGGGGTGCAGTTCCACGAAGGGGGCGGGGGCGGCCGCGTTGAGCTCGTCGACGCGGCGGGTCTGGGCGCCGGACTGGTACTGGGAGACCACCCGGCCGGTGGTGAGCAGCACCGGGTACTCCTCGTCGGGGACCTCGGCGGCGTCGCGGTGCGCGACGGGGACGAAGCGGGCCCGGCCGTCGTCGGTGGCGAAGCGGTCCAGGAACAGCCGCGGGGCGCCCTCGCCGCCCTCCGGACAGGGCCAGAAGACGCCGTCCTCGTCGGCGATCCGGCGGTAGGAGATGCCGGAGTAGTCGGCGGGGCCGCCGGCCGAGGCGCGGCGGAGCTCGTCGAAGACCTCCTCGGGGTCGGTGGGGAAGCCCTTCTCCACACCGAGCCGGGCGGCCAGTGCGTGCATCACCTCCAGGTCGGTGCGCACACCGGGGGGCGGGGTGAGGGCGCGGCGGCGCAGGATGACCCGGCCTTCGAGGTTGGTGGTGGTGCCGGTCTCCTCCGCCCACTGGGTGACGGGGAGGACCACGTCGGCGAGGGCGGCGGTCTCGGACAGCACGACGTCGGCGACGGCGAGGAAGTCCAGGGACCGGATGCGCTCCTCGATGTGGGAGGCGCGGGGGGCGGAGACCACGGGGTTGGAGCCCATGAGGAGCAGGGCGCGGACGTCGGTGCCGAGCGCGTCGAGGAGTTCGTACGCGCTGCGGCCGGGGCCGGGCAGGGTGTCGGGGTCGACGCCCCATACGCCGGCCACGTGGGCACGGGCGGCGGGGTCGTCGAGCTTGCGGTAGCCGGGCAGCTGGTCGGCCTTCTGGCCGTGTTCGCGCCCGCCCTGGCCGTTGCCCTGGCCGGTCAGGCAGCCGTAGCCGGACAGCGGGCGGCCGGCCCGGCCGGTCGCCAGGCACAGGTTGATCCAGGCGCCGACCGTGTCGGTGCCCTTGGACTGCTGCTCGGGGCCGCGAGCGGTGAGGACCATCGCGGACTCGGGCGCGCAGAACATCTCCACCGCCTCGCGGAGCCTGGGGACCGGGACTCCGGTGATCCGCTCGACCAGTTCCGGCCAGTGGGCCATGGCGGCGGCCCGGGCCTCGGGCCAGCCGGTGGTCCGGTCGGCGATGAACTCCTCGTCGGTGCGGCCCTCGGCGACCACCAGGTGCAGCAGGCCCAGGGCGAGCGCCAGGTCGGTGCCGGGGCGGGGGGCCAGGTGCAGGTCGGCCTGCTCGGCGGTACGGGTGCGGCGCGGGTCGACGACGATCAGCGTGCCGCCGTTCTCCCGGAGCTCGGTGAGGTAGCGCAGGGCGGGCGGCATGGTCTCGGCCAGGTTGGACCCGACCAGGATGACGCAGCCGGTGCGCGGGATGTCCTCCAGCGGGAAGGGCAGCCCGCGGTCCAGGCCGAAGGCTCGCTGGTGGGCGGCGGCGGCCGAGGACATGCAGAACCGGCCGTTGTAGTCGATCTGCGACGTGCCGAGCACGACCCGGGCGAACTTGCCGAGGCTGTACGCCTTCTCGTTGGTCAGCCCGCCGCCCCCGAACACCCCGACCGCGTCCGCCCCGTCCTCCCGGCGGGTGCGGGCCAGGCCCTCGGCGACGGCGTCCAGCGCCTCCTCCCAGGTGGCCGGCTCCAGCCGCCCGGCGTGGGAGCGGATCAGCGGCCCGGTCAGGCGCACCCGGGAGGACAGCACGGCGGGAGCGGTACGGCCCTTGCCGCACAGGGCCCCGCGGTTGACGGGGAACCCGGTGCGCTCCTCCACCGTCACGCTCCGGCCGTCGGCCTCGGGACGGAGGTTCATCCCGCATTGCAGGGCGCAGTACGGACAGTGCGTGGCGATGGTGTGCATGCGGTCCAGCGTGCGTCGGCCGTGTTACACCCGCCGCCACCTCGCGTTACGGGCGAGGGTGCGTCGGCTCCCGGCGGGGCTCACCGCCCGGTGAGGTCGCGGACGGTGGGGTCGCGGACGGTGGGGCCGGCCGTCCAGCCGCCGTCCACCGCGAGCTCGGCACCCGTCATGCAGGCGGCGGCGTCGGAGAGGAGGAACGCGACGGCGGCGGCGGTCTCCCGCGAAGGGGTGAAAGCTGCTACAGGTTTTCTAGTCATTCATAGTCATCTCTAGTCGCATATCCCGACTATCTTGGCCTTGTGAAGCTTTCGGAGTGGGCGCGTCAGCAGGGCGTGAGCTACCAGACCGCCTGGCGGTAGGTGAAGGACGGGAAGATGCCCGTCCCCGTCCGCCAGGCGCCGTCCGGGACGTGGCTGGTCGATGAGGTCGCCGTCCAGCCGTCCGGGCGGGTCGTGGCGTACTGTCGCGTGTCGTCCGCCGACCAG
>NZ_WTFF01000550.1 GCF_019400985.1 Streptomyces bambusae
TGTCTGTCTTACGTTATGGCGCGGCCCTCGCGCCTATCGACGTATACACTGACGTGACCGCCGGCAGGGTCAGAGGGGTAAAAGAGCCCCCCCCCCCCCCGGGCGCGCGCTCGGACGCCGCCTCCTGCAGGCCCGGCCGGATCCGTCCGGCCGGGCCTGTGTGCGTCTGGGGGGTGGGGCGGGGCGGGGCGGGGCGGGGCTCCTGGGGATCTCCGCCTGTTCGTGCGTGCTCGTGCACTCGCGTGCACTCGCGTGCTCGTGCGTGCTCGTGCGTGCTCGTGCGTGCTCGTGCGTTCGTGCGTTCGTACGGAGTTCCGGTGCGGACCGGGTGCGACGAAGACCTCGTGCGGCGGGGGCCCGGGCCTCTGGAACCAGCCTCTACCGGGCGGTAGCGTCGCGGCATGTTCGCTGCCTATGCCGCCCGAATCGACCGTGACCAGCCGCTGAGCGGCCTTGAGCTGGGCGAGCGCCCGGCCCCCGAGGTGCGCCCCGGCTGGGTGACCGTGAACGTCAAGGCCGCCTCCCTCAACCACCACGACCTGTGGTCGCTGCGCGGGGTCGGCCTCGGCGAGGACAAGCTCCCGATGATCCTCGGCTGCGACGCCGCCGGGATCGACCAGGACGGCAACGAGGTCGTCCTGCACTCCGTGATCGGCCAGACGGGGCACGGGGTGGGCCCCGACGAGCCCCGGTCGATCCTGACCGAGCGCTACCAGGGCACGTTCGCCGAGCAGGTGACCGTACCGGCCTGGAACGTGCTGCCCAAGCCGGCCGAGCTGTCGTTCGAGGAGGCCGCGTGCCTGCCGACGGCGTGGCTGACGGCGTACCGGATGCTGTTCACCAACGCGGGCGTACGGCCCGGTGACTCGGTGCTCGTCCAGGGCGCCGGCGGCGGCGTCGCGACCGCCGCCATCGCCCTGGGCAAGGCCGCGGGCCTGCGGGTCTTCGCGACCAGCCGGGACGAGGCCAAGCGCAAGCGGGCGGTGGAGCTGGGCGCGGTGGACGCCTTCGAGCCGGGGGCCCGGCTGCCGCAGCGGGTGGACGCGGTGATCGAGACGGTCGGCGCCGCCACCTGGTCGCACTCGATCAAGTCGCTGCGCCCCGGCGGCACCCTGGTGATCTCCGGCGCGACGAGCGGGGACCGCCCGGCGCACGCCGAGCTGACCCGGATCTTCTTCCTGGAGCTGAAGGTCGTCGGCTCCACGATGGGCTCCAAGGACGAGCTGGAGGACCTGCTGGCCTTCTGCGCGGCGACGGGCGTACGGCCGGTCGTGGACGAGGTCCTGCCGCTGGACCGGGCCCGGGAGGGCTTCGAGAAGCTGGCGGCGGGCGACCTGTTCGGGAAGGTGGTCCTGACCGTCTGAGACGCGATGGCGGGCCGGCCCGCCGCTTTTTCGCCTTTTCGTCCTGTCGGGTCCCGGGGATCTCGCGATCCCCGGGACCCGTTTGTTTGTCAATCCTGGTTGACACCCGTCCGGTGTCAACCTAGATTGACATGCATGACGGAAGCAACCGACCTCGCCGAGCGGGCCGGCGACCGCGACCCGCGTGTGGGCCTGCGTGCCGTGGCGGCACTGCGCAGGCTGCTGGAGCAGCTGGAGGCCGTCCAGGTGCGCAGCGCCCGCGCCCAGGGCTGGTCCTGGCAGGAGATCGCCGCCGAGCTGGGCGTCAGCAGGCAGGCCGTGCACAAGAAGTACGGGAGGCATTGATGTTCGAGAGGTTCACGTCCGACGCGCGCGATGCGGTACGAGGGGCCGTCGAGGAGGCCGAGCGGGCGGGCTCGGCGGTGGTGACCGAGGAGTACCTGGCGCTCTCGCTGATGGAACAGGGCGCGCTGGACCCGTACGGGGTGGAACGCGCCGCGCTGCGGGCGGCCCTGGCCGAGGCCCGCCGGCGGGGCGGCCTGTCCAAGGCCGACGAGGAGGCACTGGCCGGGCTCGGTATCGACGTGTCGGAGATCGTCGCCCGGATCGAAGAGGCCCACGGCGAAGGGGTCTTGGCGGAGGCGGCCGCGCGGCGGCGCCCGGGCCGGGTGGGGTCGCTGTTCCGGCGCCGACGCCGGGGGCGGGGCGCGGACGACCGGGCCCGGACCTTCCACCGGCCGTTCACGGCCGAGGCGAAGAAGGTGCTGGAGCAGTCGCTGCGGATCGCGCTGGGCCGCCGCGACAACACCATCGCCACCCGGCACCTGCTGCTCGCCCTGCTGGCCCGCCCGGGCGCGGTGGCCGACGCACTGGCCGCGCAGGGCATCACGTACACGAGGGCAGAGGGCGGCGCGGCAGCGTGACCCGCCCGACGGCGGGGGAGTTCCGGGGGAATGCCCGCGCGCCGAGCCGCCGCCAGGTCGCTCCGCGACCGGCCTCCCGCGGCCTCGCGGCCAGGTGGCCCCGTAGCGGGGCGGAAGGCGGCGCGGCCGCGTGACGGCGTGACCGTGACTGCGTGACTGCGTGACGGCGTGACGGCGGGGGGGAGTGTTTTTTTACACATTTGACGCCGGCGGCGATCCTACGGGTGCAGACCCAAACGGCGCTCTGCGTTGTTACGAGAAGTTGAATGCGTGTTGTGTGAGTGGGACATGATGTTATAAACCATATACG
>NZ_WTFF01000551.1 GCF_019400985.1 Streptomyces bambusae
GGCCTGGGCCGCCCGCGCGGGGCCCGGGCCGCCGCCTCGGCAGGGCGGGCCCCGGCCTCCCGGCACCTGCGGTACCGCGCCCCGTCAGGGGCGCGGGGAACTGCGCGACCAGCCCCCACCGGCCCGCGGTTTCATCACCGCGCTTCCAGCCGGAGCGCTTCGCCCCGCCGGGAGGCTAAGCGGGCTCAGCGAAGTCCGGTGCGGTACCGCGCCCCGTCAGGGGCGCGGGGAACTGCGCGACCAGCCACAACGGACGGTCAGCGGTGGGGTCCGGGGCGCAGCCCCCGGCCGGCCATTCGCCCCGCCGGGAAGCTAGTCGCAGGTCCTGCGCCACGCGTCGAGGTCGTACCTCTTCTGCAGCGAGCTCAGGTCCAGTTCGCGTGAGCGGGCGCAGAAGCGGCTCGGCGGGAGTTCGTACTCGGCGTGGAAGACGGCCTTGCCGGCCTTGACGAACGGGGTGAGCCGGTCGCACTCGTCGTACTCGGCGCACTGCTCGTTGACCGCGAAGTCGAAGTCGCCGAGCAGCTGCGGGATCTGGTCCAGGTCGTTCTTCAGGCCCACCGCCAGGCCCCGGTCGTGGGCCAGTGCCGCGATCAGCCGGTTGTAGCGGAGCTGGTCCTCGGCGGTGAGCGGGAAGCCCGACCGGTTGCGGTAGCCGTCCATGTTGTCCGGTTCGACCGCGTCGAAGCCCTTGTCCCGGCACATGTCGAACCGCCGGGCCATCAGCGGCTCCAGCGTGTCCGTCCGCCGGATGTCGAGCCAGCGCTCGCCCTCCCACCCGTTGCCCTTGCCGAGGACCTCCTGCGGGAAGTCGCCGGCGTCGGGGCGGAAGTCCTCCCAGGCGCCGGTGGAGAGGTAGCAGATCACCTTCCGGCCGGCCTGCTTGAGCCGGGCCACCTCCTCCTTCGTGGTGGTGAACCCGTCGACGTCGTACACGGCCGCGTCCACCGACAGGTCGAGGCGGCCGGTCAGCTGCCACTGCCAGGTGGTGCCGGGCCGGGGCTGCCAGCGCTCGCCCGGCGCCTGACCGGTCGAGGGCTGCGGCGGGGCCGGGTCCTCGTCCGGGCCGGCCGTACAGGCCGCGAGCAGCAGGAGGGGCACCACCAGCAGCCAGGCGGGCCGCCGCAGCCGTACGGTGCGCCCCATGCGGAAGCGGGGGCTCTGCGGGCGTGGCGGTCTCATCCGGCGGCCTCCAGGGTGTGCGGCAGGGTGCCCCACGGGTGCGCGCCCGTGCCGGGGACGGCGCAGTGCAGGCCCGCGTGGCGCTGTGCGGCCAATTCTGCGGCCAGTTCCGCGGCCGGGGCGCCCGGCGGGACCGAGTGGACCAGGTGGCAGAACGCGTGCGGGGGGTGGTCGGCGGTCCACGCCGGGGCACCCGGCGCCTCCCGGTAGGCGTCCCAGGGGCCTTCGAAGGTGACCAGGACGTCGGCGAGTGCCGCGTAGCCGGGGTGCGGGTGCACCCCGTGGTTGAGGACCAGTGTGCGGGCGCCGGCGGCCCGGGCGGCGACGGACAGCCGCCGGTAGTGGGGCAGCAGTTCGGGGCCCGCGGCGGCCTGGTCGAGGAAGGCGCCGTCCGCCCCGTACCAGTCGCGGTGGCGCAGCAGGTCCCGGACCACCTCCGCGTGCGGGCGGCGCCCGTAGTCGGTGTCGGCGTACCCGAGGACGGTGACCTGCGCCTCGCGCAGCCGCGCCGCGACGGCGGCGAACCGCTCGTCGGGCGCGTCGCCGGGGCCGTTGCCGGGGTTGAGCCCCACGGAGTGCAGCCGGGGCGCGCAGCGCAGCAGCGCCTCCCAGGCCTCGGGCCGGTCGGCCGGGTGCTCGTAGAGGGGCACCAGCAGCCGGGGGTCGTGGTTCGCCATCTTCGGCTCCCGCCTCACCGGTGCGCCGTGGCGCGGCCGAGCAGGACCAGGACCAGCGCGCACAGCACCGCCGCCGCGGTGCCGGCCACCGCCAGCTGGACCAGCCGCGGCCCGGCCGCCCCCAGCAGCAGGGCCAGGCTCTGCGCGGCGGCGGCCGCCGCGCAGACCGAGGCCGCGTACCGCACGGCGCCGAACGACTGCAGCAGCAGCCCGGTCCACATCACCGCGCCGAGGAGCAGCAGGGTGGCCGCCCGTACGGCGGTCAGGCCGGGGGCGTCCGGCCAGAGCGCGGTGCCGAGGGCGCCGAGCGCCAGCAGCACCGCCAGGTAGAGGCCCAGGCAGTGGGCGAGGGCGGCCAGCGTCCGGTACCGGAAGGCCCGGGGCGAGCGGGCCGCCCGCAGTCCGGCGAGGCTGCCGCTGCGGAACCGGTGCAGCAGCCACTCGGCCGGGCCCATGCTGAGCGTGAGCGCCACCGCCGACGGTGCGGCGACCGCCTCGGCCGGGCCGCCCGCCAGCACCTCGCCCAGGGCGGCGTACAGGACGAGGAGCCCGGTGCCGAGGCCGAACAGGCCGAACGGCACCGAGTCCGCCAGCCGCGGCCCGCGCGGGGCGAACTCTGTCTCTTATAACCATCTGCCGCTGCCGACGCTCTTACGCGTG
>NZ_WTFF01000552.1 GCF_019400985.1 Streptomyces bambusae
CCGCGCGCGCCCCCCAGCGCGCTCCTCCCCCCCCCCCCCCCCCTTCCCGACCCGGGCCGCCGCCCCGCCCCCCGCCCCCAAACCCCGGGGGGGGCGGGAGGGGGCGGGGCTGCCGCACCCGACCCCCCCGCCCCTGTTCGGGGGCCTTGCCGGCCGTGGCGGATCTGCTGGGCCGTTGGGGCTGGTCGCGCAGTTCCCCGCGCCCCTTACGGGGCACGACCCAGCCCGGTCGGCGGGGCCCGGCAATATCCAGCCTCGCCGGCGTTTGAGGCGCGGGGGAGTGGGGGCGGAGCCCCTGCTACGAGACGACCCAACCACCAAGGAGCCCTAGCTCATGCGTCTGTCCGTGTCCGGGACGTACGCGGCGGGAAAGACCTCCACGGCTACCGCCCTCTCCCACTACACCGGCATCCCCTTCGCCCCCGCCCGCTCCATCCGGGAGATCCTCCCCGATGCCGTGCCGGGCAAGGCGCTCGCCGAGGTGACGCCCGCGGAGTACCTGCAGCTCGCGGTGCGGCGGCACGTCGGGCGGGTGCAGAACGAGGCGCGGCTCGGGGATCCGCTGATCTCCGACGGGTCCTCGCTCCAGGAGTGGATCTACGCCGCCGCCCGCGTCCACTTCGGCATGGACCCCGCCTCACCCGCCGACACCCCGCCGGCCGGCGCCGCGATGCGCTTCTTCGCCGAGGCCGTGGACCAGCTCGGGCACGCGATGCGGCAGCACGTGAAGGAGACCTACGACGGGTTCGTGCACCTGAAGGCCCCGGCCGGGGCCACCGGCAAGGCCGGCGGGCACCGGCGGATGCATCCCGCCTTCCGCGGGTTCTGCGACGACATGCTGCTCCAGGCCCTGGAGGACCTCGGCGTCACCTACCACGTCGTGGAGGAGGCGGACCGGGCGGAGCGGCTGCGTACCGTCGCCGGGCTGTTCGGGCTGCCGGTCGTACGGCCCGTCGAGGAGGCCCTGGCGCTGGCCGCAGGCGAGTACGCGGCCATCGACTGGCGGCTGGAGGGCGAGCGGGTGCAGTCCGCCGCCTCCCGGGCGGCCGCCGCGGAGGTGGTGGTCCGGTGACCCGCGCGTCCGCACCCGTATCCACACCCGTTTCCGCTTCCGCAGCCGCGGTTCATGGGCGGCGGTGGCTGATGCTGCCCGTCGTGCTGGCCGCGCTGTTCATGGCCCAGTTCGACCTCTACGTCGTCAACGTCGCCGCGCCCACCCTCCAGGACCAGCTCGGGGCCGGGCCGGTGGCGTTGGAGCTGATCGTCGCCGGGTACGCCTTCACCTACGCCAGTGGGCTGATCACCGGTGGGCGGCTCGGTGACCTGTTCGGCAACCGGGTGATGTTCCTCGGCGGCACCCTCGCCTTCACCGCCGCCTCGCTGCTGTGCGGCCTGGCCCAGAGCCCGGGCCAGCTGGTGGCCGCGCGGCTGCTCCAGGGTGTGACCGGGGCGGCCATGGTGCCGCAGGTGCTCGCGCTGATCACGGGTGTGTTCGGGCCTGCCGAACGGCCCCGGGCGCTCGCCTGGTTCGGGGTCACCGTCGGGGTCGGCGCCGTCGCCGGGCAGGTGCTCGGCGGGGTGCTGCTCCAGGCCGGTTCGGAAGGGTCCGGCTGGCGGGCGATCTTCCTGGTCAACGTGCCGGCCGGGCTGCTCACCTTCGCCCTCGCGCGGGCGGTCGTACCCGGGCCGCCCAAGGTCAGGGCGGGAACGGGGCTGGACCCCGTCGGCGGCCTCGGCATCCCGGCCGGGCTCGCGCTGGCGCTCGTACCGCTGATGCTCGGCGGGGCGGGCGGCTGGCCGCTGTGGTCCTGGCTGAGCCTGGCCGCCGCAGGGCCGGTGCTGGTGGGAACCCTGCTGTGGGAACACCGGCTCGGGCGGCGGGGCGGGACCCCGCTGCTGGACCTGTCACTGTTCGCCGTGGCCTCCTTCCACCGCGGGCTGGTGATCAGCGGGGCGGTCTTCGGGGCGTTCTTCAGCTTCCTGTTCGCGCTCACGCTCGTGCTGCAGTCCGGGCTCGGGCTCTCACCGCTCGGCGCCGGGCTCGCGTTCGCGCCGCTGGGGCTGGCCTTCGCCGCCGCCTCGATGGCGGCCCGGCGCACCCCGCCGGGGAAGGGCGCGCGTACGGTGCTCGCCGGGATCGGGGTCGCGGGTGCCGGGATGCTGGGTCTGTTGATCGAACTCCTGTTGTTTCCCGGTGAGTTGAGTGTGGCTCGGCTGTTGCCTCCGATGGTGCTCATCGGTCTCGGCAACGGGCTGGCCGTGCCCGCGCTGACCGGGGCCGTGCTCGCCGGCGTACGCCCCGGGCAGGCCGGCACCGCCGCCGGAGTGCTCACCACCGCCCAGCAGTTCGCGAGCGCGGTCGGCGTGGCGCTGATCGGCTCCGTGTTCTTCGCCGTCCTCGGCGACCGGACGGCCACCGCCGGCTACGCCGACGCGCTGCGCTGGGTCGCCGGCATCGGGCTGGTGCTGGTGGCCGTGGCGGCCCTCGCCGCCCGGTCCCTGCCGGCCAAGGCCGC
>NZ_WTFF01000553.1 GCF_019400985.1 Streptomyces bambusae
GGCCGCTGTCGCGCCCGGCCCGGCCGCCACCGTGTCCCTGCCGGCCACCGCCCCGGGGCCCGCGAGGCCCCGCGTTGTGCGGCCCGGTGTGCCGGTGGCCGGTTCGCCTCCCGCCGTTGCGCGGCGCGCCGGGCGAGGCCGTAGCCCCGCAACCCCGTGGCACGCCACCCCCACTACCGCCCTGCGGAGCGTCACCGTCCCTCCGGGCAGCAGCCGCAGCCGTCACACCGTCAAGGAGCCCCAGCCGTGAGCGAGACCCACGCCGAGTACCCCGCGTGGAGCGAGCCCGACGAGCCGTCGGCTCCGGCCGCCCCGGGTATCCCGACCACCGGGGCCACCCCCGCGGACGCCGCCGACGCGGCCCGGCTCGTCGCGTACGGGCTCCAGCCCAAGCTGCTGCCCGCCCGCGACGCCGAGTACGCCGAGCTGCTGCGCCGCTACCGCGAGGACCCCGGCTTCGCCCGGCTCGCCGATGCCGTCGCCACCGGCCTCGGCCTGGTCGTCCTGGAGGTCTCCACCCGGGCCGGCATGGCCGTCGCCGCCGGCGAGGACTCCGTCTTCGCCGTCCGCATGGGCGACTACGCGCGCCGCACGGCCGCCGACTCCGCCGACCGCTTCCTGCACGGCCTGGCCCACCTCGCCGTCGCCGCGCTCGCCTTCCCCCGCCCCGAGGACCTCGCCGACGACGGCTACATCGGCCGGATCACCGTCAACGGCGTCGACTCCTTCGTCCGGCAGACCTGCCGCCGCCTGGAGGAACGCGCCGAGGAGCAGGGCGAGAACACCGACCCGGCCAGCGACGCCCCGGGCCTGGAGGCCGCCTGGCGCGTCTACGCCCGCCGCAGCGCGACCGGCGCCACCAAGGACGCCCGTCGGCTGGCCGGCTCCACCACCGGCATCGTCGGCAAGGCGGTCGCCTTCCTCACCGACTCCGGCTTCCTGCAGCGCACCGGCGACGACGCCGGCGGCGCGTACCGGACGACCCCGCGCTACCAGCTCCAGGTCCGCGACATGGCGGGCAGCGCCGCCATGGCCGAGCTGCTGGAGCTGGGCGTGGTCCCGGTCAGCGACGGCTCCGCCAGCCTGCTGCCGCCGCCCGAGGGCGACGACCTGGACCTGGTGGCCGACGCGGGCCTGCCGTTCCACGCCTGACCCGCCCCCCCCGCCCGGTCCCCGGCCCCGCCGGCCGCCCCGCCCCGCCGTCCCTCACGTACGCACAACCCACGAGAGTCCGCCGCCATGTACGAGCTGTCCCGGATCCGCCTCTACTCCATCGGGCCCGCCGGCGCACGCTACGCCGACACCGTGCTCGACCTGCGCGGAGTCGGCGCGCCGGTGCCGAACCCGGCACCCGCCCAGGCGGAGTTCTTCGAGGAGGAGCCCTCCGGCCCGCCGCGCCGGCCCGCGCCCGCCGGCGTGCTCTTCCTGGAGAACGGCGGCGGCAAGTCCGTCCTGCTCAAGCTGATCTTCTCGGTCATGCTGCCCGGCCACCGCAACACCCTCGGCGGCGCCAGCTCCGGCGTGCTGCGCAAGTTCCTGCTCGCCGACGACTGCGGGCACGTCGCCCTGGAGTGGCAGCACACCCTGACCGGCGAGTGCGTGGTCGTCGGCAAGGTCAGCGAGTGGCGCGGCCGCCAGGTCTCCAACGACCCGCGGAAGTTCGCCGAGGCCTGGTACTCCTTCCGCCCCGGGCCCGGCCTGAGCCTGGACAACCTGCCGGTGGCCGAGTCCACCGCCGTACGCCCGCCCGTCGAGGGCGCCTCGGGCGCGCAGGGCCGCCGCCGCACCATGAAGGGCTTCCGCGACGCCCTCACGGACGCGGGCAAGGCCTACCCGCACCTGGAGGTGTACTGGGAGGAGATCCACGACCGCTGGAACGAGCACCTCGGCGAGCTGGGCCTGGACCCCGAACTCTTCCGCTACCAGCGCGAGATGAACGCCGACGAGGGCGAGGCCGCCGGCCTCTTCGCGGTCAAGAAGGACTCCGACTTCACCGACCTGCTGCTGCGCGCGGTCACCGACACCCGCGACACCGACGGCCTCGCCGACCTGGTCCACGGCTTCGGCAACAAGCTGGGCCGCCGCTCCGAGCTGATGGCCGAACGGGACTTCACCGCCGGCTCCGTCGACCTGCTGAACCGGATCGTGGAGGCGGCAGAGACCCGGTCCCGGGCCCGCGACGTCCACGCCGGCGCCGAGCGCCGCACCCGCACCCTGGCCCGCCGGCTGTCCGCCCGCGCGGCGGACGAGCGCGGCCGGGCCGCCGACCTCGCCCAGCGCGTCACCGGCGCCGCCCACGAGGTCACGGCCGCCGAGTCCGCGCGCGGGCGCAGCGCCCTCATCGCCGCCGAACTCGCCTACCGGCACGCCTCGCTGGCCCTGACCGTGGCCGACAAGGCGGCCGCGGCCCAGCGCCGCGAGCTGCTGGAGGCCCGCACGCTGCACTCCGCCTGGCAGGCGGCCGAGTCGGTGCTGCGCCGGTCTCGTCTACACATCTGACGCTGCCGTCGCT
>NZ_WTFF01000554.1 GCF_019400985.1 Streptomyces bambusae
CCTCAATAGTTCTCTTCTTATTTTTTTTTTATCGACAAACACACCGCACCAACCGCTCGGCCCCGCGCTCGGGGGGGCTGGGTAGTGTAAAAAGGCCCCCCCCCCCCCCCCCCCCCCCCCCCCCCCCGCTCCCCCCCCCCCCCGCCCCCCCCCCCCCCCCGCCGCATCGTGCCCCGCCCCGCCGGGCCCCGCGTCCGCCAGGGCCCACCACGCCGCCAGGCCGATGATCACCCCGGTGAGGACCGTCGAGGGCCCGCCGATGTCGGCGTAGAGGAAGTCGGTCAGCTGCCAGGCGAACAGGCCGAGGGCGATCAGCCCGCAGTCGCGGACCCGGCGCGCCGCGGCGTCGGGCCGGAGCGCCCGGCGCAGCCCGGCGACCAGCAGCGCCGCCCAGCCGCCGGCCAGCGCGGTCAGCCCGACGAGGCCCTGCTCGCTGAGGATCAGCAGGTACATGTTGTGCGGGGAGAGCAGCGGCTGGCGCACGTACCCCTGGCCGGCGCCGGCGGTGTCGCTGCCCGAGGACAGGCCGAGCGAGGCGTGCCCGTCGCGGTGGGCCGGGAAGCCCTTGAGCCCCACGCCGGCGGCCGGGCGCTCCTGCCACATCGAGGAGGCCGCCGCCCACATCGTGTACCGGTCGGTGACCGACTGGTCGGGCGCGGAGCCGACCTGGGTGATGGACGTCAGCCGCTCGGCGACCATCTCCGAGCCCACCCCGAAGCCGCCGACGAGCACCACGCCGCTCGCGGTCAGCGCGAGGAGCACCTTCAGGGCCCGGCGCACCCCCGCCAGCAGCATGACCAGCACGGCGGCGCCCGCGGTCGCGATCCAGGCGCCGCGGCTGAAGGACAGCACCAGCGGCAGCACCAGGGCCAGGGCGCAGGCCCCGGCCACCCGCCGGGTCCGGCGCGCCAGGGCCGGCGACAGCGCGGCCGCCGTCGCGACGATCAGCCCGTACGCGACCACGGTCGCCATGCCCATCACGTCGCCGGGGCCGAAGGTGCCCACGGCCCGGATGTCCTCGCCCTGGTACGAGGCGCCGGTGTGGGTCGCGTACTGGACGACGCCCACCGCGCCCTGGACCAGGGCCAGGACGACGAAGCACCCGGCGGCCAGCCGGAACTCCCGCCCGTCCCGCACCAGCAGCACCACGGCTGCCGGGACCAGGACGAACACCTGGAGGTAGCGCACGAAGCCCGGCAGCGCCGCGTACGGATCGCCGGCGGTCACCGTGGCGACGGCCAGCCCGATCGCGGGCGTGCCCAGGACCAGGACGCCCAGGGGGGTGAGCCGGCGCACCTCGCCGCGCAGGGCCTGCACCCCACAGACGAAGGCCAGCAGCAGCGAGGCCGCGTCGGCCGGGGTGACCTTGCCCGAGGCGGTCGCGTCGCCCGCCGGGAGCGGGGCGAGGAGCAGCAGGACGGTGGCGACGAGCGGCAGCAGCGGCCAGTGCCGGCGCAGCATGCCGCGTACGTCGGTACGTCCGGCGGAGGAAGTGCCGGACGCGGGAGCGGATGTGGTCGCGGAGACGGCGAGGCTCATGTCAGCTGCCCCCCAGCCGGAAGCGGAAGAAGGAGGCCGCGGTGCGGGCCAGGATCCACAGGTCCTGCCACAGCGACCAGGTGTCGATGTAGTGGTTGTCGAAGCGGGCCCGGTCCTCGATGGAGGTGTCGCCGCGCAGGCCGTTGATCTGGGCCAGGCCCGTGATGCCGACGGGCATCCGGTGCCGGGCCTCGTAGCCGGGGTGGAGGGAGGAGAACTTCGCGACGAAGAAGGGCCGTTCGGGGCGCGGGCCGACCAGGCTCATGTCGCCGCGGACCACGTTCCACAGCTGGGGCAGCTCGTCCAGCGAGGACTTGCGCAGGAAGGAGCCGACCGGGCTCATCCGGTGGTCGCCGGCGACCGTCCAGCGGGTGGCCGACTCGTGCTCGTCGGCGCGCAGCGTACGGAACTTCAGCAAGGTGAAGGGCCGGCCGTAGAGGCCGACCCGTTCCTGCCGGAAGATCACGCCGGGGCCGTCGGAGATCCGTACGGCGAGTGCGCACAGCCCCATCACCGGGGCCGCCGCGATCAGCGCGAGCGCGGCGAGCGCCCCGTCGATGAGCCGCTTGGCCGAGCGCTCCACGGGCCGGCCGCGGCGGGGCAGCAGCGGCTGTACGGCGAAGCCCCAGATCTGGTCGGCGGGCCGGGCCACCCGCATGCCGGTGATCCTGGCGGTGCCGACGGGGTCGGCGAGCCAGAGCCGGCAGCCGTGGTCGTGGAAGAGCCGGACCAGCGAGGCCGTGCGTTCGTCGCTCTCGGGCGGCCGGGTGAACACCGCGTGCCGCACCGAGTTCTGGATGACGGCGCGGCGGATGTCCTCGTGCGTGGCGAGCACCGGGACCCCCGTCGCGGGCCCGTCCCCGCCGCCCCCGCCCGGCGCCCCCGTCTCGGCGAGGCCGACGGGGCGCAGCCCGTACTCGCGCCGCTCGTGCAGGGCGGCGGCCACCGCGCTCGCCC
>NZ_WTFF01000555.1 GCF_019400985.1 Streptomyces bambusae
GCCGCCCACCGCCGCGCCCCGGACCTGCGCGACCGCCTCGACCGGGTACGCGCCGGCCCGCACCGCCCGGCCCTGGACGCCTACCGGCTGTCCCTGCGGGCCGCCGTCGAGGACCACCTCGCCGCCGGGGGCCGGCCCCGCAACCCGGACCACCTGCTGTTCCACCTGGTCCACCTCACCAACAACCGGCTCGGCGTACGGCCCGTGGAAGAGGCCGTCCTCGCCCGCTGGATCCACGCCGAGCAGCACGCCGCACCCACGCGCGGCGCCTGCTGAGAGAGAAGGGGGCGCCGCACCCATGAAGACGATCAGCGCGAGCGAGCACCGCGTCGGCGAGCACCGCGCGAGCGAGCACCGCGTCGGCGAGCACCGCCTGGGCAACGGCCTGCGCATCGCCTTGCTGCCGGACCATCTCCATCCGGTGGCCGCCGTGTGCGTCTGGTACGGCGTAGGCTCCCGCGACGAGCCGTCCGGCCGCACCGGCATGGCGCACCTCTTCGAGCACCTGATGTTCCAGGGCTCCCGCAACGTGCCGGGCAACGGCCACTTCGCCCTCCTGCAGGAAGCCGGCGGCCGCCCCAACGGCACCACGAACTTCGAACGCACCAACTTCACCGAGACCGTCCCCTCCCACCACCTCGAACTGGCCCTGTGGCTGGAGGCGGACCGGATGGGCGGGCTCCTCGACGCGCTCACCCAGGAATCCCTGGACAACCAGCGCGAGGTGGTCAAGAACGAACGCCGCCAGCGCTACGACAACGTCCCCTACGGCACCGCCTGGGAGCACCTGGTCGCCATGGCCTACCCGCCCGGCCACCCCTACCACCACCTGCCCATCGGCTCCATGGCCGACCTGGACGCCGCCTCCCTCCAGGACGCCCGGGACTTCTTCGCCGCCCACTACGCCCCCGACAACGCCGTCCTCGCCGTGGTCGGCGACTTCGAACCGGAGCAGACCCTCGGCTGGATCCGGCGCTACTTCGGGGGGATCCCCGGCCCGCGGGGCACCGCGGCCCCGCCCGACGCCGCGCTGCCCGAACTCATGGGCGCGGAGCGGCGCGCCGTGGTCCGCGCCGCGGTGCCCGCGGGAGCCGTACTGCACGCGTACCGGCTGCCGCGGGACGGCACCCGGGAGGCCGAGGCGGCGGCCCTGGCCTTCGCGGTCCTCGGCTCGGGGCAGAACAGCCGCCTCAAGCTGCGCCTGATCCGCCGCGACCGTTCCGCCTCCCGCCTGTCCACCAGCCTGATCCGGCTCACCGGGACGTCGTCGCTGGGCTGGATCGACGTCAAGGCCTCGGCCTCCACCACCACCGCGGACATCGAAGCGAGCCTCGACGAGGAACTGCGCCGCTTCGCCGCCACCGGCCCCACCGAACCCGAACTGCTCCGCGCCCGCGCCCACCTGGAGCGCGTCCTGCTGGCCCGGCTGGAGACGGTCGGCGGCCGGGCGGACGAACTCTGCCGCCACACCGCGTTCTTCGGCCACGCCGAGCCGGACGGCCCGGCCTCCGCCGCCCTGCAGCACCTGGCGTCGATCACCACCGAGGAGGTACGCGCCTTCGCCCAGACCCACCTCCACCCGGCAAACCGCGCAGCCCTCGTCTTCGAACCCCACCCCACACCCGAGCCCAAGGCCCCGACCCCCCGGAGTCCGACACCTCGGGTCGCGGGTGGGATCCCGACCCCCCGGTCCGCGGCCCAGGCCCCCACGCCCCACGCCACGGCCGAACGCCCCACCCCCCTGGCCAAGCCCCAGCCCCCGACACCCCCGCCCGCAGGCCAGACCCCCATGACGCCCGCCCCCGCTGCCCGCAAGCCCCGCGCCGAGACCACCCTCGCCCCCACGGCGTCACCCGACGCCGCCCCCGGCCCCGTTACCCGCAGGCCCCGCGCGGAGACCACCCTCGCCCCCACGGCGTCACCCGACGCCGCCCCCGGCCCCGTTACCCGCAGGCCCCGCGCGGAGGCCGCCCTCGCCCCCGCGGCGTCAGCCGGTGGCGCTCCCGGTTCTGTTGGTCCTGGCCCCGCTGCCCGCGGGCTCTGCGCCGAGGCCGTTCTCGCCTCCGCGGCGTCACCCGACGCCGCCCCCGGCCCCGTTACCCGCAGGCTTCGCGCGGAGGCCGCCCTCGCCCCCGCGGTGTCAGCCGGCGGTGCTCCTGGTTCCGTCGGCCCCGGCCCCACTGCCCGCAAGCCCCGCGCCGACGCCGCTGTCGGCCCCGCTGCGATACCCGGTGGCACCCTTGGTTCCGTTGGTCCTGGCCCTGCTGCCCGTAAGCGCCGGGCCGAGGCCGTTGTCGCCTCCGCGGCGTCAGCGGGCGGTGCTCCCGGTTCCGTTGGTCCTGGCCCCGCTGCTCGCAGGCCCCGCGCTGAGGCGGCTCCCGCCCCCGCTGCGTCACCCGACGCCGCCCCCGGCCCGGTCGCTCCCGGCGCCGTTAGCCGCAGGCCCCGCGCCGAGGCGGCTCCCGCCCCCGCTGCGTCACCCGACGCC
>NZ_WTFF01000556.1 GCF_019400985.1 Streptomyces bambusae
TTGACGACTCTGATGCCAGTTTTACGTAGTCGACACGTCCACACGTGACCATCGTCGCGGGTAGGTTCTACGGCTGCGTCGGGTGTGTATAAGAGACAGGCCAGGACTCGGCCAGCCGCCGGTAGGCCTCGGTGACCACGCCCCGGGTGACGCGCAACTCGCCGGCCAGCACCCGGCTGGCCGGCAGCCGGGCCCCGACGGGCAGCCGGCCGTCGGCGATCGCGGACCGCAGCTGGTCGGCGAGCCAGGCGGTACGCCCGCCGGGCGGGGCCTGGCCGATGTCCAACTGGAGGAAGTCCGAACCGGGAGCCGGCGGAGCCGGCGCCTCCGCCGGGGCAGGGCCCGGGGCCGAGGCCAGGCCCGGGGGCTGGGCCGGAACCGGAGCCGGGCCCGGGGCCGGGGCCGGAGCCGGGCCCTGGGCCGGAGCCGGGCCCTGGCCCGAGGCCGAAGGGAGAGCCGCCTCGGCAGTTTTGGACCCCTTGGACGGGGGCGTCGTGGACCTACGCATGAGGTCCATTGTGCGGGCACGGTGGACGCCATGGACATACCTTCCGCTCCGCTCTCCCGGCTCCTGCCCGGCATGGCCGGCATGGCCCTCGTCGGCTCCAGCGTCACCGTCTCGCACGCCCTCGTCGATGCCCCCCTGTTCACCTCCCAGGCCGTCCGGTACACGGCCGCGACCGTGCTCCTGCTGGTCATGGCGCGGTTGGCGGGCGCCCGCCCGGTGCTGCCGCGCGGCCGTGAGTGGCTGTGGCTGGCCGGGATCGCGGCCACCGGGCTGGTGCTGTTCAACGTGGCCGTGGTGCGCGGCGTCGCACATGCCGAGCCGGCGGTGATCGCCGTCGCGCTGGCCTGCGTACCCGTGGTGCTGGGCGTGGTGGGCCCGCTGTTGGAACGGCAGCGGCCGAGCCGGCAGGTCCTGCTGGCCGCGCCCGTCGTCGTGGCCGGCGCGGTGCTGGTGAAGGGGACGGGCCGGACGGACGCCGTCGGGGTGGCCTGGGCGGCCGTGGCCCTGGGCTGCGAGGCGGGGTTCACGCTGCTGGCGGTGCCAGTGCTGCGGCGGCACGGTCCGTGGGGAGTGTCGCTGCACGCGGTGTGGATGGGCGGGCTGATGCTGGCCGTCCTGGGCGGGGTGGTCGAAGGGCCGGCGGCGGTACGGGAGCTGTCCGCGAGCCACTGGGCTGCGGTGGGCCACCTCGCGCTGATGGTGACGGCGGTCGCCTTCGTCCTCTGGTACTCGACGGTACGGGCCGTCGGCGCCGGCCGGGCCGGCCTGCTCACCGGCATCGCCCCGCTCGCCGCGGCGGCCGCCGGGGTCGTCACGGGCGCCGGTACGCCCGACCCGTCGGTGTGGCTGGGCATCGCGGTGGTGATCGCCGGTCTGGTCGCGGGTCTGCGGCCGCGTGAGAATGCCGCCATGGAGATCGCGGAGAGGGACAGCGGTACGCCCGACGACGCCCCGGCCGGCACCACGGACACCGGTAGGCGCGGCAGCAAGAGCAACAGGAGCAACAGGAGCAACAGGAGCAACGGACCGGACAGGAGTACGAGTACGGGCGGCGGCGCCGCGCCGGCCGTACGCGTCGAGCGCGACGGTCCCGTGACCACGGTGGTGCTCTCGCGGCCCGCCGTCCGCAACGCCGTCGACGGGCCGACCGCCCGGCAACTGGCCGAGGCCTTCCGGGCGTTCGAGGCGGACGAGGAAGCCTCGGTCGCCGTGCTGTGGGGCGAGGGCGGGACCTTCTGCGCGGGCGCCGACCTGAAGGCCGTCGCCGCCGGGCGCGGCAACCGGGTCGAGCCCGACGGCGACGGCCCGATGGGGCCGACCCGGCTGCGGCTCACCAAGCCGGTCATCGCGGCGGTGGCCGGGCACGCCGTGGCGGGCGGTCTGGAGCTGGCCCTGTGGTGCGACCTGCGGGGGGCCGAGGAGGACGCGGTCTTCGGGGTGTTCTGCCGCCGGTGGGGGGTGCCGCTGATCGACGGCGGTACGGTACGGCTGCCCCGGCTGATCGGCGAGAGCCGCGCCATGGACCTGATCCTGACCGGCCGCCCGGTCCCGGCGGCGGAGGCGTACGCGATGGGCCTCGCCAACCGGCTCGTACCGCCGGGGCAGGCACGCCGGGCGGCGGAGGAACTCGCCCACGAGCTCGCCGCGTTCCCGCAGCTGTGCCTGCGCCACGACCGGCTCTCCGTACGGGAGCAGCACGGCCTGGCCGAACCGGATGCGCTGGCGGCCGAGCTGCGGCACGGCATGGTGCCGCTGGCGGCGGGCGAGACCGATTCGGGCGCCGCCCGCTTCACCGCAGGCGCCGGCCGCCACGGCTCGTTCACAACCTGACGCCTACGGGACCGCCGCAACGGTTCCCGCCCCGGCCCGACGGGGTACCCGCCCGCCCTGGCACGCCTCCGGGCCTGCCCCACCCGGCCCGACGCAGCCCGGGCCCGGGCCCGGGCCGCGGCTTCCGGC
>NZ_WTFF01000557.1 GCF_019400985.1 Streptomyces bambusae
GTCCTGCGGCGGCCCGGCCTCCGACGACCCGGCCTGCGACGCCCGGTCACCCGGCTGCCGGTCACCCGGCGTCCTGTCCTCCGGAACCCGGTCGTCCGGCCGCCCGCCGCCCGGCGCCCCGCCCCGCGCGGGTCGGCCTTCCCGCGCCGGGTCCTCCGGCCGGTCGTCCGGCGGCCCGCCGCCCGGTCGTGCCTCCCGGTCGTCCATCGATCACCACCGCCTCACGCGTCGGCCGCCCCGTCCCGACCCTGCCGCCCTTTCGGCCCCATCCGCTCCTTCCAGCGTGGCACCCGGGCGCGGCGGACGCGCCGGGGTGGTCGTCAGCGCAGGGCCGCCGCGATCTCCGTCGCCAGCACGTGGGGGTCGCCGGTGGGCTGCGTGGCGTGCCGCGTGGTCCGCCGCGCCCACTCCTCCTCGAAGGCGTGCCAGTCGATCTCCCGGGGCGCGGCGCCCGTCACCAGGGCCTCCTCCAGGCTGTCGAAGTACGTCTGCCACCTGCGCGCGTACAACTCCTCGACGAGACCCGCCCATTCGCGGTTCGCGTAGTCGTGCAGGAAGCCGCCCTCGCTGGTGCTGCGCCGCCCCCACACGCTCAGGATCGAGCGGGCGTCGTACTCGTACCGGTCCCGCTCCGCGCGGTTCGTGCCCCAGGCGCGGGCCGAGGACAGCCAACTGCCCAGCAGGAAGTGCGGGTCGCAGCCGGTGATCCGGGCCAACTGCCGCTCCCCGGAGGCCCATTGCCCGGTCAGTGCGCGGAAGAGGGCGAGGTCCTTCGCCTCGTACGCCGCCCTGATCCTCGGCAGCAGCACCCGCGACCGGTTGGCGAGGGCCTGCCGTGCGGTGTCCACCAGGTCGAAGCGGTACGCACTGGACCCGCGTAGCTCCGGTGCCACCTTCAGCAGGTGCTCCAGCGCCTTGCGCACCGAATCCGCCGGGTAGCGCATGGACCGGGGGCTCCAGTACGCCGCGTTCGGCGCCGTCAGGCTCGGCCGGGCCGAGAACAGGCTGTCCTGGGACTCCGACCACAGCCCCGACGAGGTGCTGTACGGGCCCCGCCGCAGCTCCTCCCAGGCCGCCGCCGCCGCGGCGTCGGGCCGCCCGTACCGGCGGGCCGCGAACCGCGCGAACCAGGCCTTCTGGTCGATCGGCCCCGGCTCCCACGCCAGATCGGTGAACAGGTCGAAGGCGGCCGGATTGGTGCCGGTCCCCTCCGGCAGGTACGCGATCCCGCGCAGCGCGCTGTTCCGCTTGGTCCGCCAGGCATCGAACCGGTCGATCCACACCGACGTGTTGGCGCCGATCGTGGTGTGGCCGCCGAAGTTGTAGATCGTGCCGATCGCGTACGGGGTGCCGCCCCACCGGGTCTCCCGGTCCAGGCGGTTGTAGCGGTCCGACAACCCGTCCAGGATCAGCAGCTTCGAGGTGTCCACCCCGGCCAGCAGCTCCCGCGTCGGATCGTCCTGCCAGCCCAGCACCGCCCACAGCGCGCCCGGGCGGGCGCGGTGCAGGGCGGCCTGCACAGCGCCCGCCGCCGCCTTCACGTCGACCGTGCCCGTCTGCCCGCCCTCGTGCAGCGGGCTCATCCGGTACATGGTGCTGTCGCCGAACACCGCGCGCTGCTCGGCGTAGTACGCGGCCGCCAGCTCGCCGAACGCCGGTGAGGCCGGGTCCAGCCAGTCGGGGCGGTCGAAGCCCGCCCAGTCGCCCTGGGGCACCACGCTCGCCCCGGTGTTGCGGGCGGCGAATCCCGGCGGCACCGTCCCGAAGTAGCCCGGCAGCACCGGGGTCATCCCCAGCCCGCGCAGCTGGTCGGCGATCCGCCGGCCCACGGCCGCCCGCTCCCGCATCAGCCGTTCGGTGACGGGGCCGCCGAAGCCGCTGAGGTTCTGCAGCAGCCACCAGCTCTGGTGGCCGGGCGCCGGGATCCACTCGCGCAGCTCCTCGGCGGAGTACCCGAACCGCTGGAGCGCCCGGTAGTACGGGTACTCGGCGCCGACCTGCACGAACACCTCGTTGATGCCGTGCAGCGCCATCAGGTCGACCTGCCGCTGGTGCTCCTCGAAGGTCCGGTAGGGGCCGGAGTACCCGTCGTCGGTGTCGTTGAGGGCGTACCGGTGCGGCACGAGCGCGCCGCGGGTGACCGGCGCCGGGACGCCCGGCAGCACCTCGGGCAGTATGCCGAGGCTGTCGCCGGGCCAGCCGATGTCGGTGCCGGCCACGTGCTGGAGGTACCAGCCGACGCCGGTGAGCAGGGTGGCGCCGGTGCTGCCCCGGACGGTGATGTCACCGGCCGGCCCGGAGACCGTGAAGGTGTCCGGGCCGGTGGCCGAGGCCTCGGGGACCAGGGTGAACTGGTCCGCGTGGCCCGGCAGCAGACGCTCCAGCGCGGCCCGCGCCGGCCCGGCGTCGAAGGCCCGCACCGGCGCGGTGCCGGCCCGTGCTTTTTGA
>NZ_WTFF01000558.1 GCF_019400985.1 Streptomyces bambusae
CCAGACGTAAGATAGCCGGTCGCTACAGATGGGTATAGGAGCATGGCCGTACGCACCGTCACCACCGACCCGCGCGTCGCCGCGGCCGCCGCCCGCGCCCGGCGGCTCACCCGCGAGGCGGGCGGCGCGGTCCGCGCCGCCGACGCCGTCGAAGCACACCTGCTGTCCGCCACCCCTGGAAAGGCACGCGCGATATGACCGGGCAGAACATCCTGATCGTCGGCGCGGGAGCCGTCGGCACCCTGCTGGCCTGCGACCTGCTCCAGCAGGGCGTACCCGTCCGGCTCGTCGACTCCCGCCCCCCGCAGGAGCCCTTCGACCCGCACTCGCGGGCCGTGATGATCTGGCCCCGGCTCCTGGAGCTCCTGGAGAAGACCGGCATCACCGACGAGCTGGTCGCCCGCGGCTTCCGCGCCGACGACGTCAGCTTCTTCTCCCGCGGCCGACGCCTGGGCACCGTCCCCATGACCGGACTCGGCGCGGCCCACCCGTACGGCCTGGGCATCGTCCAGCGCGAGCTGGAGGACCTGCTGCGCGCCCGCCTCGCCGAACTCGGCGGCACCATCGAGTACGGCATCGAGCTGACCGCCCTCGACAACGCCGGCCCCCGGCCGGTCGCCGCCCTGCGGCACGCCGACGGCTCGACCGAGCACACCGAGGCGGACTGGCTCATCGGCGCCGACGGCGCCGGCAGCACCACCCGCCGCCTGCTCGACATCCCCTACCCGGGCATCCCCTTCCCGCTCGGCATCGCCCTCGGGGACTTCCCCGTCACCGGGCCCCGGGTCTCCACCGTCGAGTACCACTACGCCGACACCGGCCTGCTGCCCATGGTCCACCTGCCCGACGGCGTGTGCCGGCTGGCCACCGTCGTGATGCCGGGCGAGGCCGACTGGTCCGACCGGCCGCTCGCCGACTGGCAGCGCATGGTCGACGAGCGCACCAGCCTGCCGTACCGGCTCGGCGAACCGCTGTGGACCCGCACGTACTTCCCGCGCCCCGGAGTCGCCGAGCGGTTCCGCGACGGCCGCGTCGTCCTGGTCGGCGACGCCGCCCACTCGGTGGTGCCGCTCGGCGGCCAGGGCCTCAACCTCGGCCTCCAGGACGCCTTCAACCTCGGCTGGAAGCTCGCCGGCGTCGTCCGCGGCGAGTACGACGAGGCGATCGTCGACACGTACGACACCGAACGCCGCCAGGCCGTCGAGCAGGTGCGCACGCTGATCCGCACCGAGATGGAACTCTCCGGCGCCCCCACCCCCCGGGCCCGCCTGCTGCGGGACCTGAAGGTGGCCGCCGCCCACCGCAGCGGCTACCTGCGGTACGTGGCCGCGCCCCTGATGAGCCAGACGGGCCTGAGCTACGCCCCGGCCGACGAACCGCTGTGGCGCGCGACGCTGCGCCGCCGGGCCCGGCCCGGCGACCGGCTGCCGTTCTTCCACCGGACCCGGCAGTACGCCGGCGCCCCCGTCCTCGACCAGCACCACCCGGTCGCCCTGCTGTGGCCCGGCCACCCGCCCGTCGCCGGCTGGCAGGCCACCGCCGGGCACGCCCGCGAGGTCCTCGGCCCGCGCCTGCCGGTGCACGACCTGGCCCGGCTGACCCGGCCGGGGCGGGCCGCGCTGGCCCCGCTGTTCGGGCCCCGGCCGCTGATCGCCCTGGTCCGGCCGGACGGCCACCTCGCCCATCTCGCCCCCGCCGACCGGCCGCAGGACTGCCTCGGGCACCTGGACCGGTTCGCGGCCCGGCCGCTGACCCCCTCGCGAAGCAGGTGAGCCCCATGCGGACGCTACTGATCGACAACTACGACTCGTACACCTACAACCTCTTCCAGCTGCTCGCCGAGGTGAACGGCGAGGAGCCCGTCGTCGTCGCCAACGACGCCGTCCGGATCTCCGACCTGGACCTGGACGACTACGACAACATCGTCATCTCGCCCGGCCCCGGACACCCCGCGCGCGAGCGCGACTTCGGCGTCTGCCGCGACGTCCTCACCAAGGCGGGCGTCCCCGTGCTCGGCGTCTGCCTCGGCCATCAGGGCCTGGCCGTGTGGGCCGGCGGCGAGGTCGTGCCCGCGCCGGTGCCGGTGCACGGCGAGGTCGCCCGCGTCCGCCACGACGGGGACGACCTCTTCGCCGGCATCCCCGAGCGGTTCGGCGCCGTCCGCTACCACTCGCTGTGCGTGGCCGAACCGCTGCCGCCGGAACTCCAGGCCACCGCCTGGTCCGAGGACGGCGTCGTGATGGCCCTGCGCCACCGGCTGCTGCCCCGCTGGGGCGTGCAGTTCCACCCCGAGTCCATCGAGACCGAGTACGGCCTGCGGATGCTCGCCAACTTCCGGGACCTCACGCTGGCGGACAGGGCCGAGCGGACCGGCCAAGCCGGCCGAGCGGTGGCCCGCCCGGCCGGCCGTCCGGGGGCAGCCGGCGCCGCCCCCGCCC
>NZ_WTFF01000559.1 GCF_019400985.1 Streptomyces bambusae
CACGCTGTTGAGTTCTCAAGGTGCGGACGCTTCCTTTGTACTTACCCTCTCGGGCTTTCCTCCGGGCGCTTCCTTCGTTCTTGCGTTTCCGACTCTATCAGATCTTTTTCCGATCCGATTTCCTCGGTGCTTTCCGGTTCCGGCGCTTTCGCGCTTTTCCCTTCCGGCGTTTCCGACTCTATCAGAAGTTTTCCGACCGGATTTCCCGGCGTTCGGATCCTCGAAAGGAGTCGGGGTTTGTGCTCGACGGTCGGAATTCAGTTCCAACCCTGCGAGCGAAGATGATTCTAGACCGTTGCCGTCGAACTGTCCAGTCCGACGCAACCGTTCGAATCTACCTCCCCGCGCCGACCGTGTCAACGGTCTTTGCGGGACGACGAGACACTAGCAGCTCAGGGCCCTGATCCGCACATCGGCCCACCGGGGGCGGCGGCCTGACAGCCCTGTCAGGCCTGTCAGGCCGCGGTCGGCAGGGTCGCGCTGCGGTCCGACTCCTCGACGTCGCCCACCTCGCCCGCCCGGGCCGCGCGGCCGCCCAGGACGTAGACGTACGCCAGGAAGGCCGCCTCGGCCACGATGCCGATGGCGATCCGGGCCCAGGTCGGAAGGCCCGAGGGGGTCACGAAGCCCTCGATGACGCCGGAGACGAAGAGCACCACCGCCAGGCCGATGGCCATGCCCAGCGCGGCGCGGCCCTGCTCCGCGAGAGCCTCCCGGCGGGTGCGCGGGCCCGGGTCCACGACCGTCCAGCCGAGGCGCAGGCCCATGCCCGCCGCGACGAAGACGGCCGTCAGCTCCAGCAGGCCGTGCGGGAGGATCAGGCCGAGGAAGGTGTCCAGGCGGCCGGCAGAGGCCATCAGGCCGATGCCTACGCCGAGGTTCGCCATGTTCAGGAAGAGGATCCAGAGGACGGGGATGCCCAGGAAGGCCCCCAGGACCAGGCACATCGCGGCGGCCTGGGCGTTGTTCGTCCAGACCTTGGCGGCGAAGGACGCCGCAGGGTGGCTGGAGTAGTACGTCTCGTACTCACCGCCCGGCTTGGTCATCTGCTTCAGCTCTTCCGGCGCGCCGATCGAGGCCTGGACCTCGGGGTGCGCGGCTATCCACCAGCCGATCAGGACGCCGATCGCGATGGACAGCACCGCGGTGGGGATCCACCAGCGGCGACTGCGGTACACGGCGGCGGGGAAGCCGGCGGTGAAGAAGAGGATCACGTCGCGCCAGCCGGCCCGGCGGGTACCCGTGACCGTCGCGCGGGCGCGCGCGACCAGCTGGGTCAGCCGTCCGGTGAGCATCGGGTCGGGGGCGCTGGACTGGATCAGGGAGAGGTGGGTGGCGGCCCGCTGGTACAGGGCGACCAGCTCGTCCGCCTCGGCTCCGGTCAGCCGCCGGCCGCGGCCGAGGAGCTGCTCCAGGCGGTCCCACTCAGCCCGGTGGGCGGACACGAAGACGTCGAGATCCATCCGGTTTACCGCTCCCCTGCCCCAGGTGCCTTACTCCTACGGTGGTCAGCTTGGCAGACTTGATGACAGCTTTCGTTGGAGGGCCGGGTCCGGCCACGTGAAGGGTGAGCATCGGTGAGCGATCTGGTGACGGGGGACGCGGTCGTCCTGGGGCTGCATCCGGCGAGGCTGCCGAGCCGGGCCCTGGCGATCTTCTTGGACCTGCTCGTCTACTTCACCGGCTACGTGCTCATATCGGTGGGCCTGGCGTTCGCGACCGCCTCCATGGACAGCGCCGCGCAGGCGGCGGTGACGGTGGCGAGCTTCCTGCTCTTCCTGGTCGGGGTGCCGATCGCCGTGGAGACACTGAGCCGGGGGCGCTCGCTGGGCAAGCTCGCGTGCGGGCTGCGCGTGGTGCGGGACGACGGCGGTCCGGTCCGCTTCCGGCACGCGCTGGTGCGCGGGGCGCTGGGGGTGGTGGAGCTGCTCATCACCTTCGGGACCGTGGCCTGTATCGCCTCGCTGGTCTCGGCGCGGGGCCGGCGGCTCGGCGACGTCTTCGCCGGGACGCTGGTGGTGCGGGAGCGGGTGCCCACGGAGCGGGTGATGCCGGTGCCGCCTCCGCCGCCGTGGCTGGCGGGCCGTTTCACCGGGCTGGACCTCTCGGGGGTGCCGGACGGGCTGTGGCTGGCGATACGCCAGTACCTGACGCGGATGCGGCACCTGGACCCGCAGGTGAGCGTGGCGATGGCGGCGAAGCTGGCCGACGACCTGGTCGCGCGGACGGGCACGCCCCCGCCGCCGGGGGTGCCGGCCGCCGCGTACCTGGCGGCCGTGGTGCACGAGCGGCAGACGCGGGACGCGGCGCGGGCCTTCGGGCGGCCGGGTGCGGGGAACGGGCACGGACACGGGAACGGGCATGCGTACGGCTGTCTCTTAATAACATCTCAGAGA
>NZ_WTFF01000056.1 GCF_019400985.1 Streptomyces bambusae
TGGGCCCGGCCATCGGCGGGGGGGTGGCGCCCGCCGGGCTGGGGCTCCACCGGGGGCACGGCCGCGGGCCCGGCGACGGCCGCCCGCAGCGCCTCGGCCAGCGCGTGCCCGCGGGGCGCGCGGTCGGCCGGCAGCACCAGCCGGTACGGGTCGCACGCCTCCTTCAGCTGACCCGCCGCGGCTTCCATCAGCGGGTCGGCGCCGGCTCTGGGCACGGCGCGCAGCACCAGCGTGTCCCGCTTCCCGGCGGTCACGGTCACCTCGGCCAACGCCTCGAAGGGGATACGGCGTTGGCCCAGCGCGGACAACAGCCTCGGTGTGCGGATCCCCCGTTCGAAGCGGATGAGCACCGAGTCCGTATCCAACTCCCAGACGGCATGATTTCCGGCCAGTACGTCACCCATACGGGCTATCGTACGGGGCCCCGGCACGAGTCGTCCCCGCCCGCGCACGCCACGGAACTGAGCAAGTCCGTTCCGATTTTGGCGAAGTTGTCCAGCGAGCCGGTTCCTGGCTCGAAATATGCGGTATGGCTCCTGGCGCCCGCCGACGACAGCCGGCGCGCCCCGAACTCCGCCGACATCGGGTCCGCGCCGTGCCCCAGCCCGCCCAGCTCCAGGTGCGGTACGTCGGCGATCCAGTCCCCCTCGGCCCGTACGGCCCACACCCGCGCCGAGGTGCCGAGCCCGGCCACGTTCCCGGCGCGCATGCCCGGGCTGCCGGCCGCCACCACGTCCGTCACCCGCGCCGGCAGCCGCTGAGCGGCCAGGCCGCACACCACCGATCCGTAGGAGTGGCAGAACAGCGCGACCGTGGCGTCCCCGGGCAGCGCGGCCGTCAGCGACTCCAGCCGTGCGGCGCCCTCCATGGCCAGCCGGCCGGTGGCCGCGTCGACACCGACCCCGGTGGGGGTGGTGTAGCCGGCCCAGGCGATGACGGCGGTCGGGGTGTCGGGCGCCGCCGCGCGCTGGGCGGCGTAGAGGGATTCGGCCATGCCCTGCGGGGCGGTGAAGTGCCGCTGGGTGCGCTCGAAGGTGATCAGGCCGGTGTCCACGCCGGGGACGATCACCGAGACCCGCTCGGCGCGGTCGAGATCGCCGAAGACCTCGGCGACGCGGCCGTCGCCGGTCGGGTCGAAGACGAGGATCTGCCGGTCGGGGTCGGCGAGCGAGGCGAGCCGGTGCGCGCGGCGGCCGGCCTCGGTGCGGTCGGCCGGGGCCAGCCGGTAGTCGCGAGCGTGCTCCTCCTCGGCCTGGCGGACGTCGAGGACGGCGCGCCGGTTGGCCCGGTAGCGGGTCTGCGCGGGCACTCCGTCGAGGTTGCCGACCACGAGCGGGTAGCCGTCGGCGAGCTGGGCGCGCTGGGCGCCGTCGAGCCCGGCGAAGAAGCGGGCCACCGTCCGCGCGGGCGCGTCGGCGGAGGGGACGGGGTGGCCGTCGATCCGGGCCGCACCCCAGGCGGCGAGCGCGGCCACCCGCGGGGAGACCTCGTCGTCGGGGCGGTGGACCGCCGTCCAGCCGGTGGTCGCCAGCATGACGAAGACCACCGCGAGCGCCATGAGGGCGCGCAGGGTGGTGGAGGGCGGCGAGGCGGCGGGGAGGGCGGGGTCGTACACGTTCACTGCGCACCAGGGTAGGAGACGCCGCCGGGCCGCGACGCACAGGGTGACGGGCGTCACCATGCGAACGCTGCTCGGGAGTTGGCCGGTTCGGGGCGGTCCGCGACCGGCCGCGGGCGGGCCTGCCTGCGCAGCTCGCTCCGGCCCGCGGGCCCCGGCGGCCGGCGGCAGCGGGCGGCGGCCGGCGATCCACGTGGCGGACGTCACGCCGCCGAGGCCGGGGACGCCCGTGGCCTGGGGTCGTCCGTGGGCGGGGGTCGTCCGTGGGCTGCGGACGTCACGTCGGCGGCCTGGCCACGCTCCCGGAGGTCCGGAACTCCGGACGCAGTGGACGCAGTGGACGCCAGGGACGCCGGGGACACTGGGGACGCCAGGGACGCAGTGGACTCCGGAGATGCAGGGGACTCCGGAGGCGCAGCGGAGCGTTTCAGCGCCAGTCGGCGGCCAGTGCCGGGGCGATCTGGTCGAGGTAGCGCTCGGTCAGCCGGCGGATGGCCTCGACGCTGGTGTCCTCGCCCTGGCCCCACAGCCGCCCGGTCACCCGCATCACCCCGGAGAAGGCGGCGACGGCCACCCGCGGCCGCGGATCGGCCTCGACGTCGAGCCCCTCGCGCTCGGCGATCAGCCGCGCGATCTTCTCCTCCAGCTCGGTCGACCGGCGCAGGTGCACGGCGAGCAGCGCCGGCGTGGACTCGATGAGCTGGTACGTCCGCATGTACAGGTCCACCGGGACCATCTCGGCGATGGCCTCGCCGACGGTGGCCCAGGAGCAGAGCACGGCGTTGCGCATCGCCAGCAGCGGCCCCTCGGCGGCCGGGCGGGCCCGCAGGGCGGCCACGAAGTGCTGCTCGACCAGGTCCTGGACGGCGAAGGCGGCCTCCTCCTTGTTAGCGAAGTAGCGGAAGAAGGTGCGCTGGGAGACGTCGACGGCCTCGGTGATCTCGTCGACGGTCGTCTGCTCGTACCCCTGGGAGACGAACAGGACGAGCGCGGCGCGCAGCAGCGCGTCGCGCGTGCGCCGCTTCTTGCGTTCGCGCAGTCCGGCCGGCGCCGACGGCGCGGACTGCTGGGCGGTGGTCACGGCGGGGTCCTCTCTGACGCTGCGAGGCGGTCAGGGTACCTGTGACCGACCTGACAGTGGCCGTCCCGCTAACCCGTTTGTGAACTGTCAGTCGCTGTCAATAGCCTGTCCGCATGACTAGTCAGATCACCGTCGACGGACAGGTGTCCCTCGACAAACAGGGGCCCGGCCCGGTCCGCAGCGGCCTGCGAGGTCATCCGTGGTTGACGCTCTTCGCCGTCGCCATCGGAGTCATGATGGTCACCCTCGACGGCACCATCGTGGCCGTCGCCAACCCCGCGATAACCGCCGACCTGGGCGCCACCCTCGCCGAGGTCCAGTGGATCACCAACGGCTATCTGCTCGCGCTTGCCGTCTCGCTCATCACGGCGGGCAAGCTCGGTGACCGCTTCGGCCACCGCCAGACCTTCCTCATCGGCATCGCCGGTTTCGCGGCCTCCTCCGCCGCCATCGGCCTGTCCTCCGGCGTCGAGCTGGTCATCGGCTTCCGGGTCGCGCAGGGCCTGTTCGGCGCGCTGCTGATGCCGGCCGCGCTCGGCCTGCTGCGGGCGACCTTCCCCGCCGAGAAGCTCAACATGGCCATCGGCATCTGGGGCATGGTCATCGGCGCCTCCACCGCCGCCGGCCCGATCGTCGGCGGCCTGCTCGTCGAGCACGTCAGCTGGCAGTCCGTCTTCTTCATCAACATCCCGGTCGGCGTGATCGCGCTGGCCTTCGGCCTGGCGATCCTGCTCGACCACCGTGCCGAGAACGCCCCGCGCTCCTTCGACCTGCCGGGCGTCGTGCTGCTGTCGGCCGCGATGTTCTCCCTGGTCTGGGCGCTGATCAAGGCCGCCGAGTGGGGCTGGGGCGATTCGAGGACCCTGCTGTTCCTGGCCGCGTCCGTGCTGTGCTTCGGGATCTTCGCCGTCTGGGAGACCAAGGTCTCCGAACCGCTCATCCCGCTCGGCATGTTCCGCTCGCTGCCGCTGTCCGCCGGCACCGTGCTGATGGTGCTGATGGCCTTCGCCTTCATGGGCGGCCTGTTCTTCGTCACCTTCTACCTGCAGAACGTGCACGGCATGAGCCCGGTCGACAGCGGTCTGCACCTGCTGCCGCTCACCGGCATGATGATCGTCGGCTCGCCGCTGGCCGGCGCCGCCATCACCAAGGTCGGCCCGCGCGTCCCGCTCGTGCTCGGCATGGTCGCCACCGCCGCTGCCTGCTTCGGGATGTCCCGGCTCACCCCGGAGACCGGCACCCTGACCATGTCACTGTGGTTCGCCCTGCTCGGGCTCGGCCTCGCCCCCGTCATGGTCGGCGCCACCGAGGTCATCGTCGGCAACGCCCCGCTGGAGCTCTCCGGCGTGGCCGGCGGCCTCCAGCAGGCCGCGATGCAGGTCGGCGGCAGCCTCGGCACCGCCGTCCTCGGCGCCGTCATGGCCGGCACGGTCAGTGACACCTTCGGGGACAACTGGGCCGGCGCCGGGCTGCCCCCGCTGAGCCCCGAGCAGCTCGCCGGAGCCGAGACCGCCGTCTCGGTCGGCGTGGCGCCGGTCACGCCGGGCCTGCCGCCGGAGGTGGTGCAGACGATCACCACCGTCACGCACGAGACCTTCGTGGACGGCATGAGCACGGCCTTCACCGTCGCCGGGATCGTCGCGGTGCTCGCCGCGGTCGTCGCCGGCTTCACCAAGCGGGGCGCGCACGCGGCCCCGGGCGCGGGCGCCGGCCACATCTAGGACGAGCGCCCCGCCGAGGTTCCCCGAGGGTCAACGGCGGTACGCCGAACCGCCCCGCCGGAGTCTTCCGGCGGGGCGGTCACCTATCCGGGTGATCCGGCCCGGAGGGTCTTCCGCTCGCCTGTCGCCGCAGGTCAGCGTGGGTCTCGTACACCGATGCGAACCCATCGACGACTCGGGAGCTGATCGACATGCGCACCACCCACGCCTTCCTCGCCGCCGCCGCGCTGACCCTGACGGCGCTGCTGCCCAGCGCCCCGCAGGCGCACGCCGCGCCCCCGGTGCTCGGAACCTGCGGAGCCGGCCAGCTGTGCCTGTGGGCGAAGCCGGACTTCACGGGCGGCCGGCAGGTCCACGAGCTGAGCACGCTCGACGTGGACGCGTGCACCCCGCTGCCGCCGGGCCGCAGCGCACAGGCGCTCGCCAACCGGACGGGCCGGCCCGTGACCACGTTCCAGTCGGCGCAGTGCGACGAGACGGGGGAGTTCCAGACCTATCCGGGCGACGGGGTCTGGCTCCCGCAGTCGCCGTACCACGTACGGGCCTTCAAGCTCCGGGAGAGTTAGCCGGGTCCACGGGTCCACGGGTCCACGGGCTACGGGCCTACGGATCTACGGGTCTGCCGGGTCTACGGGGCTTGCGGGCCGGCCAGGTACGCCCGGGCCGCCCGGACCGCCTCCTGCGGGGTGCGGCCGGCCATCAGCACGCACAGCGTGTACGCGGCGTCGTCCAGGTCCCGGCGGGCGTCCCCGTCCGCCGGGGCGGCGCGGGCAGCCGCGTCGCAGGCCAGATACCGGGCCAGCACGCGCGCCGTGTAGCGGCGGTCGGGGGCCAGCCGCGGGGCGGGGCCCGGGCCTTCCTCGGCGTCGTCCCCGCCGCCGAGGAAGGCCCGGAAGCCGCCGGGGACCGGGAGCCTGCTGGGGGCCGCGGCCCCGGCGGGTGCGGTGCGGGCCAGCTGGACGGCATGGCGCAGAGCACGCCCCAGGGGTCCGGTGACCGGTACCCCTGGCACCCGGGTGACCAGGACGCGGGCCACCTCGGCCACGCTCAGGCCGGTCGCCGCGGCCGTGGTGGCCAGCACCCTCCGGGCGGTACGGGCCGAGGCGGGGGTCAGGGCCATCACCATGCCGACGGCCATGGCGACCGCGGGGCTTTCACCCGTTCGGGTGGTGGTGCGGGTGTCGGCAACGGCCCGGTCGGCGGGGGGCGTCGGGGCGGGACCGTGGGAGTACGCCGCGGCGGAGTGCGTCATGGGCCATCCTCTCGAAAGCACCCCCGCCCATCTAAGCACCGGCCCCCGACGGCCACACGTCGTCGCCCGGGGCCGGGGGCCGGCCACGGGGGCGGCCGCGGGTTCAGGGGAGCCGGGAGACCTCGGGCCCGGTTCCGCCGGACGCCGGGACCGCGCCCGGGGCCGCGCCCGCGCCCGGGGACGGGACCGGGGCCGTGCCCGCGCCTGTACCCGGGGCCGTGCCCGTGCCCGGGACGGTGTCCGGCGCCGGGACTGCGGCCTTGCTCAGCCGGGCCACCTCGGCGCGCAGTTCCCGGATCTCCGCCTGGAGGTCCCGCAGGGCCGCCAGATGGATCCGCTCGGCGCGGTCGTCCCGCTCGAAGCGGGCGATGAACCAGGCCGCGATGTTCGCGGTCACCACACCGAGCAGCGCGATCCCGGACAGCATCAGCCCGACCGCGAGCACCCGGCCCAGGCCCGTGGTGGGGGAGTGGTCGCCGTAGCCGACCGTGGTCATCGTGGTGAAGCTCCACCACACCGCGTCGCCCAGGTTCTTGATGTTGCCGTCCGGGGCGTCCCGCTCCACGCTCAGCACCGCCAGCGAGCCGAACATCATCAGCCCCACCACCGCGCCCGCCACGTACGTGGTGAGCCGGATCTGCGGGGCCATCCGGGCCCGCCGCCCCACCAGCAGCAGCGTGGCGACCAGCCGGAGCAGCCGCAGCGGCTGGACCAGCGGCAGCACCACCGCCGCCAGGTCGAGCCAGTGCGTGCGGACGAAGCGCCGGCGGTCGGCCGCCAGCCCCAGCCGGATGACGTAGTCCAGGGCGAACGCCCCCCACACGGCCCATTCGGCGTACGCGCACGCCCGGTGCACCGCCGCGCTCGCGTCCGGCGCGACGATCGGCACCGCGTACGCGACGGCGAAGAGCACCGCGAGGGCGAGCAAGGGGGTCTGTGTGCGCCGCTCCCAGCGGACCTGCGCGGGCTGAACCTTCATGCGGGGCATCGTAGGGACACCCGCGCGCGGGAGCGGGCCCCGGCCAGGCCGGAACCCGCTCCACCCGCGGCGATCGCCGCGGCGCGCGGGGGTTCGGGCCCCGCGCCCACCGCGCGTGCGTGCTCCTACGCGTCGCCGCCCGCGGCGCCCGGTTCGGCCGCCGCCACGTCCAGCAGCTGGTAGCGGTCCACCGCCTGCTTCAGCGCCGAGCGGTCGATCCGGCCGGCCTTGGCGAGCTCGGTCAGCACCGCCAGCACCACCGACTGGGCGTCGATGTGGAAGAAGCGCCGGGCCGCGCCGCGGGTGTCCGCGAAGCCGAAGCCGTCCGCGCCCAGCGAGGTGTACGCGCCGGGCACCCAGCGGGAGATCTGGTCCGGGACGGACCGCATCCAGTCCGAGACCGCCACGAACGGGCCCTCGCCCGACGACAGCTTCTGCGTCACGTACGGGACGCGCTGCTCCTCCTCCGGGTGGAGCAGGTTGTGCCGGTCCACCTCGACGGCCTCACGGCGCAGCTCGTTCCAGGAGGTCGCCGACCAGACGTCCGCCTTGACGTTCCACTCCTCGGCCAGGATCCGCTGCGCCTCCAGCGCCCACGGCACGGCCACGCCCGAGGCCATGATCTGCGCCGGGATGCTGCCCGCCGTGCCCGCGGACACGCGGTGGATGCCCTTGAGGATGCCCTCCACGTCCACGTCCGCCGGCTCCGCCGGGTGCTGGATCGGCTCGTTGTAGACGGTCAGGTAGTAGAAGACGTCCTCCGACTCGGGCCCGTACATCCGCCGCAGACCGTCCTGGACGATGTGCGCGATCTCGTAGCCGTAGGCGGGGTCGTACGCCACGCAGCCCGGGTTCGTCGACGCCAGCAGCTGGGAGTGGCCGTCGGCGTGCTGGAGGCCCTCACCCGTCAGGGTGGTCCGGCCGGCGGTCGCGCCGAGCACGAAACCGCGCGCCAGCTGGTCGGCCATCTGCCAGAACTGGTCACCCGTGCGCTGGAATCCGAACATCGAGTAGAAGACGTAGACCGGGATCAGCGGCTCGCCGTGGGTCGCGTACGCCGAGCCCGCGGCGATCAGCGAGGCCGTGCAGCCCGCCTCCGAGATGCCGTCGTGCAGCATCTGGCCGGTCGGCGACTCCTTGTAGGCGAGCAGCAGTTCGCGGTCGACCGCCTCGTACTGCTGGCCCAGCGGGTTGTAGATCTTGGCGCTCGGGAAGAACGAGTCCATGCCGAAGGTGCGGTACTCGTCCGGCGCGATCAGCACGAAGCGCTTGCCGAGCTCCTTGTCCCGCATCAGGTCCTTCAGCAGCCGCACGAAGGCCATGGTGGTGGCGATCGACTGCTGGCCCGAGCCCTTCTTGACCGCCGCGTAGGTCGCGTCGCCCGGCAGCGCCAGCGGCTTGGCGCGCACCACACGGCTGGGCACGTAGCCGCCCAGGGCGCTGCGCCGGTCGTGCATGTACTGGATCTCTTCCGAGTCCCGGCCCGGGTGGTAGTACGGCGGGGCGCCGTTCTCCAGCTGGGCGTCCGTGATCGGCAGGTGCAGACGGTCGCGGAAGCGCTTGAGGTCGTCGACCGTCAGCTTCTTCATCTGGTGGGTCGCGTTGCGGCCCTCGAAGTTCGGGCCGAGGGTCCAGCCCTTGATCGTCTTCGCCAGGATGACGGTGGGCTGGCCCTTGTGGGCGCGCGCCGCCGCGTACGCCGCGTAGATCTTCTTGTGGTCGTGGCCGCCGCGGCCCAGGTGCAGGATCTGGTCGTCGGTCATGTTCTCGACCATGGCGCGCAGCCGCTGGTCCTCGCCGAAGAAGTGGTCGCGGATGTACGCGCCGGTCTCGGTGGCGTACGTCTGGAACTGCCCGTCCGGGGTCGAGTTCATCTTGTTGACCAGGATGCCGTCGCGGTCCTGGGCCAGCAGCGGGTCCCAGGAGCGGTCCCAGATGAGCTTGATGACGTTCCAGCCGGCGCCGCGGAAGACCGACTCCAACTCCTGGATGATCTTGCCGTTGCCGCGGACCGGGCCGTCGAGGCGCTGGAGGTTGCAGTTGACCACGAAGGTCAGGTTGTCCAGGCCCTCGCGGGCGGCGAGCGTCAGCTGGCCGAGCGACTCCGGCTCGTCCATCTCGCCGTCGCCGAGGTACGCCCACACGTGGGACTTGGAGGTGTCCGCGATGCCGCGCGCCTCCATGTAGCGGTTCATCCGGGCCTGGTAGATCGCGCCGATCGGGCCGAGGCCCATCGAGACGGTCGGGAACTCCCAGAAGTCCGGCATCAGCCGCGGGTGCGGGTAGCTCGACAGGCCGTACGGGGCCTTGGACTTCTCCTGGCGGAACGCGTCGAGCTGCTGCTCGGAGAGCCGGTCCAGCAGGTAGGCGCGCGCGTAGACACCGGGCGAGGCGTGGCCCTGGAAGAAGATCTGGTCGCCGCCGTCGCCCTCGTCCTTGCCCCGGAAGAAGTGGTTGAAGCCCACGTCGTAGAGCGAGGCGGAGGAGGCGAAGGTGGCGATGTGACCGCCGACTCCGATGCCCGGGCGCTGGGCCCGGGAGACCATCACGGCCGCGTTCCAGCGGGTGGCGTTGAGGATCCTGCGCTCGATCTCCTCGTTGCCCGGGAAGAACGGCTCGTCCCTGGTGGCGATGGTGTTGACGTAGTCCGTGCTACGCATCTCGGGCACGGCCACACGCCGTTCGCGGGCCCGCTCGATCAGCCGCAGCATCAGGTAGCGGGCCCGCTCACGGCCCCGCTCGTCGACGGCGGCGTCAAGGGAGTCGAGCCACTCCTGGGTCTCTTCGGGGTCGAAATCCGGGACCTGGCTCGGAAGGCCGCCAATGATGATCGGGTTGCGATCGGATGCGGAAGCCACGCTGTTCCTTCGCTTTCGGGGAGTCGTGCCATGGGTCACACCGGCTCCATCGTCCACCGCGGGCCCGGAATCTTCATCTTTACCAGGGGGTAACCCCTGACAAGTTGCTGCCGGGCAGGGGTACACAAGGGGATGGTCCGGACACATCGCAACCTTACGCCCGCACCCCGGGCGGTGATCCGCGGGGGTCCTGATCCGCTTCGCGCCGCGCTTTGTCCCCCGACGGAGTAGGAAAACGGCGAGGAGCTGCCGAATATCCTGGAATGGTGTGGCATGGATCACGCAGGACGCATGGCGGCGCGGCGGGAGGAGGCGGTACGGACGTGGCGGAAGTTGCGGTGAGACGGCCGCAATCGTCACCGTTTCGACGGTCTCGACCGTCGGGTACTTGCGCGATCCGCCGCTCCCGTGTGGACTACGCCCAATGCTGCGCGTACGCGCGCGGCCGAGACATTCACCGAACATGAGCAGGAGGCACCCCGTGAGCGCGACCGCGGACCACGCGGAGAGCAGCCTGGCCGCCCGGCTGGGTTTCCAGTCCGAACAGGTGGTCCAGGAGATCGGCTACGACGACGACGTCGATCAGGAGTTCCGCGAGGAGATCGAGGAATTCATCGGCAACGATCTCGTCGACGAGGACTACGACGACGTGGCCGACGCGGTGCTGCTGTGGTTCCGCGACGAGGACGGCGACCTGACGGACACACTGGTCGACGCCACTGAACTCGTCGAGGAGGACGCGCTGATTCTGCTGCTGACCCCGAAGACGGGACGCCCCGGCTTCGTCGAGGCCAGCGACATCAGCGAGGCCGCCAAGCTCGCCGGCCTGACGCCGGGCAAGGGCTTCAGCGTGGGCAAGGAGTGGTCGGCCCAGCGGCTGAAGACCCCCAAGGCGGCCAAGTCCAAGCGCTGAGCCGCGCCCCGCAGCCGAGCGGACCGTGAGGAGAACCCCGCCGACCCCCCGAGGGCGGCGGGGTTCTTCCGTACGCGCCGCCGTCAGGCCATAGGCTGGGTCCCACCCGAACGGATCAATGGAGGGATGCGAGAGATGACGATCGAGGTCGGCACCAAGGCCCCGGACTTCGAGCTCAAGGACAACCACGGCCGGACCGTGCGGCTGTCCGACTTCCGCGGCGAGAAGAACGTCGTCCTGCTCTTCTACCCCTTCGCCTTCACCGGCGTCTGCACGGGTGAGCTGTGCGAGCTGCGCGACCAGCTGCCGCGCTTCCAGAACGACGACGTCCAGCTGCTGGCCGTCTCCAACGACTCCGTCCCGACCCTGCGCGTCTTCGCCGAGCAGGAGCAGCTGGAGTACCCGCTGCTGTCCGACTTCTGGCCGCACGGCGAGACCTCCCGCGCCTACGGCGTCCTCGACGAGGAGAAGGGCTGCGCGGTCCGCGGCACCTTCATCATCGACAAGGACGGCATCGTGCGCTGGACCGTCGTCAACGGGCTGCCCGACGCCCGTGACCTGAACGAGTACATCAAGGCCCTCGACAGCCTCTGACCGGCCCGGGCGGCCCGGTCCGGCCGGCCGCAGGAAAACCCGTTAGCGGCGGGAACCCGTCACTAGGATCGACACGTTGATCCGGACAGAGACAGCACGACGGGGCCCCGCCCCACCCGAGAACATCAATGGAGGACCCGTGGGAGTCAGCCTCAGCAAGGGCGGCAACGTCTCGCTGACCAAGGCCGCCCCCAACCTGACGGCGGTCATCGTCGGTCTGGGCTGGGACGCTCGCACCACCACCGGCGTCGACTTCGACCTCGACGCCAGCGCCCTGCTCACCAATGACCAGGGCAAGGTCGGGCACGACGGCAACTTCGTCTTCTTCAACAACCTCAAGAGCCCCGACGGCTCCGTGGAGCACACCGGTGACAACCTCACGGGTGAGGGCGAGGGCGACGACGAGCAGATCAAGGTGAACCTCGCCGGTGTCCCGGCCGACGTGGCCAAGATCGTCTTCCCGGTCTCGATCTACGAGGCCGAGACCCGCCAGCAGAGCTTCGGCCAGGTCCGCAACGCCTACATCCGCGTCGTGAACCAGGCCGACAACACCGAGCTCGCCCGCTACGACCTCTCCGAGGACGCCTCGACCGAGACCGCCATGGTCTTCGGCGAGCTGTACCGCCACGGCGCGGAGTGGAAGTTCCGCGCCATCGGCCAGGGGTACGCCTCCGGCCTGCGCGGCATCGCCCAGGACTTCGGCGTCAACGTCTGAGCCGAGAGCTCCACACCCGTCCGGCGCCGTGCACCGAAGTGTGTACGGCGCCGGACGCGCTTGTCATGCTTTCGCCACCACCACGTCGTACGGGGAGGACCACAGCATGGGCGTCACACTCGCCAAGGGGGGCAACGTCTCCCTCTCCAAGGCCGCACCGAACCTGACCCGGGTTCTGGTGGGGCTCGGATGGGACGCGCGCTCGACCACCGGGGCCGACTTCGACCTCGACGCCAGCGCGCTGATGTGCAGCGGCGGCCGGGTGCTCGGTGACCAGTACTTCATCTTCTACAACAACCTGCGCAGCCCCGAGGGCTCCGTCGAACACACGGGTGACAACCTCACCGGCGAGGGTGACGGCGACGACGAATCGATTCTGGTCGACCTGACCAAGGTCCCCGCCCAGGTCGACAAGATCGTCTTCCCGGTCTCCATCCACGAGGCGGACGCCCGCCGCCAGAGCTTCGGCCAGGTCAGCAATGCCTTCATCCGCGTGGTGAACCAGGCGGACGGCCAGGAGCTCGCCCGCTACGACCTCTCCGAGGACGCCTCCAGCGAAACCGCGATGATCTTCGGCGAGGTCTACCGCTACGGGGGCGAATGGAAGTTCCGGGCGGTAGGACAGGGGTACGCGTCGGGGCTGAGGGGCATCGCTCTAGACTTCGGGGTCAACGTTTCGTAAAGCCGTACAAGACGATGGGGTGCCAGTGGTTCTGAAAACCTTCGGCTGGTCGTTCGCAGTCACTGCGCTCGGCCTGGTCGCAGCGGTGTTCTACGGGGGGTGGACCGGCTTCAGCGTCGTTGCGATCCTGTCGATCCTCGAGATCTCGCTGTCCTTCGACAACGCAGTGGTCAACGCCGGAATCCTGAAGAAGATGAATGCCTTCTGGCAGAAGATCTTCCTCACCGTCGGCGTGCTCATCGCCGTCTTCGGTATGCGACTGGTCTTCCCCGTCGTGATCGTCGCGATCAGCGCCAAGATCGGCCCCATCGAGGCCGTGAACCTGGCGATGACCGACAAGGAGATGTACGAGCAGCTGGTCACGGACGCCCACCCGGCGATCGCCGCGTTCGGCGGGATGTTCCTGCTGATGATCTTCCTGGACTTCATCTTCGAGGACCGGGACATCAAGTGGCTCGCGTGGCTGGAGCGTCCGCTGGCCAAGCTCGGCAAGATCGACATGCTGTCGGTCTGCATCGCGCTCATCGTCCTGCTGGTCGCCGCGATGACCGTCGCCACCCAGGCCCACCAGCACGGCGGCGTGCACGTGGACAAGGCGCAGACCGTCCTGCTCTCCGGCATCGCCGGCCTGATCACGTACCTGATCGTCGGCGGCCTCTCCGGCTACTTCGAGAACAAGCTGGAGGAAGAGGAGGAGGCCGAGCACGAGGCCGAGGAGGAGGCCAAGCGCTCCGGCAAGCCCGTCTCGGCGGTCGCCCTCGCCGGCAAGGCCGCGTTCTTCATGTTCCTCTACCTGGAGGTCCTGGACGCGTCCTTCTCCTTCGACGGCGTCATCGGCGCCTTCGCCATCACCAACGACATCGTGCTGATGGCCCTGGGCCTCGGCATCGGCGCCATGTACGTCCGCTCGCTCACGGTCTACCTGGTCCGCCAGGGCACCCTGGACGACTACGTCTACCTGGAGCACGGCGCCCACTACGCGATCGGCGCCCTCGCCGTGATCCTCCTCGTCACCATCCAGTACGAGATCCACGAGGTGATCACCGGCCTCGTCGGCGTGCTGCTCATCGCCTGGTCCTTCTGGTCCTCGGTCCGCCGCAACAAGCGCCTGGCCCTGGAGGAAGAGGGGACCGCCGCCCAGGCATAGGCCGGGGGAGATTGCGGAACGCTCCAAGGCGGGGCGGCAAGGGGATGTCCGCTCCCCGGACTTTGTCCGGGGGGACCCCCAGGCCGCCCCGCTCTTTACGTTGACTCTTACGTCGACCGGTCGTGCGGGTCGTGTGGATTGTGTGGGGGGACAGGGATGGGATTCTTCGACGGCCTCAGGGGCGGCCGCGCCGCGCAGTTCCAGTCGGGCAACGCCTCGTCCAACGCGATCGAGCTCACCAGGCGACAACCCACGGTGTCCCTCACCAAACAGGGCGCCGTCAGCGGCAACCTGCGGGTCAACCTGTCCTGGCGGATGCGTACCTCGGACTTCGGCGGCGGCGAATCGGGGGGCGCGAGCCTGCTGCGGCACCCGTTCAAGCTGTTCAAGCCCGACATGGTGCAGGCGCACACCCAGGGCATGGTGAACGTGGACCTGGACATCGGCTGCCTCTACGAGCTCACCGACGGCTCCCGCGGCGTCGTCCAGCCCCTGGGCAACTTCCTCGGCGACCTCAACGGCCCGCCGTACGTCAAGCTCAGCGGGGACGACCGGTTCGGGGCCCCGTCCGGCGAGACGATCTTCATCAACCTCGACCACGCGGACGAGATCAAGCGGCTGCTGGTCTTCGTATACATCTACGACCAGACCCCGGCCTTCGACCGCACCCACGCCCTGGTCACCCTGTACCCGAGCACGGGTCCGCGGATAGAGATCGCCCTGGACGAGCGGCAGCCGCAGGCGCGCAGCTGCGCCGTGCTGTCCCTGGAGAACGTCAAGGGCGAGCTGGTCGTGCGGCGCGAGGTGAAGTTCGTCTACGGCTTCCAGGCGGAGCTGGACCGGCTGTACGGCTGGGGCCTGCAGTGGGGCCGCGGCTACAAGAGCACGAAGGCCTGAGCGGGGACGCCCGGTACCGGTGCCCTGCGGGGCACCGGTGTGAGCGGCATCAGCGGCATCAGCGGCGCCGACGGCGTCAGCGGCGGATGAACTGCGGTCCCTGCACCGGCAGCCGGAACGACGGGTCCCCGCCGGGCCCCGGCACCGGCACCGGCGACACCTGCTGCGGATACCCGTACGCGGGCTGCACCGCCGGCGGCGCCTGCGTCGGCGGGGCCGGCACGGCGGGTCCCGCCGCCGGCGGGCTCATCGCGGCGGTGCGGTCGTCGTCCGCGGCCCCGGGCACCGGGGCGTTCTCGTCCACCGAGATGCCGTGGTCGGTGGCCAGGCCCTCCAGCCCGTTCGAGTAGCCCTCGCCGAGCGCGCGGAACTTCCACCCGTCCCCGCGCCGGTACAGCTCCCCGCAGATCAGCGCGGTCTCGGCGCCCGTCTCGGGCCGTACGTCGAAGTACGCGAGCGGCTCCGCGCCGCCCTCGACCGTGGCGTCGTACAGCAGGATCCGCAGGTCCCGGACCCGTTCGAACGGCACGTCCTCGGCCGAGGCGACCACCAGCACCCGGTCCACGACCGGCGGGACCGCGCCCAGCTCGGCCTGCACCGCGTCCGTGACCGCGTCGCCGATCTGCTTCTTGCCCAGCCGCCACACGGCGCCCGAGGGGTGCCGCGGCTGGTTGTAGAAGACGAAGTCCTCGTCGGAACGCACCCGCCCGTCCGGGCCCACGAGCAGCGCCGAGGCGTCCACGTCCGGTACGTCCGGCCCACCGGTCCAGCGCAGTACAGCCCGGACCACCGAGGGGGTCACCGGGATGTTCGAGCCCTTCTGCATCGCGTGCGTCATGCCCGTCATCCTGCCCTCCCGGGGCGGAGCGGAACAATGCGGCCCCCCGTTGGAACGGCGTGTCCCGCTGCACGGGCCTTGTCCCCCGTCGAAGACGTGGGCATGGTGCGAGAGAGTTACCTGGATTTCATGTGCTCGGGGAACTCTTGAATCTCATTCGTACGTACTATTACCGGCCACGCCAGTTGGGCCGCCGAGGCCAGTACGGGGGAAGCACATGCGTCATTTCGGGCACATAGCGCCCGCGGTTCGCAAGAACCTTTTCCACCGGGAGCCGGTCGACTTCACCGCCGCCTCTCCCGCACGCATGCTCTCCGCCGCCCTGGGCGCCACCCTCTACAGCCCGGCCACCCGGCCCCAGCTCGCCGCCGACATCGTCAAGCAGGCCGCCCGCGGTGTCGTGTCCATGGTGCTCTGCCTGGAGGATTCCATCAGCGACGCCGAGGTGGCGGACGCCGAGGAGAACCTCGTACGGCAGTTCGCCGAGCTCGACGCGGTGGACGGCGAGCTGCCGCTGCTGTTCGTCCGGGTCCGCGAGCCCGAGCAGATCCCGGACCTCGTCGGACGCCTGGGCGGCTCGGTGCGGCATCTGGCCGGATTTGTACTTCCCAAGTTCACCGAAGGCAGGGGCGAGGCCTTCCTGGACGCCGTCGTCGCGGCCGAGGCGCTCGGCGAGGGCCTGGGGGAGGACCGCCCGCTGTATGCCATGCCGGTCCTGGAGTCCCCCGAGCTCCTGCACCTGGAGACCCGCGTCGAGACCCTCGCCGGCATCTCGCGCACGGTGAACCGGCACCGCGACCGCGTCCTGGCGCTGCGCCTGGGCGTCACCGACTTCTGCTCGGCCTACGGACTGCGCCGCACCCCCGACATGACCGCGTACGACATCCAGATCGTCGCGGGCGTCATCGCGGACGTGGTCAACGTCCTCAGCCGCGCCGACGGCACCGGCTTCACGGTCACCGGCCCGGTCTGGGAATACTTCCGCCACCAGCAGCGGCTGTTCAAACCGCAGCTGCGCCGCAGCCCCTTCCTCGCGGAGGGCGTGGAGGAGCTGCGCACGGCGCTGATCGAGCACGACCTGGACGGGCTGCTGCGCGAGATCGAGCTGGACCGGGCCAACGGCCTCCTCGGCAAGACCTGCATCCACCCCTCGCACGTCACGCCCGTGCACGCGCTCTCCGTGGTCTCCCACGAGGAGTTCTCCGACGCCCAGGACATCCTGCGCCCGGAGCGCGGCGGCGGCGGAGTACTGCGCTCCGGGTACGCGAACAAGATGAACGAGGTCAAGCCCCACCGGGCCTGGGCCGAGCGCACCGTGCTGCGCGCCGAGGTCTTCGGTGTGGCGCGGGAGGAAGTCGGCTTCGTCGACCTCCTGACGGCCGGACTCCAGGTCTGAAGGGGCCGAGCGGTCCGCCGAGCGGTCTGCCGAGCGGTCTGCCGAACGGTCTGCCGAGCGGTCCGTTGACGACGAAGACGACGAAGACGAGATGACGACGAAGGGCAAGACGATCGACGCGGTGTGGTCGGGAACGTGGGTGGCGGACCGGCTGGGTGTCCGGCTGCACGGGCGGGACGGTGACCGGCAGGAGCTGACCGGGCTCCTCGGCCTCGCCCTGCGGCGCAACCCCAAGCGGGCCCACCTGCTGGTCTCGCAGGTGCTCGGCAAGCACGTGCCGCAGTCCCCGGAGACCGTGTACGCGGCCGGGTACGGGCTCGGGCTGCGGGTCCGCGAGCTGCTCGGCGGCGCGGCGGCGGACGCCGTGGTCCTCGGCTACGCCGAGACCGCGACGGGCCTGGGCCACTGCGTCGCCGACGGGCTGGGCGCCGCGCCGTACCTGCACTCCACCCGCCGTCCCGTGCCGGGCCTCACCCCGGCCGGCGGCTTCGAGGAGTCCCACTCGCACGCCACCTCGCACCTGCTCCTGCCCGAGGACCCGGCACTGCTGTCCGGCACGGGCCCGCTGGTGCTGGTGGACGACGAGTTCTCCACCGGGAACACCGTCCTCAACACCATCCGCGACCTGCACGCCCGCCACCCCCGCGACCACTACGTCGTCGTCGCCCTGGTGGACATGCGCTCCCCGGCCGACCGCGACCGGCTGGACGCCTTCGCCGCCGATCTGGGCGCCCGGGTGGACCTGGTCGCGCTGGCCGCCGGCACGGTCGAGCTGCCGGAGGGCGTGCTGGAGGCGGGTGGCGCGCTGGTGGCGGAGTACGAGGCCCGGGTGGCCGCCGCCCCGGCCCCCCTCGACCCGCTGCCCCTGCCCACCCCGCGCCCCGCCGAGCGCATCGCCCTCGACTGGCCCGCGGAGCTGCCCGACGGCGGCCGGCACGGTTTCACGCCCGCGCACCGGGCCCGGCTGGAGCAGGCGCTGCCGGGCCTGGCCGCCCGGCTGGGCGCGGCGCTCGGGCCCGCCCCCGGGCGGGTCCTCGTCCTCGGCAACGAGGAGCTGATGTACGCCCCGCTGCGGCTGGCCCGCGCCCTGGAGCAGGCCGGGACCGCCGCCGAGATCCGCTTCTCGACCACGACCCGCTCGCCCGTGCTCGCCGTGGACGACCCCGGCTACGCCATCCGCAGCCGGCTCGTCTTCCCCGCCCACGACGCTCCGGCCGACGGCCCGGGCGACCGGTACGCCTACAACGTGGCCGGCGCCGGCTTCGACACCGTCGTCGCGGTCGTCGACTCGGCCGGGGACACCCCCGCACTCCACGAAGGGCTGCTGGAGCGCCTGCGCCGCCACGCCGGCCGGGTCCTGCTGGCGGTCGTCCCCTCGTACACGCCGCCCGCGCGCGTCACGGCGCCCGCCTCTGCCCCGGCGTCCGCCTCCGCGACCGCCGCCGCTCCGGGGTCCACCCCCGCTCCGGCGTCCACGTCCGCCACCGACCGGCAGGAGCCGATCATGCAGCCCGAGCTGATCATGCTGCCCGAGCCCCTCCGCGGCCCGGCCTTCTCCTCCTACCCGCCCGAGGACGTCGGCTGGCTCCTCCAGGACCTCTCCGACATCGAGCTGGAGGCCCCCACCGAGGAGCGCGAGGAGGCCATCCAGGCGGGCGGCGCCCACTACGCCGAGTCCCTGCCCGTCGAGTACCAGCCCAGCGCCGCCTACCAGGAGCTCTACCAGGACGCCCTGGAAACCTCCGCGATCCGCATCGCCCGGGCCGTCGGCACGGTCACCGAGACCGTCCTCACCCAGCGCTCGCCCTCCCCGGTGCTGGTCTCGCTGGCCCGCGCCGGCACCCCCGTAGGCGTCCTGATGCGCCGCTGGGCGCGCTTCCGGCACGGCCTGGACCTGCCGCACTACGCCGTCTCGATCGTGCGCGGCCGCGGCATCGACGCCAACGCGCTGCGCTGGCTGGCCGAGCACCACGACCCGGCCGACGTGGTGTTCGTCGACGGCTGGACCGGCAAGGGCGCCATCACCCGCGAGCTGCGCGAGGCGCTGCGGGAGCACCAGCAGGCCGAGGGCGGCCCCGCCTTCGACCCGGAGATCGTCGTGCTCGCCGACCCCGGCGGCTGCGTCGCGACGTACGGCACCCGCGACGACTTCCTGATCCCCTCCGCCTGCCTCAATTCCACCGTCTCCGGCCTCATATCGCGTACGGTGCTCAGGTCCGACCTGGTCGGTCCGCACGACTTCCACGGCGCGAAGTTCTACCGCGAGCTCGCCGCCGCCGACGTCTCCACGGCCTTCGTGGACACCGTCGCCGCCCGCTTCGCCGATGTCGTCGACGCGGTGGAGGGGGAGGTCAAGGAGCTCCTCGCGGCCGACCGCACACCCACCTGGGAGGGCTGGGCCGCGGTGGAGCGCATCAGCGAGGAGTACGGCATCCACGACGTGAACCTCGTCAAGCCCGGCGTCGGCGAGACCACCCGGGTCCTGCTGCGCCGGGTGCCCTGGAAGATCCTGGCCCGACGGGGGGCCGGGGCCGACCTGGACCACGTACGCCTGCTCGCCGAGCAGCGCGGGGTGCCGGTCGAGGAGGTCGACGGGCTGCCGTACACCTGCGTCGGCCTCATCCATCCCCGATACACACGCGGCGCGACGGGCGCCGACGGAAAGGCTGTGGCCGCGAAGTGACCGTCCTGGTAGCCAGTGACCTCGACCGTACGCTCATCTACTCGTCGGCGGCCCTCGGGCTGACCGTGCCGGACCCCGTGGCCCCGCGGCTGCTGTGCGTGGAGATCCACGAGGGCAAGCCGCTGTCCTACATGACGGAGACCGCCGCGGCCCTGCTGGCGGAGCTGAGCGCGGCGCCGGCGGCGGTGTTCGTCCCGACCACGACCCGGACGCGCAAGCAGTACCAGCGCATCCGCTTCCCCGGCCCGCCCGCCCCGTACGCGATCTGCGCCAACGGCGGCCAGCTGCTGGTGGACGGGGTACCCGACCGCGACTGGAAGCGCCTGGTCGCCGCCCGGCTGGCCGCCGAGTGCGCCCCGCTGGAGGAGGTCCGCGACCACCTGCTGGCCGTGGCCGACCCGGCGTGGCTGCGCAAGTCGCGGGTGGCCGAGGACCTCTTCGCCTACCTGGTGGTGGAGCGGGCCCTGGTGCCGCCGGAGTGGATCAAGGCGCTGACCGAGTGGGCCGAGGCACGGGGCTGGACGGTCTCCCTCCAGGGCCGCAAGATCTACGCCGTGCCGCGCCCGCTGACCAAGAGCGCGGCGATGCGCGAGGTGGCCCGCCGTACGGGTGCCACCGCGACCCTGGCGGCCGGCGACTCCCTGCTCGACGCGGACCTGCTGCTCGCGGCGGACGAGGCGTGGCGGCCCGGCCACGGCGAACTGGCCGACGCCGGGTGGGGCGCGCCGGGCGTGACGGCGCTGTCGGAGGCGGGTGTGCTCGCCGGTGAGGAAATCGTCCGCCGATTCGCCGCCGCAGTTGCGAGACTTGGAGCATGAGCAAAGGCAACACGACCAAAATCACCGATGAGTTGTACGCCTACACCCTCGCGCACAACCCACCCCTGGACGAGCACCAGCGCGGGCTCGTGGAGATCACGTACGCGAAGTTCCCGGACGTGGCCGGCATGCAGTCGGCGGAGGAGCAGGGCCCGCTGCTGGCCTTCCTGGTCCGGCTGACCGGCGCCCGGCACATCGTGGAGGTCGGCACCTTCACCGGCTTCTCCACCCTCTCCATGGCCCAGGCGCTGCCGGCCGACGGCACGCTCGTGGCGTGCGACATCTCGGAGGAGTGGACGGCGTACGGCCGGGAGGCCTGGGCGGCCGCGGGCGTCGCCGACCGCATCGACCTGCGCATCGCCCCGGCCCTCGACACGCTGCGCGCGATGCCGGCCGAGCCGCACATCGACATGGCCTACCTGGACGCGGACAAGCAGAGCCAGATCGCGTACTGGGAGGAGCTGGTGCCGCGGATGCGCCCGGGCGGCCTGATCGTCACGGACAACACGCTCTTCCACGGCTCGGTGCTCGACCCGGACCCCAGCCCTTCGGCGGCGGGGGTCCAGGCCTTCAACGAGCACGTGCTGGCGGACGACCGGATGGAGTCGGTCCTGCTGGCCATCTCGGACGGCCTGACGCTGTCGCGCAAGCGGTAGTCGTATGGCCGTATGGCCGCATGGCCGCACCGCCCGGTGAGGCCGGGGACGCGGGGACGGCCGGAGGACCCTGGCTGGCTGGCTGGCTAGCCGCAGCGGCCGCCTCCGCAGCACCCGCCGCCGCCGGACGGGGCGGGTGCCGCCGAGGTGCCGCCCACGGCGACGGCGGACAGCAGTTTCACGGTGTCGTCGTGCCCGGCGGGGCACTCGGCGGGGGCTCCGGACTCGGCCATGGGCCGGCTGACCACGAAGGTGTCGTCGCAGGTCCGGCAGCGGAATTCGTAACGAGGCATGCGTCCCAGGCTAAGGGCCTTCCAGGGGCCTGCGGTACCCCGGGCGGGGACGCGCCGCCTGCTGTTCCCGGGCGGCCTGCTCGGGGTGGCGGGCCTGCCAGTACGGGTTGTCGTGCGGCAGTGCGCTGCCGACCCGCCCGTACATCCCGAACCACATCAGCATCACGCCGACCACGAAGCTGAAGAGCACGTTCTGGATCTTGAACGCCAGGAAGTTCAGCTCCGTGTCCAGCAGGGCGAGGTTCACGAAGCCGCTGGCGATGAATCCCAGGCCCAGCACGATGTTGAGGGTGGAGGCGAAGGTCCCGCCGATCACCATCCCGACGAAGAGCAGCGCCCCGATGCAGATCGACAGGACACTCAGCGCGCCGTTGGTGTTCAGCGCGAGCACCGTGTCGCCACCGGTGTCGAAGAACCCGATCCGGTCGACGAGCCCCAGGATCCCGAAGGCGACCAGCAGCAGCCCGGTCAGGCCGGCGCCGACCCGGTAGATCTTGCTGAGCCTGTGATCGACGGGCAGATGCTCGTCGAGCCGGGCATTGACGGGATGCAGCAGGCGCCGCACGAAGTGGGAGCGCGGCGGCGGGGGCCCGTACGGTTCATGGGCCACGAAGGGCGCGTAGTGCTCGTGGGGCTCGGTACACCCGTACGCCGCATGAGCCACGTAAGGCTCCTGGGGCGCCGCAGGCGCGGGGGGTGCATGGGATGCACGAGGCCTGCGAATCGCGTGGGCAGCCATGACGCCCTCCTCTGCTCCATTCCCTGCACCCCCAGCATCCGCCGATGCCCATGCGCGGACAACTCCGGCTGTCGGGGGACGGGGGCACCGCCGCCGGCCCTCTGCCGCCGGCGGTCCTCACCCGACGGCGCGTCGGCCTCGCAGGTCTGCCACGACACGGCCCACCGCCGCCCGTACACCCTCCATCTCCTGGAGGAAGTGCCAGTAGTCGGGGTGGCGGCTGTCCTCCAGCGACCGTACGGCCCGGTCCACCCGTGCCACCGCCTCGTCCAGCGGCCGCGCGTGCCGCGGATCGGGCACCGTGCGGCCCTCCATGGCCAGCCGCTGTGCGTCGCGGATCGCGAACCGGCTGCGCCGCACCTCCGCCTGCGGGTCCTCGGCCACCGCCTCCAGCCGCGCCAGCCGGTCCTGGGCCGCCGATACCGCGCCGTCGACGGAGTCCAGCAGCGCGCGCACGGTCGCGATCAGCGAGGTGGCGTCGGCCCAGCGCTGCTCCGCCCGCGCCGTACCCGCCTCCCGCAGCCGTTCCTCGGCCTGGGCGATGTCGCGGGCCGCCAGCTCCGGCACCGGCTGGAGGTCCTGCCAGCAGGCCGCGCTGAACCTGCGGCGCAGCTCGCTGAGGACCGGTTCCACCCGGTCCGCCCGGTTCCGCAGGGCCTGCGCCCGGGTCCGCAGGCTGACCAGCCGCCGGTCCGTCTCGGCCGCCCGCTCCGGGAGCCGCTCTGCCTCGGCCCGTATCGCCTCCGCCTCGCGCAGCAGGCGGTCTGCCCGCTGCACGGTCTCCGGCACGCCGTGCTGCCCGGCCCCCTGGTTCAGCTTGGTCAGCTCCGGCGCGAGCCGCGCCAGCCGCGCCGCCAGCTCGTCCGCCCGCATGCCGGAGGCCCGTACGGCGTCCAGGGCGTCGCTCGCCGCCAGCAGCGCGGCCTTGGCCCGCTCCCGGGCCGGCGCCACCCGCGCGAGCTGCGTCTCGGCGTGCTCCAGCAACGGCTGCAACCCCCGCGTGAAACGCTCCAGCTCGCCCTGGACCCGCTCCAGCTCGGCCCGCGCCCGGTCCAGGTCCGTCCGGGCCCGCGCGGCACTCGCCCCGTCCAGCTCGGGCCGGTCCAGGTCGTGCGCATCGACGGCCTCGATATACGCGTGGCTGACCTCGTCGATCCGCCGCCCCAGCCGGGCGAAGTCCTCGACGGCCTGCCGCGCGGCCGGGCCCGAGTCCACGGCCGTGATCGTCTCGATCGAGATCCTCAGGTCCCGCTGTGCGGTGTCCAGCTCGTAGAAGGCGGCGGCAGCGGCGTCCTTCGAGGCCTGTGCCTCGGCCCGCCGGCTCTCGTCCCGCCCACCGAACCACCGCCGGGATGCCGTCGCCACAATCCCTCTCCCGTGCCCGCCGCCCGCGTCCACCTGCCGCCCCATTCTCCCCCAACCCAACGGGTTTGCGTCCGGGGGACTCCTGCCATGTAGGCTGTCCCCTCGTCCACGGGTGCGTAGCTCAGGGGTAGAGCGCTGCTCTTACAAAGCAGATGTCGGCGGTTCGAAACCGTCCGCGCCCACCGGTCGGAACGCCCCCGCAGTGAGTCACGGCGGGGGCGTTGACGTTTCGCCGGTGAGCGGGCTGCACCTCACCAGCCGTCCGGCGATCCGGCCGTCCGCAAGGCAGTCTGCGCGTGCGGGGCAAGGCCGATCGGCGACCGGACGGGTCTGCTCGCCCGATGCCATGCGCCTCGCCGCCGTCATCGAGGCAACACCGCTGAGCGCACCACCCACGGCGGACACCGCGCCGGTGAAGATGAGGAAGGCGTCGGCCGTCGGGGACGCCTCGGCAGCCTGGTCCTCCGTTGCTCCGGAGCCTTCTGCGACGGGGGGCGGGGTCGCGCCGGAGGACGACCTGGTCTTTTGCAGACCCGCATGGTCCGAAGTCGGCCGCAGAGGGCTGGTACCGGATTCGTGACCGGAGGGGCGGTCCAGGGCGCTCCAGAACAGCATCGCGCCGATGAACAGCGGTACGAGCGAAAGGACCGCTGTCCATCTCACCTGCCACGTGCCGGGCGGCGCAGGCCGGCCCGGCGCCGCTGTCGTGGCGCGGGTGCGCATGGTCGCGAGTCGCTGTGTCCAAGGCGTACGAGACATGGTGATGCCCTCCGCTGAAGGCTCCGAGACGGTCCCTGAAGGGGCCGGTCGGGTCGTTGCGTGTGCCCGTCGACTGCGGGCCCGTGTCCCAGTAGGCCCCGGCCGTCGGTTACGGGCACGACACTGGATTTCGGGGCTTGACGGGAGTCGGCGGCGGCGCGGCATCGGGGATCTTCGCGCTCATGGCGCAGGCCCCTGCCGGCCGGGGCCTGCGCCATGGCCGGGCGCCGGGTCAGTGCACCGGTGGCTGTCCGGCCTCGGTCGTGATTCCGCGGGCGACGATGGCCACCGACGTCACGGGTGTTCCGGCCTTACCCCACGCGCTGTCCTTGAGGAGCACCGTGCGTTCGCCGAGGAGGCGCATGGTCTTCTGGTCGAAGATCCATTCGGTTCGTTCGCCGTCGTGGATACGGGCCACGGCGACGCCCTTGCGCCCCACGGCGTCTGTCACCTCGGGGACCAGGACGACGCCGGGGATGCGGGCGGCGGCCCGGTAGAGGGCGGCGCTCACGCCGGGCGGGGCCTCCACCGTCCGCAGGAGGTCGCCGATCGCGACGAACGCCTGGTGATCGGGGCCGGTGGCTGATCCGGAGGCGGGGCCGTGGTTGAGGCGGGCGTCGGCGTAGACCATCTCCAGCAGGCGGTCGGGGTCCGTCGGGAGGGATTCGAGGAAGCGGTAGGTGGGGCCGTTGATGCTGGCCTTGTCCTTGCCGCGTGCGGGATCCGTTGTCGTGCCCTTGGCGGTGCGCGTGAGTGTCCCGGACGATCCGTCGACCGAGACCCAGCGTTCGGCGGACTCGTCCGTCCGGAGCGCCTCCATCCGTCCCCCCTTCGCCTCGGACAGGGCGGTGGAGTGCCCGGTCGTCCTCGTGTACAGGAACTGACCGTCCCGGACGGCCGGTGCCGGCGTCGCGTGCGCGGCCAGTGCCGCTCGGTCCAGCAGTTGTACGGCTGCCGGATCGGTCCGGGCGACGGGCGGCCGCTGGTCGGAGCCACTGACGCCGAGGGTGACGGCCAGGGCCACGGCGCACGTCGCGGCACCGGCCGCGAGGAAGAGGGCCGGCCGGCGACGGAACCGGGGTCGGGGGGCGGCGCCCGCGTCCCGTGCCGTTTCGCGCAGCAGGTGCTCCCTGACCCGGTGGTGTCCGTGGAACGGCAGGTCCGCGTCGGACAGGCCGGGCAGACGCCGGACGGTCCCGGCACTCTCGACCGGGTCGAGTCGTGCGTCGTCGGCGTTCACAGGTCTTCCTCCTCGGTGAGGGTGAGCTTGCGCAGGCGGGCGCGGGCACGTGAGAGGCGGGAACGGACGGTGCCCACGGTCACCCCGCACGCCTGCGCCACCTCGTCGTGGCTGAGGCCCGACCACACGCACAGCAGAAGGACTTCACGGTCGGTGCGGCGCAGGCGGCCCAGGGCCGCCAGGGCGGCCCGGGCCTGGGTCGTGTCGGCGATACGGGACACGACGGCGTCCGCGACGTCGGGGGCCGTGTCCGGTGGTGGGAGGCGGGCCATGGCACTGCGGTGACGGCGCGCCGCCCTGCGGGAGTTGCGTATGACGTTCGTCGCGACGCCGAACAGCCACGCTCGTTGACCGGTGACGGTGCCGAGGGTGTCGCGCAGCCGCCATGCCTCGAGGAAGGTGAGGGAAACGATGTCCTCGGCCCCGGCGCGGTCGGCGGTCATGCGGACGGCGTACGCGTACACGGCCCGGGCGTGTGCGTCGTAGAGGTCCGCAAACAGTTGGTGGTCCACATTGGGTAGTGTCCGCAGGCCTGTTCGCGTTGCAGGTGATCTGTGACGCAGGCCGGGTTCAGGGGCTGCCCCTGTGTTCAGGGGCGGGGGCGTTTCTCCGCCGTGGCCGTCTGAGGCGGTGGCGGGGCGACGGGGCCGAGGGTGGGAGCAGGCTCCACATCACCGCCCCGGCCACCAGCGGTCAGGCCGGCACGATGAGGGCGCTGATCAGTTCGGCCGTGTCCTTCATGCCGCCTCCCCTGCGGTGGCCGGTGAGGGATAGTGGGGGTATGTGCCGGAGTATCAAGACGCTGAGGCCGCCCGCCATCCCCGAGAAGGCCAGCGAGGAGGAGATGCGCGCGGCCGCCCTGCAGTACGTGCGGAAGGTGTCCGGGTTCACGGCGCCGGCCGCGCACAACCGGGAGGTCTTCGACGACGCCGTGGAGGCGATTGCCGAGGCCACACGGGTGCTGCTGGAGGGGCTGGAGGTGCGTGGCGCACCCGCCCGCACCTGAGCCGATGACCTGACCTGACCTGACCTGACCTGACCTGACCCGGCGCCCGGGCCGGGGCGCCGTGGGGTCAGGCGGCGTGGGTCGAGCGGCGGCGGAGGACCCATGCGCCGGAGCCGAGTGCGGCGGCGACCAGGGTGCCGCCCAGGGCGATCTGGCCCGGGCTCATGCCGCCGATGCTGCCGCCCAGGCCGCCTTGGGCCACGCCGGCGGTGACGTTCAGGGTGAGGGTCACCCGCTCGCCGCCCGCGCCGCCGCACTCGAAGGTCACCTGGTGCGCGCCGGTACGCGCGTCGCGGTAGACGGTGGCGCCGCCGAAGAGGTTCGTGGCCTCCAGGTTGCCCGGGGTGAGCCAGACCGTGCCGAAGGCGGTGGAGGTGGCCCGGCCGGTCTTGGTGCCGCAGCCCGACACGTTGAGGCTGACCCGGCTGCCCGGGGCCACGGAGGTCGGGGAGACGGAGGCCACGGGTCTTGCGTACGCGACGGCCGGGGCGAGGGCGGGGAGGGCCGCGGCGGCGACGAGGGTGGCGGCGGCGACGGCCGCGAGGCGGTGCTGGGCGGGCATGGCGGGCTCCTCGGGTTCCTCGGGCTCTCCGGGCTCTCCGGTTCCTGGGAAACGGCGCGGCGCGGCCGGGGCACGGGGTGACGCGGTTTCGGTACGCACCGTGGTGGCGACGCTAGGAGCGGACGGGCGGCGGGGCGATCGGGGCCGGGTGAACGGGTGAGTCCCCTGCTCCGGGTGGGGTACGCCCCCCCCTGGCCGGCGCCCCCCTGTCCCTTCCCCCCTCCGCTGTGCCCGTCCGCCGTATCGCCGTCGCCTCGTGCCCGTTCGCCCGCCCATCGGGTACTTTCCGGGACTCGTCGTCGGGGCGCGTGCGGAAGCCGCCGCTGAAGCGTTACGCCGTCGTCGGTGTCGGGCGGCGGACCAGGTAGGCCGCCAGGCCGCCTGCCGCGAAGAGGGCGACGACCGAGACCGCCGTGCCCAGCCAGGTGGCGCCCAGCCACTGGGTGCCGAAGTAGCCCAGGGCCACGCTGTAGCCCGCCCAGGCCATGCCCGCCAGGGCCGACCACGGCAGGAACTCCTTGACCTTGCGGTCGGTCTTGCCCGCGCCCAGGGAGACCACCGAGCGGCCGGCCGGGGCGAAGCGGGCGATCACCACGATGGTGCCGCCGCCGCGGGCCAGTGCCGAGCCCAGCCGCTCCTGCGCCCGGGTCAGCCGCCGGGAACGGGCGATGGCACGGTCCAGGCGCGCCCCGCCGCGCCGGGCCAGGCGGTACGCCGCGAAGTCGCCGAGCACGGAGGCCGTGGTGGCGATCACCAGGAGGGCCAGGATGTCCGGCACCTGGTCCGGGACGGGCTCCGGTGATCCGGCGGCCCCCGCGGCGGCGGCCGCCGCGGCGGCGGTGATCACCAGGACCCCGCTGGGCAGCACCGGTACGAAGACGTCCAGGACGACCGAGAGCGCCACCAAGGCGTAGATCCACGGGCTCGTGGTCAACGACCCCACCGTCTCAAGCAAAGCGGGACTCCCCGGTCCGGTTGACGCGCAGCGGCAATGAAGCGCCGCGACGTCGCGGGGGAGCGGCAGGGGCGGCTTGACAGCCATACAGCGTACGCCGCACCCCCGTGCGCCGGACGTCCGGGGTGATCCGCGTGTCAGTCACCGGGCGGCAGGAGCTCCCGGTCCAGTACGGTCACCAGCCGCTCGCCTCCGTCCGCCCGCCGGGCCTGGTCCAGACGGAGCCGGGCCGTCCGGCCGGCCAGGTCCAGCGTCATCAGCTGGTTGCCGAACCAGGGCCCCGCGCTGCGCCGCCACGTCAGCGGCGGGCGCCCCGTGCGCCCGTGCCGGCTCAGCATCCGCCCCAGCCACCGGCCCGCGCCCGACCAGCCGAAGCGGAAGCCGTACTTCACCGCCCGGTGGATGGAGTTGTGCACAGGGGAGCAGGTCAGCTGGAAGATCCCGGCCGCCGTGGGTATTCGGGGTTCCGCCACGTACGCGTGGTGCACGTCGCCGGAGAGCACGCAGATCGTCGCCGGGGCCCGGGGCCCGGTCCCGACCTCCTCGATCAGGTCGCTCAGCGCCGCGAACGAGGACGGGAACGCCGCCCAGTGCTCCAGATCGCTGCGCCGCCGCAGGTTTTCGCCGAACCGTGCCCAGCGCGGCCCGCGCTCGCCCCGGCACAGTGCAGCGTTCCACGCCTCGGCGTCGTGGACCAGCGGCGGCATCAGCCAGGGCAGGGACGTGCCGATCAGCAGGTGGTCGTAGGTGCCGTGGCCCTCCAGTGCGTTGTCCCGCAGCCACTGCTGCTCCGCCGGGCCGAGCATCGCCCGCCCGTCCTCCGCGAGCACCCGTGCGGTCCGGGTGTCCACCATCAGCAGCCGGGTCCGGCCGAGGTCGCAGCGGTAGCTCCAGCGGACCGCGCCCGGGTGCGCGTCCGCCTCGGCGGCGAACGCGCGCAGCGCGTCCGTACCGTCCGGGGTCTCGCGGACCGCCGCGTACAGCTTGTCCACCGCCAGCTCGGCCGGGGACAGGTTGCCCAGGTGCTGGTACACCCAGTACGCCATCAGGCCGCCGAGGACGCGCTCCTGCCACCACGGGGTCGCCCGCATCTCCTCCAGCCACGCGGCGCTGGTGTTCCAGTCGTCCACGATGTCGTGGTCGTCGAAGATCTGCAGGCTGGGCACCGTGGACAGCAGCCAGCGGGTCCGGGGCTCCAGCCAGGACTCGTGGTAGAGCCGGGTGTACTCCTCGTAGTCCGCGGCGTGGGCGCCGGGCGGCTCGCGCAGGTCCCGGCGGGCCGCGAGCCACGCGCGGGTGGGGGCCGAGAGGTGGTCGGCGTAGACCTGGTCGCCGAGCAGCAGCAGCACGTCCGGGCGCCCGTCGCCCTGCGGGTCCTGCGCCATGGTTCTTATACACATCTGACGCTGCCGACGATCTTACGCGGGTTGATCTAGTTGTGTGCCTAGGTGTGAGCAATCGAATAAACAGATAAG
>NZ_WTFF01000560.1 GCF_019400985.1 Streptomyces bambusae
GGCCGCGTCGGCCGCGTCGGCCGCAAGGGCGGCGACGGCCGAGCGCACCCGCTGGCGCTCGGGGCGGGCTTCGGGGTCCACCCGGGTGTCACCGGAGGGCACGGCCATGAGGATCGACCTCAGCGCGGCCGGGTGGACCGGTTCGGATGCGGAGGCGGAGGCGGACTCGGGGGCGGGAGGGGGAGGGGGCGCAACGACCACGGAGGGCAGCCACTTCCTTCGTGCGGAACAGGGACGGGCGGACGGACTACGAACGGCAGCCGGACCGACATACGGCAGACGGCCGGCAGACGGACTACGGACGGCACGGGCCTGGCAGGGGGCCGCGGCCGGACGGGGCGGGCAGGGCGCCCCGCCGGGCACGCCGGGGTGCGGTTCACGGGAACGGGTGCACCGTGAGCCGGTCCAGGGACAGCTCCTGCCGACCCGCCGCCGCGAGCAGCCGGGGCAGGCCGAGTACGCGCTGGTGCGCGAACCCGAAGGCCAGGGGGACGCTCCCGGGTACCAGGACCCGTACGGCGCGCAGCCCGGCGGCCCGGTGTTCGCGCCCGGTCTGGTCCACGACCAGCACCTCGTCCATGCCCGCTTCGGCGAGCATCCCCAGCAGCAGCCGCCGGGCCTGCCCGAGCGTGGCCGCCCCGCGCAGCGGAGAGCGCGGGAACGCCTCGGCCAACGCCACCGACGGGCCCGTCAGATACGGCTCGAAGGCGGCGGCGGCCTCGGGCACCGAGTACCACTCGATGTGGTGGTCGAGGTCGGTGACGTTCCAGCGGTCCGTACGCAGCCGGCGGGCCCGCTCCGGTGAGGGGGCGACGACGTCGCCGAGGACCAGCGGGGCCAGTTCCGCGACCGCCGCGCGAACCGCCTCGGCCGGATCGGGGTGGGCGGCGGCCGTCGTCAGGCTGTACTTGTCCGACGAGCGCGGGTTGCGGGCCAGCGCCCACACCGCCGGCACCGGCACGTCCCGCGTCAGGACCAGCAGGTCCACCTCGTAGCCGGCGCGGCGCATCGCGGCGCGCAGCTCCACGGTGGTGGGGTCGGTGACCGAACTCCAGTCGATCCGGGGTACTGGCCGACCCGCCCACCAGGTCAGCAGGAACGCGTCGCGCTCCAGGAGTTCGAGCAGGGCGTGCAGGGCCGCCTCGTCCAGGGTGGCGCCGAGGGCACAGCCGTTGGAGGACTCGTACAGCACCCGTCCCCACCGCTGCCCGGGGCGGGGTTCGGGGTGGACGTGGTACGAGCCGGCCTCCAGCGGCACCCAGCAGTGCTCGCCGGTGCCCCACACCTGTGCGGGGATCCAGCGCAGGACGTCGTCCGGGGAGAACGGGTCGACCCGGCAGGAGGGGTGCTCGTACTGCTCCGGTGCGAGGTCGCCGAGCCGGCGCGGGTCAAGGGCGCGCCCGGGCAGCTGCCGGTACGCGGCGCGGACCGGCCGGGCCGAGCTGACGAGGGCCTCCGAACCGGAGCGCTCCAGGCGCTCCAGCATCGCCAGGCGGGAGGCTGCGGCGATGGTGCGGCCGCGGCCGTAGCCGGCGGCCTCGGACGCCTTGCCGTGCCGGGCGTGGACGGCCGCGACCAGGGCGGCCGGGCTGTCGGGAACCGGCTGGAGGCCGATCACCGGGCCGTAGCGGCTGTCGACGAGCAAGGTGGTGAGCGTCGACACGGACAGATCGGGCCCCGGCACCTGCCGCAGGGCCCGGTCGAGCAAAGGGTCCACACCGGGGCCGGGAATCACGTCGGCACCGCTGCCGGCATCCGCGTCCACGTCGCGGCGGGGAGCCGCGTCCGTGCCCGCACCACGGCCGAGGGCCGCACCATGGCCGCCGTCCACGACCGCGTCACGGCCAGGGGCCACGTCCGCGCCCGCACCACGGCCGAGGGCCGCACCATGGCCGCCGTCCACGACCGCGTCACGGCCAGGGGCCACGTCCGCGCCCGCACCACGGCCGGGGACCGCACCATGGCCGGCATCCACGCCCGCACCCACCTCACAGCCAGCATCCGCGTACATGTCCGCCTCACGGCCAGGGGCCACGTCCGCGCCCACACCACGGCCGAGGACCGCACCGCGGCCGGGGACCGCACCATGGCCGGCGTCCACGACCGCGTCACGGCCAGGGGCCACGTCCGCGCCCACACCACGGCCCAGGGCCGCACCATGGCCGGCATCCACGCCCGCACCCACCTCACAGCCAGCATCCGCGTACATGTCCGCCTCACGGCCAGGGGCCGCCTCCGTGCCCGCGTCACGGCCGGGGACCGCGCCCGCGCCGGCGCCACGCGGGACCGCGTCCGTGGCCGGCCTCGACGTGGCGTCCGCCTCCGGCCCGAGGACGGCTTCCGTCTCCGGCCCGAGGACGGGGCCCGCC
>NZ_WTFF01000561.1 GCF_019400985.1 Streptomyces bambusae
TGCTCGCCCTGTCCGGCCCGGCCGGCCTCGGCAAGACCACCCTGCTCGCCGAGGTGCGCCGCCGCGCCCGCGCCGCCGGCTGCACCGTCCTCGCCGCCCGCGGCGGTGAACGCGAGCAGGTCCAGCCCTTCCACGTCGCCCGCCAGCTCGTCCAGCCGCAGCTCGCCGGCACCCCGGAGGACGAACTCCGCGCCGCCCTCGGCGGCTGGTACGCCATCGTCGGCCCGGCCCTCGGCCTGTGCGCCCCCGTCGAGGGCGCCCCGCCCGACCCGCAGGGCCTGCGCGACGGCCTCGACTGGGTCCTCACCCACCTCGCCGTCCAGCGCGCGCCCCTCGTCCTCGTCCTCGACGACGCCCACTGGGCCGACCCCGAGTCGCTGGGCTGGCTGGCCGCGTACGCCCCGCGCACCGAACACCTGCCGCTGCTGCTCGTCGTGGCCTACCGCCCCGACGAACTCCCCGCCCACGCCGACGCGTTCCGCACCACCCCCGGCCGGGCCGGACAGCACCCGCTCAGCCTCGCCCCGCTCACCGCCGCCGCGGTCGGCGCGCTGGTGCGCGACACGGTCGGGGAGCACGCCGACGACGCCTTCTGCCACGAGGCCTGGACCGTCACCGCCGGCAACCCCTTCGAGGCCGTCGAACTCGCCGCCGAGGTGCGCGGCCGCGCCCTGGAACCCGTCGCGGCCAGCGCGCCCCTGCTGCGCGACCTCGCCGCCGCCCAGCGCGGCAGCGGCCTCGCCGCCCGCATCGAACGCCTCGGACCGTCCACCGTCCGGTTCGCCTGGGCCTGCGCCGTGCTCGGCACCGCCGTTCCCCAGGAGCTCGCCGCCCGGGTCGCCGGCCTCGGCCGCGAGGAGGCCGCCGATGCCACCGCACGACTGCGCGAGGCCAGGATCCTCGCCGCCGCCGCGGCCGCCGACGCCCCGCTGGAATTCGTCCACCCGCTGATCGCCACCACGATCTACCGGGCCGTCCCCGACGCCCTGCGGGTCGCCCTGCACGGACAGGCGGCCGCGGCCGTCGTCGACGCCGGGCTCGGTGCCCGCGCCGCCGCCCGCCACCTGCTGGAGACCCACCCCGAGAACGACCCCTGGGTGGTACGGACCCTGCGCGAGGCCGCCGCCGAGAACCTGCGCGCCGGCGCCCCCGAGGCCGCCCGCCGCCAGCTCGCCCGGGCCCTGCGGGAGCCGCCCGGCTTCACCGAGCGCGCGGCCGTGCTGTACGAGCTCGGCTGCGCCTCACTGCTGACCGAGCCCGCCACCACCGTCAACCACCTGCGCGCCGCCCTCGCCGAACCCATCGACGACCGGGCCCTGCGCCAGGCCGTCGTCATCCGGCTGGCCCAGGTGCTCGCGCACAGCGACCGGCTCGCCGACGCCTCCATGGTGCTGGCTGCCGAGATCCCGCACGCCCCGGACGCGCGCGGCCGGCTGCGGCTCCAGGCGGAGCAGTTCATGTGGGACGCGTTCCGCGCCGACGAGCCCGACTCGCCGGCCCGCTCACGGCGGCTCGCCCGGCTCGCGGACCGGCTCACCGGCCGGGACCTCACCGAGCGGTACGTCATCGGGCTGCGTGCCTGGGACGCGACCCTGCGCGGCGAACCCGCCGAGGTGGCGCTCGGCCACGCGGCGCGCGCCCTCGGCGAGGACCCGCTCAGCTGGGCCCACGCGGACCGGGGCTTCGAGGTACCGGTGCTGGTCGCCCTGACCTACCTGTACGCCGACCGGCCCGACCGGGCCGAGGAGCTCTTCGAAGCCGGCACGGCCGAATTCGAGCGCCAGGGCTGGCGCGGGGCGCACCTGTCCTTCGCGTACAGCCTGCGGGCCTACGTCCGCTTCCGGCGCGGCCGCCTGGACGCCGCGCACGAGCTGGTCCGCGCCGGGCTGGAGATCGCCGAGCGCGTGGGCCGCCGCACGCCCGTGCACTGGTACTCCGTCGCCATCCTGATCGAGATCCTGCTGGCCCGGGGCGAGGTGGCGCAGGCCTGGGAGCTCGCGCAGGAGCACGCGTACGGGGAGCCCTTCCCGGCGGCCGTGGTCTTCCCGGACTCCCAGACCGTCTACGCCGAGCTGCTCCTGGCCCGCGGCGAGAACAAGGCGGCCGCCGTCGAACTGGAGGCCGTCGGACGCCGCCTGACACCGCGGGGGATCCAGAACCCGTCGTGGTGCCCCTGGCAGCTCCACCTGGCCCGGGCCCTGGCGCAGGACGACCCCGAGCGGGCGCGGACCCTGGCCGCCGACGCGGTCCGCCGCGCCCGCGCCTTCGGCGCTCCGTCCGCGACCGGCCAGGCGCTGCGCCTCGCGGCGGAGGTCGCCACCGGCGCCGAGCGGGTGGCCCTGCTGACGGAGGCGGTGGACGTCCTGACC
>NZ_WTFF01000562.1 GCF_019400985.1 Streptomyces bambusae
GTCGCCCCCGAGCCGGCCGCCGAGCCGGAGGCCGAGCTGGAGGAGGCCGAGGCCGAGGCCGAGGCCGCCGAGCTGGAGGACGAGGAGGCCGACGAGTCGGGCGAGCGCCCGTCCCGCCGCCGTCGCCGGGGCGGCCGTCGCCGCCGCCGGGGCGAGGCCGCCGACTTCGACGTGACCGCCGAGGAAGAGGCCGAGGAGGCCGAGGAGGCCGAGGCCGAGCAGGAGGAGGAAGAGGAGGAGCCCGAGGAGGGCGCCGCCCTCGGTTCCAGCTCCAGCCGTCGCCGCCGTCGCCGCCGCCGTCGTTCCGGTGACACCGGCGTCGAGGGCGAGGCCGCCGACGAGGACGGTGTCCGTACCGTCGTCAAGGTGCGCGAGCCGCGTCCGGCCCGCGAGAAGGAGACGTCCGACGAGGTGCAGTCCATCAAGGGCTCCACCCGCCTGGAGGCCAAGAAGCAGCGCCGCCGCGAGGGCCGCGAGCAGGGCCGCCGCCGCGTCCCGATCATCACCGAGGCCGAGTTCCTGGCCCGCCGCGAGGCCGTCGAGCGCGTCATGGTCGTCCGCCAGAACGGCGAGCGCACCCAGATCGGCGTCCTCGAGGACAACGTGCTCGTCGAGCATTACGTCAACAAGGAGCAGGCCACCTCCTACGTCGGCAACGTCTACCTGGGCAAGGTCCAGAACGTGCTGCCGTCCATGGAGGCCGCCTTCATCGACATCGGCAAGGGCCGCAACGCCGTCCTGTACGCCGGTGAGGTCAACTTCGAGGCGCTCGGCATGGCCAACGGGCCGCGCCGCATCGAGTCCGCCCTGAAGTCCGGCCAGTCCGTGCTGGTCCAGGTCACCAAGGACCCGATCGGCCACAAGGGCGCCCGCCTGACCTCGCAGGTCTCGCTGCCCGGCCGCTACCTGGTCTACGTGCCCGAGGGCTCGATGACCGGCATCAGCCGCAAGCTGCCCGACACCGAGCGCGCGCGGCTGAAGACCATCCTCAAGAAGATCGTCCCCGAGGACGCGGGCGTCATCGTGCGCACCGCCGCCGAGGGCGCGAGCGAGGACGAGCTGCGCCGTGACGTCGAGCGCCTGCAGGCGCAGTGGGAGGACATCCAGAAGAAGTCGAAGCAGATCTCGACCTCGTCGCCGAGCCTGCTGTACGGCGAGCCGGACATGACGGTCCGGGTCGTCCGCGACATCTTCAACGAGGACTTCTCCAAGGTCATCGTCAGCGGTGACGAGGCGTGGGAGACCATCCACGGCTATGTCAACCACGTCGCGCCGGACCTGGCGGAGCGGCTCTCGCGCTGGACCTCCGAGGTCGACGTCTTCGCGACGTACCGGATCGACGAGCAGCTCGCCAAGGCGCTCGACCGCAAGGTGTGGCTGCCCTCGGGCGGCTCCCTGGTGATCGACAAGACCGAGGCGATGGTCGTCATCGACGTCAACACCGGCAAGTTCACGGGCCAGGGCGGCAACCTCGAGGAGACCGTCACCCGGAACAACCTGGAGGCGGCCGAGGAGATCGTGCGCCAGCTGCGGCTGCGCGACCTCGGCGGCATCGTCGTCATCGACTTCATCGACATGGTGCTGGAGTCGAACCGGGACCTGGTGCTGCGGCGCATGCTGGAGTGCCTGGGCCGGGACCGTACGAAGCACCAGGTCGCCGAGGTCACCTCGCTGGGCCTGGTCCAGATGACCCGCAAGCGGGTGGGCCAGGGCCTGCTGGAGTCCTTCTCCGAGACCTGTGTCCACTGCAACGGCCGCGGTGTGATCGTGCACATGGAGCAGCCGGCGGGCGTCGGCGGCGGTGGCAACGGCAAGCGCGCGAAGAAGCGCGGCGGCCGCGGCCACGAGCACGAGGTCGAGGTCGAGGCCGTTGAGACGGTGGCCGAGGTCGAGGCGGAGGTCTCCGAGCCGGTGGCGCTGCCGGAGCCGGCGTTCGTCCCGGACGAGGAGCTCTACGGCAGCCCGGCCGAGGCGGAGGCGGCCGCGGGTCTGAGCCCGCGCCGCAGCCGCCGCCGTGCCACCCGCAAGGCGACCGCCCCGGCGGGCTCGCCCAAGGGCGCCGAGGAGGCCTCCGCGGAGGCCGCCGAGGTCGTCGTCCCGGCGCAGGCCCAGCCGGAGCAGGCCCCGGAGCCGGTCGCCCCGGCCGGCGGCGCGGATCCCGCGACGCTGGGCTTGGCGAAGGTGGTCGCCAGGCTGCGCGCCGAGGTGGCGTACCGCGAGGCCGGGACCGCGATGGCGGCGCTGCGCGAGAGGGCCAAGGGGGTGCGCATGGCCCAGGATGCGCTCGCCCCAGTGGACGCGCACGAGATCCTGCGGCAGCGTGGCGCGCGGGACAGTGGCAC
>NZ_WTFF01000563.1 GCF_019400985.1 Streptomyces bambusae
TCGCCGCACCGGACGAAACCCCAAGTACGTCCAGTACGAGGGCTTCCGCCCGGCACGCCGAGAGCACGCACCAGACGCCGCGGGGCCGCCCTTCGGGCGACGACGGGAATTTGACGACAGGCCCTAGCCCGCCGCGGTGGCGCGGTCCGTGTCGCCCGCGGTGTGTCCGGCCCGGGCCCCGTTCCCGCTCCCGTTCCCGGCCGAGGAGGCGACCACCCGGGTCGCACCGGCCGGCGTACGGCGGTCCAGGCGCAGCGCGAGCGCGGCGAGGCCAAGGGCGACGACGGTCATGGCCGCGCCGGCCCAGGCGGTGGCGGCGAAGCCGGCGCCCGCGTCGATGACCGTACCGCCGAGCCAGGGGCCGCCGGTGTTGCCGAGGTTGAACGCGGCCGTCGTGGTCGCGCCCGCCAGGGTCGGGGCCGCGCCGGCCACGTTGAACATGCGGGCGTTGAGCGCGGGCGCGGTGAAGAAGGTGGAGACGCCGAGCAGGAAGGCCAGCGCGACGGCGGCGACCTGTACGGAGGCCAGCAGCGCCAGCAGCACCAGGAAGAGCGTGGACGCGGTGATGCCCCACAGCAGCACGCCGAACAGGTGCGCGTCCGCGACCCGTCCGCCGGCCGCCGTACCGATCAGCGCGCCGATGCCGAACAGGCCCAGGACCCACGGCACCCACGCCGAGTCCAGCCCGGCCACGTCCGTCAGCAGCGGCGAGAGGTAGCTGAAGGCGCAGAAGACGCCGCCCGCGGCGAGCGCGGTGGTGCCGATGGACAGCCAGACCTGCCGGTCGCGGTAGATGCGCAGCTCGCGGGCGAGGGTCGGCTTCTGCTCCGGCAGCGGGATACGCGGGATGAGCGTGACGATGCCGGCCAGGGCGACCGCCGAGGCGGCGGCGACCGCCCAGAACGCCGAGCGCCAGCCGAGGTGTTCGCCGAGGAAGGCGCCGGCCGGCACGCCGAGCACGTTCGCGATCGACAGGCCGCCGATCATGACGGCCATCGCGCGGGCCCGCGCGCAGGTCGGCACCATCGCGATGGCGACGGCCGCGCCGACCGACCAGAACCCGGCGCAGGCCAGCGCCGCCACCACCCGCGACACGAACAGCAGCCCGTACGTCGGGGCCAGCGCGCCGGCGACCTGGCCGAGGCCGAAGAGCGTGATCAGGGCGATCAGGGTGGTGCGGCGCGGCAGCCGCAGGGTGGCGACGGCCAGCAGCGGGGCGCCGACCACCATGCCGACGGCGAAGGCGGAGATCAGCAGGCCGGCCTGCGGGATGGTGACGCCCATGTCGTCGGCTATGGGTGGGAGCAGGCCGGAGAGCATGAACTCGCTCGTGCCGAGCGCGAAGACGGACAGGCCGAGGATGTAGACGGCGACGGGCATGCGGGTGCGTTCGGCGGTGACGGGCATGTACGTGATCAACACCTCCGGGGGGTGACCGCATTCCCCCGGATTGTGACGGCTGCGTGTCGCCTCTTCGGTCAGCCGGTGCCAGGGTCGGCGGGGTCGGTGAGGTCTGTGGGGCCGGTGAGGCCGGCGAGCTCGGTTGCCAGGTTGTTCCGGGCCCGGGCCTCCCAGTGGGTGCTCCCGTACGGCGTCCGGAAGAGCCGGGGCAGGTCGAGGAGCTGGCGCAGGACGGCGGCGCGGCCCGCGCGGAAGGCGTCCTCGGGGACGAAGCCGTACTCCTCGCGCACGGCCGCGACGTACGCCGCGTACGCCGGCGGCTCCCCGGCCAGGACGGCCAGGTCGGCGTCGCACAGGACCTCGCCGTCGGTGTCGCCGGGGGCCGGGTCGTGGGTGACGGTCAGCCGGACCAGGCGGGCCACCTCGGCGGTGCGGGCGTCGTCGAGGCCGAGCTCGGGCAGGGCGCGCTCGGCGAGGGCGGCGCTGCGTTCCTCGTTCTCGGAGCGGTCGGGGCGGTAGACGGCGTCGTGGAACCAGGCGGCGAGGCGGACGGCCTCGGGGTCGGCGGCGTACGCGGCGAGGGTGTCGACGTGGTCGAGTACGGCGGCCAGGTGGGCGGTGGTGTGGTAGCGGCGCTGGGGCTCGGCCCAGGCGGCCAGGAGGCGGTCGGCGTAGGGGCCGGGGTCGCGGCGGGGGCCGGCCGCGGGGGGGGGGCGGGGGGGGGGGGCCCGCCGCCGCCCGGGGGGCGGGGCGGGGGCGGGGGTGATCCCCCCCCCGGTGGGGGGGGGGGGGGGGGGGCGGGGGCGGGGGGGGGGGGGGGGGGGGGGGGGGGGGGGGGGGGGGGGGGGGGGGGGGGGGGGGGGGGGGGGGGGGGGGGGGGGGGGGGGGGGGGGGGGGGGGGGGGGGGGGGGGGGGGGGGGGGGGGGGGGGGG
>NZ_WTFF01000564.1 GCF_019400985.1 Streptomyces bambusae
GCACCGGCCAGGCGGCTACGCCCCCGGCACCGGCCAGGCGGCTACGCCCCCGGCACCGGCCAGGCGGCTACGCCCCCGGCACCGGCCAGGCGGCCGCGCCCCCGGCGCTGACCGGGTGGCTGGGTGGCCCGGAACAGGCCAGGTGGCTGGGCGGCGCCGACACCGGTCTTGCGGCCGGGCGCAGCCCCTTGGCATGCTTCGCCCCAGCAAAGGTGAGAGGGGTGGGGCCTGTGGTGGACCGGCAGCAAGCGGTGACGGGTGTGCTGTGCGCCGTGGCGGCGATCGCCGCGTCCGCCGCCGTCGCGAAGCTGGTTCCCCCGCCCGAGGCCCAGTCCGCCGCCAAGCCAGCCGCCGCGCACGGACCGGCCTCCCCGCGACCCTCGGGCACCCCGGGCCCCGGCTCCTCGTCGCGACCGCAACTGAACGGAACATCCCCCAACCCCTCCGCGTCGACCCCCGGGAAGGGTTCGGCGCAGCCGTCCGCACCCGCGCCGACCCCGGCCGCCGCGCCCGGCTTCGGCGGCCGGCCGGCCTTCACCGGGGCGCTGTTCGAAGGCGAAGTCAAGGACGGCCACTTCTGCACCGCCACCGTCGTACGCAGCGCCGGCCGCAACCTGATCGTCACCGCCGGCCACTGCCTCGCCGAGGGCCCGTCCGGCCTCAAGGGCGCCCTGTTCGCACCTGCGTACGCCGGCGGCAACGCCCCGTACGGCACCTGGCGGATCGAGGAGGTCTTCGAGGACGGCCGCTGGGCCGACGGCGGCGACGAGGACTACGACCTGGCCTTCGCCCGGCTGGCGCCGAACGCGAGCGGGGTGGACGTCGAGACCGCCGTCGGCGGGGCCGACCTCGACACCGGCGGCCGCTCCGACGAGGACGTCACCGTCACCGGTTACCCCACGGGCCGCCAGGACCCCCGTACCTGCACGATCCGGGCGGTCCGCACGAGCCCGACCGAACAGCGCGTGGACTGCGCGGACTTCCCCGCCGGAACCAGCGGCAGCGCGTGGATCGCCCGCGACGGCAGGATCATCGGCGTCCTGACCGGCGGCGACACCGACGACGTCTCCACCAGCACCGTCCTGGACGGCTACGCCGCCGACCTCTACCGCCGCGCGGAGCGCTCCGCCGCGGCCGGGCGCTAGGGCCTGTCGTCAAATTCCCGTCTGCCCCGCGACGCCTGGCACGCACTCTCGCCGCACCGGACGAAACCCCAAGTACGTCCAGTACGAGGGCTTCCGCCCGGCACGCCGAGAGCACGCACCAGACGCCGCGGGGCCGCCCTTCGGGCGACGACGGGAATTTGACGACAGGCCCTAGGCCCGGCGGCCGCCACCGGCCGCCCGGGCCTGCGGGGTCCCGTCCCGTCTGTCGGCTACTTGCCGGGGCCGATCACGGTGTCGCGCTTGTCGTGCCAGCGCAGGGAGTCGCGGATGCCGTCCTCGATCGAGTACTCGGCCTTCCAGCCGAGGAGATCCCGAGCAAGGTCGACGCGTGCGTACGCTTCGGCTGAGTCGCCCGGCCGGCGGTCGGTCTCGACGGTGGCCAGCTGCGTGCCGGTGACGCTCTGGAAGGCGGCGACCAGTTCGTGGACGGTCGTGCCGCGGCCGGTGCCGAGGTTGATGACGCGGTACGGCTCGGTGCGGGTGACGACGTCGAACCGCTCGATCGCCTTCACGTGAGCGTTGGCCAGGTCCCACACGTGTGTGCTGCTAAGTCACCAGCCCCAGGTGGACCGGCTCGGTGGTCGGGGCGGACAGCAGCTCGTGGATGCGCGGCGGCCACATCGGCTCGCCGAGCGCGCCCAGCTCCGCGGGGGACAGCCAGCGCCAGTGGGCGTCCGGCGACTCCGTGACCGGGGTCCGCTCCGGCCCCTGGGCGACGTAGATGTGCTCGTGCTGGCGCACCGGCTTGCCCATGTGGGTGAAATCGTGCTCCCACGTGCACAGCAGCCGCTGCGGCGCGAGGTCCGTCCACCCGGTCTCCTCGCGCAGCTCACGGCGTACGCACTCCTGCGGAGTCTCGCCGGGGTCGATGCCGCCGCCGGGCGGCAGCCAGTGGATGCCGACCTCGACGTTGTCCTCCCGGAAGAGGAAGACCGATCCGGCGGGCGAGACGATGACGACACGAGCGGCCCGGCGCGGGGTCCGGGGCCTGGTGCTTCGGATACTTCGCCTGAGGATTCCCATCACCGCAGGCTACGTCCGCCAACTCGGCAGGTCACCTGCTTAGTTGTAGCCCGCCGTCGTGGGCGCCGGCCTGCCCCCGGCAGGCCACCCGGCGGGGGGCCCGCCCCGCCGAGCCGGGGCCGCGCGCACCGCCCACGGC
>NZ_WTFF01000565.1 GCF_019400985.1 Streptomyces bambusae
CCGCCGAGCAGGGCGGCCAGCTCGCCGAGCGGGGTCGGGCGCGGGCTCTGGGGCCGCGGCGCTCCCGGCGGCGTTGCCGGGGCGGCGTTCTGGGTCGTTCTGGGCTGATCAGCGTGGGGCACGGCGGTGAGCGTACCGGGCGTGGCGCCGCTGTCGCGAAGTGAGGGGGCGGCCGACGGGGCGGCGGCGGGGCCGGCGGGCTGCCGGTTCCCGGGTTTCGGGGTGATCGTTGTCACTGCTGGTGCCTCACGCTCGTGGTGGTCACTGGCCGGGCTGGGGGGTCGGCTGCGGGGCCGGCTGCGGGCCGGCGTCGAAGGTGACCGGCAGGCCTGCCGGGGCGGTCCCGGTCGGGGCGACCTGGAGGGTCTTCAGGGCGAACTCCATGACCTTCTTGTAGATGGGGCCGCAGATCTGGCCGCCGAAGTAGCTGCCCTTGGTGGGGTTCTGGATCGCGCAGTACACGGTGATGCGCGGGTTGTCGGCCGGGGCGAAGCCGGCGAAGGAGGCGGTGTAGCCCTTGTAGCGGCCGGTGGCCGGATCCACTCGGTTGGACGTGCCGGTCTTGCCGCCGACCCGGTAGCCGGGGATGCGGGCCTTGGTGCCGGTTCCCTCCTCGTCGTCGACGACGGACTCCAGCATCGCGGCGAGGGTCCTGGCGGTCTCCTCGCTGATCACCCGGGTCTTCTCGGGGGCGGGGGCGGGGGTGAAGCGCCCGTCGGGCCCCTTGCTGCCGCGCACCAGGGTGGGGGTGATGCGCACCCCGTCGTTGGCGATGGTCGAGTAGACGGAGGCAGCCTGCATGGCGTTGAGGGACAGGCCCTGGCCGAAGGGGATCGTGTACTGCTGGGAGGTCGACCACTTCTCGGGCTCGGCGAGGATGCCGCGGGACTCGCCGGGGTAGTTCAGGCCGGTGGGCCGGCCGACGCCGAACCTGCTCAGGTAGGAGTGCAGGACCCGGTTGGCCTCGGGCTGGCTGGATCCGAGCTGTCCGGTCGCGAGGATGGTGCCGATGTTGGAGGACTTGGCGAGGACCCCGTTGAGGGTCAGGTACCAGGTCGGGTGGTCGATGTCGTCCTTGAAGAGCCGGTCGCCGCGGTGCAGCCGGTTGGGGACGGTGACGTGGGTGAGCGGGGTGGCCTTCTTCTCCTCCAGGACGGCGGCCATCGACATCACCTTGGCCGTGGAGCCGGGCTCGTAGACGTCCTGGAGCGCGGCGTTGCCCATGGCGGTGGAGCGGGCCTTGCTGAGGTCGTTGGGGTCGAAGCCGGGGGCGTTGGCCATCGCGAGGACCTCGCCGGTGCGGGTGTCCTGGACGATGACGTAGCCGCGGTCGGCCTGGGACTTCTCGACCTGCTCGGTGATGGCGCTCTGGGCGGCCCACTGGATGTCGCGGTCGATGGTCAGCTCGATGTCCTCGCCGGGTACGGCGGGCTTCTCGCGGGAGCCGGCGGTGGGCACCTGGCGGCCGCCGGCCTGCGCGTAGGTGATCTCGCCGTCCGTGCCGGCCAGCTTCTTGTCGAGGGAGGACTCCAGGCCGCCGGCGCCCTTGCCCTCGGCGTTCACGTAGCCCAGTATCCCGGCGGCCAGGGTGCCGTTGGGGTACACGCGCTTGCTGCTGGGCTCCTGGAAGACGCCGGCGAGGACGTTCGCGCCGGGGCCGTTGCCCCGCCGGTCGGCCTGCGCCTTCTCGGCGAAGACCCGCTTGAGGTCCTTGATCTGGTTCCAGACCTGGGGGGTCTGGCGGCGGGCGAGGACGACGTAGCGGGTGTTCTTGCGCAGCCGGTCCGCGATGTCCTTGGGGTCCTTGTCCAGGATCGGCGCGAGGAGGGCGGCGGCCTGCTCGGGGGCGTCGGGGGCCTTGCTCTCCTTGGGCGTGAACATGGAGGGGTCGGCGGTGATGTCGTACGCGTCCACGCTCGTGGCCAGGGCGACGCCCTTGCGGTCGGTGATGTCGCCGCGCTCGGCGGCCAGCGTGTAGTTGGCGTACCGGTTCTTGGACGCCTCCGCGGAGTAGGCGGAGGCGTCGACGGCCTGGACCTGGAGCAGCCGTACGACGAAGGCCAGCATGACCAGGGTCAGCCCGAGGCCGACCAGGCGCAGCCGGGGCTTGGGGCTGCCCAGCTTGATGGTGTGCGGGGCGCGGGAGGGGCGCGGGGCGCGGGTGGCGGGGCGGGCGGAGGCCCCTGGCGCCCGGGGGGCTCTTTTTCACAACCGGAGCCGCCGGCGATCTTACGCGTGTCGCACCTCTGTGTGGCCGCCGAGCTGTCCGACATATAAATGCGTGGTGATCGGGCAGAAGACACGCAGTGATACGAATCATAGG
>NZ_WTFF01000566.1 GCF_019400985.1 Streptomyces bambusae
GCCGTATGACCGCGCCCGCGCCCGTGCCCGCGACTGCGCCCGCAACTGCCCCCGCGCCCGCAACTGCCCCCGCGCCCGTGCCCGCCCCCGCCCCCGCGCCCCCCGTCCACGTCACCGGCCCGGACGCCCCCTGGGACGCGGTCGCGGCCGGTGTCGCCGGCCGCGGCCATGCCGTGGTGTACGCGACCTGGGGGGAGTGGCTGACCGCCGCGCTCGCGGACGCCGGGCTGCGGCCGCTGCTCGGCCGGGACTGGCAGCGCTACCGGCGCACCGCCGACGCGGCCATCCGCTACCGCTTCGTCACCTCGCGGATGGTGGTCAAGTACACGGCCGCGGCGGCGCTCGGCACCCGGCCGGCCGAGCTGGACCTGTCGTACCGGATCGGCGGCCGCCCGTACATCCGGGGCCTGGACCAGATCGACATCAGCATCAGCCACACCGAGGACCTGATCGCGGTCGGCGTCAGCCGGACCGGCCGGATCGGCGTCGACGCCGAACCCGCCGACCGGCGGATGTCCTTCGAGCTGCTGCACGACCGGGTGTGCACGCCGGCCGAGGCGGCCGAGCTGGCGCGGCTGCCGGCCGACCGGCAGGCCGGCGAGATGCTGCGGCTGTGGACCCTCAAGGAGGCCTACACCAAGGCACTGGGGCAGGGGCTTCGACTGGACTTCAACGAGTTCGGCTTCGGCCTGGACAGCGGCGAGCTGATCGCTCCGGACGGGCGGCCGGCCGCGCGCGGCGCGTGGGCGTTCGGCACGCACCGCGTGCTGGGCCGGTACCTGTTGAGCGTGGCCTGCCACGACTCCGGACTGGATCCGGCGGCGGACACGGCGGTGCACACGATGCTCGACGAGGGGTTCCTGAGCGTGGTGGAGGAGGTGCTCGCGGCGGACTAGCGGACCAGCGGCCACCGGTTGCGGGCGGGGGAGAGCCTGCCCCGCGCATCGGACGTCCCGAACGTGTCAGGGATATGGGGGCACAGCTCGCATACGCCTCCCCTTTGGAAAAAGATCAACGGAGATCTGAGATCTGAGATCTGTTCAGCTGCCGAGCGGAGAAGTGGAGGGAATGCAGATGGCCGCCACCGTGGCCGTGACCGTCGTCGTCACGCCCGGCCTCCCGCCCTCGCTCGACCTCCACGGGCCGCTCGCCCCGGACGCGCTGACGGCGGCGCTGGCCCGGCTGCCCGTCCCCGCGGGTACGGCTCCGCTGCCGCAGGGACCGGCGTTGCGGCGGCACAGCGCGACGCACCACACGCTGGTGCTGCCCGCGCCGCCGTACCCGGCGGGGGCGCTGTCGGACCTGCTGACGGCCGTCGGCGGCGGACGACCACCGGGCCCGGGGACGCCCGCCTCCCCTGAGCCCGCGCCCGCCCCGGCGCCCGCACCCGCCCCCGCGTCCGTCCGCAGGCCCGCCGGCCCGTCCTGGGCCGGGACCTGGGCCGGGGCAGGGACCGAGGCCGGCGGCCATGCGCGATCAGACCACCCGCGATCAGACCATGCGCGATCAGGGCCCGTGGTGTCCGCCCCCGCCCCCAGCCCCGGGCCTGGTGCACCGTTGGCCGCGCTGCCCGCCAGCCCCGTGCAGCGCGACGCACTCCTGGACGCGCTGACCCACCCCGGCGCCTGCCTGCACGTCGAGCAGCTGCACTGGCGCTGGCCCGGGCCGCTGGACGTCCGGCGGTTCCCCGCCGCCTGGCAGCGCCTGTACGACTCCGAGGCCGTGCTGCGCGCCGCCCTGGTCCCGCCGAGGACGCCGGGCGGGGCGCCGCTGGTCGCCGTACGCGCGTACGCCGCCGCGCGCCCGGAGCGGCACCCGCGGGGCAGCGCCGACTGGCACGCGCTGCTGCTGGCCGAGCGGACGCGGGAGTTCGACCTGCGCGAGCCCGGGGCCGCCCTGCGGATCGCGGTGCTGGAGGAACCGGACGGCGGCTCCCGCGTCCTGCTGACCTACCACCAGGCACTGCTCGACGGCTGGAGCGTACGGCTGCTGCGGCGCGCCCTGTACCGGGCCTACGCCGCCGACGGCCGCCCGCTCGGCGGTGAACGCCGGCCCGACCTCCGCGACCACCTGCGCTGGGTCGCCGCCCAGGACGTGGGCCCGGCCCGGGCCTTCTGGACGGCCCGGGCCCTGCCCTCGGCGGGCGCGGCCACCCCCGGCTCTTCTAAACATCTCCCAACCCCCCAGACCTGGGCTGGTCTCGGATGCCGGCTTTTGCTTTGAAAAAAAAAACAAATCATGAACACAGTCTACATTGATCGTCCGACATGGATAGCAAGTACGACAGCTACACAACTGGTATGTGAAGTGCGA
>NZ_WTFF01000567.1 GCF_019400985.1 Streptomyces bambusae
CCCCCGGCACCCGGGCCCGGGCCCGCCGCTGGGCGGCGATGGGCCTGCTCCTGCCCGACGTCCCCTGGCAGCAGCACGACCGCCACTGCCTGGCCCTCCTCGCCGACCGCGTCGGTACCCCGCCCGGCCCCCAGGGACCCCGTGTCGCCGAGGCCCTCGCCGTCCTCGCCGACACCGAACGCCGGCTGCCCGCCGCCGACGCCGCCACCCGCCTCCACCTCGACGCCCGCGCCCGGACCGCCGCCGCCGACGTCTTCACCGCACTGGGCGCCCCGGCCCCCCGCTGGCTCGACTCCGCACCCCTCTTCCACGAGAACGTCCCCGCCTCCGACACCCCCGTACCGGCTCTGCCCGCCCGCGAGATCGAGCACGACCTGCGCGAACTGGCCGGCCACGTCCGGCGCCGGACCTTCCGCAGCACCCTGTACGGGTTCCTGACCGCCCACTTCACCAGCCGCTACGGCACCGGCGGCACGTGCCAGGACCTCTACGACTTCCTCTACAGCTTCTGCCGCCGCGAGGACCACACCACCCTCCTCCTGCGCGCCGCCACCGCCGACCGGACCGCCCCGGCCACCCCGGACGACGCCCCGTTGCCCGCACCGCACGGCACCGCCGGCGCCGCCGCCGTCACCGTCTTCCACCAACTGGCCGCCCCCGACGCCGAAACCCTGCACCGCGGCCGGTACCTGCTCGCCGTCAACCGGGTCAGCCCCGGCCCCGGCGGACTCCTCGCCCGCTGGGGCGCCGTCCCCGGCATCGGCGACACCATGGCCGAGCCGCTGCGCCGCTGGATCGGCGACCTCCACCCCGGCTGCGCGATCCGCCAACTCTCCGCGGGCGGCGACTACTCCACCCTCCAGGCCCCCGCCCGCCCCCTCTTCCCCGCCCTGAGCTGGCCCTCCGACCTCCGCGGCCCCGCGGCCGACACCGCCGACACCGCCGGACCCACCGGACCCGGCCGCCCCGGCCGACCCGCCGGACCCGACACCGACCTGAGCGACCTCCTCCTCTCCCACGACCCCGCCACCGACACCCTCCAGCTGTACGACCGCCGCACCGGCGAGAACATCGCCCTGCCCTACCTCGGCGTGATCCCGCTGGACCTCCTGCACGGCCCCGTACGGCTGCTCGCGACCCTCTCCCAGCCCTGGTCCACCCGCTACCTCACCAACGGCGAGCGCCTGCCCCACGACCCGACCCGCCCGCCCCCCACCGACGTGAGCGCCACCCCCCGCAGCCGCCACGGCCGCCTCGTCACCGCCCGCGCCTCCTGGCGGCTGCCGGCCTCCGCCCTGCCCCGCCCCGAGCCCGGCGAGGGCACCGCGGCCTTCCTCGACCGGCTCGACGTCTGGCGGCGCGCGCACGGCATCCCCGCGGAAGTCTTCGTACGGACCTCCTCGGCGGCCCCCGCCGCCGTGCCGGAGAAGCCGTTCTGGACCCATCTCGGCTCCCCGCACGCCGTGGCCGCCCTGCTCAAGACCCTGCACGGTGGCGGCATCGACGTCGTCGAACTCACCGAGCCCCTGCCCGGCCCCGGCCTGCACTGGCTCACCGACACCGACGGCCGCCCCCGCGCCGTCGAGCTCGCCGCCCTGCTGCGGCTGGACCGTCCCACCCCCGAGGAGCCCGCCCGGTGACCCCGCCTGCGCCCCCGCCCCCGCCCTCGGGCCTGGACGCCGGTCCCGGCCAGGACTGGCTCTACTACCGGATCTTCGGGGAAGAGTACGAGGACCTCCACCCGCTCATCGACACCACCGTGCGCCGCATCGTCACCGCCGCCCGCACCCTCAACCCGGACGGCCGCTGGTTCTTCCTCCGCTTCGTCGACGAGCACGGCCTGCACGTCCGGCTGCGCCACCACGGCCCGCTGGACGCGATCGCCGCCCTGGAGGAGGCGGCCGACCGCATCCTCACCGGCCGCCCCGAGGCCCACCCAACAGCCCCGCTCACCCCGCCCACCCGTCCGCCCCGCGGCGTACGCGGCCACGCCAAGGGCCTGTACGAGCCCGAGTACGCCAAGTTCGCCGGCCCGGCCGGGGTCCGCCGCGCCGAGCGCGCCTTCCAGGCCTCCAGCGAGTTCGCCCTGGAGGTCATCGGCCCGGACTTCCCCGCCCTGCGCCTGGGCCATGCCCTGGACACCATGCTCGGCGCGCTGGCCCTGCTGCCCGCCGCCCGGCACGCCTCGTTCCTCCACCACATGACCTGGTACTGGACCGGCCGCAACGGCGAACAGCCGCGCCGCCTGCGCGCCGGCGTGGCCGCCGCCGCCCACCGCGCAGCGGCCCGAGCC
>NZ_WTFF01000568.1 GCF_019400985.1 Streptomyces bambusae
TACAAGCAGAGTACGGATAAAAAGTCCAGCCTCGTGCTCGTGGGCTCGGAGAGGTGTATAAGAAACAGGGCCGACGGCGCGCTGCGCGAGGCGCGCGGCGAGGCCGAGCGGGTGCTCGCCGAGGCCAAGGAGAGCGCTGCCCGGCAGCTGGCGTCCGCCGAGTCCGCGGGCGAGCAGCGCACCCGCACCGCCAAGGAGCAGGTGGCGCGGCTGGTCGGCGAGGCCACGAAGGAGGCCGAGACCCTCAAGGCCGAGGCCGAGCAGACCCTGGCCGACGCCCGCGCGGAGGCCGAGCGGCTGCGGACCGAGGCCGCCGAGAAGGCCCGTACGGCGGCCGCCGAGGACACCGCCGCCCAGCTGGCGAAGGCCGCGCGGACCGCCGAGGAGGTGCTGACCAAGGCCTCCGAGGACGCCCGGGCCACCACCAGGGCGGCCAGCGAGGAGGCCGAGCGCATCCGCAGCCAGGCCGAGGCCGAGGCCGAGCGGCTGCGCGTCCAGGCGGCGGCCACCGCCGAGCAGCTCAAGGGCGCGGCGAAGGACGACACCGAGGAGTACCGCGCCCGCACCGTCGAACTCCAGGAGGAGGCCCGGCGGCTGCGCGGCGAGGCCGAGCAGCTGCGCGCGGAGGCCGTCGCCGAGGGCGAGCGGATCCGCGGCGAGGCCCGCCGGGAGGCTGTGCAGCAGATCGAGGAGGCGGCCAAGACCGCCGAGGAGCTGCTGACCAAGGCCAAGTCGGACGCCGACGAACTGCGGGCCGGCGCGGGCGCCGAGAGCGAGCGGGTGCGGGCCGAGGCCATCGAGCGGGCGACGACGCTGCGCACGCAGGCCGAGGAGACCCTGGAGCGCACCCGCGCCGAGGCGGAGCGGCTGCGCGCCGAGGCCGAGGAGCGGGCGCAGGCCGTGACGGCCGAGGCGGACGCGGCGGCCCGGGCGCGCCGGGAGGAGACCGAGCAGGCGCTGGCCGCCAAGCGGGCCGAGGCCGAGGCCGAGCTGACCCGGCTGCACCAGGACGCCGAGGGCCGGCTGGCCACGGCGGAGCAGACGCTGCGCGACGCCCGTACCGCGGCGGAGGCCATCCGCAAGGAGACCACGGACGAGACCGACCGGCTGCGCGCCGAGTCGGCGGAACGCGTCCGCACCCTCCAGGCGGAGGCGTCGGCGGAGGCCGAGCGGCTGCGGACCGACGCGGCCGAGGACGCAGGCCGCACCCGGGCGGAGGCCGAGCAGGTCGCCGTACGGCTGCGCAGCGAGGCGGAGGCCGAGGCCGAGCGGGTGCGCGGGGAGGCGCAGGAGACCGCGGACCGGCTGCGCGCGGAGGCCAAGGCGGCCGCCGAGCGGGTCGCCGAGGAGGCCGCGGAGGCGCTGGCCGCCGCCCAGGAGGAGGCCGCGCGGCGCCGCCGGGAGGCGGAGGAGACCCTGGCCTCGGCGCGTACGGACGCCGACAGCGAGCGGGCGCAGGCCCGGGAGCAGAGCGAGGAGCTGCTGGCGGCGGCCCGACGCCGCTCGGAGGAGGCCCAGGCCGAGGCGGCCCGGCTCACCGAGGAGGCGGAGCGGCGCGCGGCCGAGCTGGTCGCGGCGGCCGAGGCCACGGCGCAGCAGGTGCGGGACTCCGTGTCCGGGCTGCGCGAGGAGGCCGAGGAGGAGATCACCGGCCTGCGCAGCGCCGCCGAGCACGCGGCGGAGCGCACGAGGACGGAGGCGCAGGAGGAGGCGGACCGGGTCCGCGCCGACGCGTACGCCGAGCGCGAGCGGGCCGCCGAGGACGCGGGCCGCATCCGTACCGAGGCGCGGACGGAGACGGACGCGGCCAAGTCGCTGGCCGAGCGGACGGTCGCCGACGCGATCGCCGAGGCCGAGCAGCTGCGCGGGGACACGGCCGAGTACGCGCAGCGGGTGCGGACCGAGGCGACGGACGCGCTGGCCGCGGCCGAGCGGGACGCGGCGCGGACCCGGGCGGACGCCCGCGACGACGCCAACCGGATCCGGTCCGAGGCCGCGGTCTCCCTGGAGGAGTCCCGCGCCGAGGGCGAGCGGATCCGCGCCGAGGCGACCGCGGAGGCCGAGCGCCTGGTCGAGGAGGCACGCGCGGCGGGCGAGCTGACGGTCGCCGAGGCCGCGGCCGAGGCCGAGCGGACGACGGCCGATGCGACCGTGCCCCGGGGGCCGGGCGAGGAGGCCGGGTCCGGCTTCGCGGCGCCGGCGCGGACGATCGTGCAGCCGGTCGTCGCCGCCCGCGCCGGCGCGGTGACGGCGAGCGGGGCGGAAGCGGACAACGGGCGCACGTGGCA
>NZ_WTFF01000569.1 GCF_019400985.1 Streptomyces bambusae
GACCGGCCCCGGGCGCAGGGAGCCCGGGGTGCGGCGGCGGGTGCGGCGTGCGGCGGTCATGCGCGGGTCAGCTCCGGCCGTGGCGCAGGGCGGGGTGGGCGCCGGCGGCGACGAGGTCGGCCACGGCGGCCTTCGGGTCGCGGCCGGTGACCAGGGACTCGCCGACCAGGACGGCATCGGCGCCCTCGTTGGCGTAGGCGATGAGGTCGTGGGGTCCGCGGATGCCGGACTCGGCGACCTTCACGATGTGGGCGGGGATCTCCGGGGCGACCCGCTCGAAGGTGGAGCGGTCGACCTCCAGGGTCTTGAGGTTGCGGGCGTTGACGCCGATGATCTTGGCGCCGGCGGCGACCGCGCGCTCGACCTCCTCCTCGTCGTGGACCTCGACGAGCGGCGTCAGCCCGATGGACTCGGCGCGCTCGATGAGGGAGACCAGGGCCTCCTGTTCGAGGGCGGCGACGATCAGCAGCGCGAGGTCGGCGCCGTAGGCGCGGGCCTCCCACAGCTGGTAGGCCGTGACGATGAAGTCCTTGCGCAGGATGGGGATGTCCACCCGGGCGCGCACGGCCTCCAGGTCGGCCAGCGAGCCGCCGAAGCGGCGCTGTTCGGTCAGGACGGAGATGACGGCCGCACCGCCCGCCTCGTAGTCGGCGGCGAGCCCTGCCGGGTCGGCGATCGCGGCCAGCGCGCCCTTGGAGGGGCTGGAGCGCTTGACCTCGCAGATCACCTTGACGCCGTCGCCCCGCAGGGCAGCGACGCCGTCCTTGGCCTGGGGCGCCTTGGCAGCACGCTCCTTGAGCTCGTCGAGGCTCACGCGGGCCTGCCGTTCGGCAAGGTCTTCGCGGACCCCTTCGATGATCTCGTCGAGCACACTCACGCGAGCGGCCCCCTTCCGGGTCGGTCGGCTGGTTCAAGGTCAGCAATCAAATGGTATCCGCAGGCGGCCTCGCGCTCCGCACGTGGTTGACGGCATCCCACTTCCTGGACATTCGGAATGGGATGTTCCTACGAGGGCCGGCCGGGGCCTCGTAGGACCAGCCGGGCTCAAGGTGCCAGAGCGGAACCGAACGGGAGATTGCGGACCACGCTGAAGACCAGGGCGAGCGCCCCCAGCGCCCACCAGTACGCGGGCCGCAGCGCGGGCCGGGGGGCGGGGCGCCGCTGCACGGAGCGGACCAGCCACAGGGCCATGAATCCGGCGAAGCAGAGGTAGCCGGCCACGGCCATGGCGTTCGCCCCGAGGGCGGTGACGAGGTCGCCCCGGGCGAAGGCGTGGGCGCTGCGCAGCCCGCCGCAGCCGGGGCACAGGATGCCGGTCAGCCGGAACATCGGACAGACCGGATAGTGGCCGGGTTCGTTGGGATCGACGAGGCCCACATAGGTGAAGGCCGCGACCGCGCCCGTCAGGACGACGGCGGGGGCGGCCAGCAGCCGGGCGCGCCCGGGCGGGGCCGGGGCGGTGCTGGGGACGGTCACGCGGCGATTCTCCCCGGTCATGGCGAAAGGCGCGGCCCGACCGGGCCGCGCCTTTCCGGCGATTCGTCGCACGGGTGCGGGAATCAGGCCTTCGCGGCGATGACCTTGGCGAGGTCGTCGTGCTCGGGCTTCACGGAACCCATGCCCGCCGCCCGCATCGCCATGCCGACCACACCGCCGAGGAAGATCACGGCGATGCTGGCCCAGAACCCGAGCGGGTTCGCCATCACCATGAAGGCGCCGGCGGCGCAGAAGCCGATGAAGGAGATGATGACACCGGTCCAGGCGGCCGGGGTGTGTCCGTGGCTGCTGCCCGCCATGAGTTGCTCCTCGTTGCTCTGTCGAACGTGCTGTGTCGTACGCTCGGGAAACATTCTTCCGCACCCCGCGGTGACGGTCGTCAGCGGGTCGGGTCCTCGCCGCGGTCCAGGGCCTTCCACAGGTCCTCGGGCCGGTCCGGGTCCACAGCCGCCCGCCGGGCGGCGGCCGGGCCCGTGCCCCGTTCGTAGCGGCCGCCCATCGCCGGCCAGCTCCGTCCGAAGCGCAGGGCCAGCAGCCCCGAGACCAGGATGAGCAGCGCGCCCGCCGCGGTGACGTACGGCCAGGCCGTATGGGTGAGTCCGGCCACGGTCGCCGCCGTGTCGGCGGTCGTCCGGGCGGCCTCGTCGGCCAGCGCCTGCCGGTCGGAGGCCCCCGCGACGGCGGCCACGGCGGCGCCCAGCCCGCTGAGCGCCAGCAACCCGGAGACCAGCAGCCGGGGCCGGCCGCGGACGGCGAAGACGGCGACCAGGGCCGCCAGGCCCACGAT
>NZ_WTFF01000057.1 GCF_019400985.1 Streptomyces bambusae
GGCGGCACCTCGGCGCCCACCACCGGCCCGGGTCCGACGAAGGCCCCCGGCAGCGCGGCCCCGTCGCCCCCCGGTGCGGGACACGGCCGCAACACCGACCCGCCGGGCCAGGGCGGCGGCAAGCCGACCCGCCCGTAGGGCACGGCGCCGCACGGCGCGACCGGCAGAGCCCCACGGGCACAGCGCCGACGCAGACACAGACGCAGACGTACGGCACCGCACACCGCAGCAGGCAGGAACACCGCCCCTTGTCGAAGAACCGCCGCCGCCGATCCCGAGGCAGGCACAGCCCCGTCCGCAACGTCCCGCTGCGCACCCACTGGCTGCTGCTGACCACCCTGGTGCTCACGCTCTCCGCGGCCCTGCTCCTCCAGGGCTACACCCAGCACCTCTTCGACACCCGGCCCGACGGGATCCCCCGCGAACGGCGCGCGGCGACGTCCGTACCGGCGCAGGTCAGCTCCGGCGGGCCGGTGATCGACGGCGCCGCCGCCCGGACCGCCACTCCGGCGGACCGCACGATCGCCCTGACCTTCGACGACGGCCCCGACCCGGTCTGGACACCGAAGATCCTCGACGTGCTCCGGCGCCACGACGTCCGCGCCACCTTCTTCACCGTCGGCAACCGGGTCGCCGAGAACCCCGGCCTCGCCCGCCGGATCGTCGAGGACGGCCACCAGATCGGCCTGCACAGCTTCACCCACACCGACCTCGGCTCGGCGTCCCGCTGGCGGCGCTCCCTGGAACTGCGCCAGACCCAGCTCGTCGTCGCCGGCGCCACCGGCGTCACCACCCCGCTGCTGCGGCCGCCGTACTCCTCCAGCAGCGCGGCGCTCACCGACGCGGACTGGGACGCCGTTCGCCAAGCCGGACAGGACGGGTACCTGACCGTCCTGACGACCCGGGACAGCGAGGACTGGCGCCGCCCGGGTGCCGGGCAGATCGTCGCGAACGCCACCCCGAAGGGCTCCGGCGGGGAGATCGTGCTGCTGCACGACGCGGGCGGGGACCGCGCGCAGACCGTCGCCGCGCTCGAACAGCTCGTGCCGCGGCTGAAGGCGGGCGGCTGGCGGTTCACCACCGTCGGACAGGCGGTCTCCCTGCCGCGGACCACGCAGCCGGCCGCGACCTCGGACCGCCTGCAGGGCCTCGCCCTGATCACCGCGATCCGCGGCGGCGACGCGGTGCTGGAGGCCCTCTCCTGGCTGCTGTGGGGCGCGGGCGCGGTCAGCCTGCTGCGGGCGGTCGCCGTCGTCGTCGCGGCCCGCCGCCACGTACGGATGCGCCGCAGGCCGTGGGGTGCTCCGGTCACCGCGCCCGTGAGCGTCATCGTCCCCGCCTACAACGAGAGCGCGGGCATCGAGGCCGCCGTCCGCTCCCTGGTGGCCTCCGACCACCCCGTGGAGGTCATCGTCGTCGACGACGGCTCCACGGACGGCACGGCCGACCTCGTCGAGGCCCTCCGGCTGCCCGGTGTGCGCGTCATCCGGCAGCAGAACGCGGGAAAGCCTGCCGCCCTGAACACCGGCATCGCCGCGGCCTCGTACGACCTGCTGGTCATGGTCGACGGCGACACCGTCTTCGAGCCCGACGCCGTCCGCATGATCGTCCAGCCCTTCGCGCACCGCCGGGTGGGCGCCGTCTCCGGCAACGCGAAGGTGGTCAACCGCGGCGGCCTGCTCGGGCGCTGGCAGCACATCGAGTACGTCGTCGGTTTCAACCTCGACCGCCGCCTGTTCGACCTGGCCGAGTGCATGCCCACGGTCCCCGGCGCCGTCGGCGCGTTCCGGCGCGAGGCGCTGCTGCGTGTCGGCGGGGTCAGCGGCACCACCCTGGCCGAGGACACCGATCTCACGATGGCCCTGTGCCGGGACGGCTGGCGCGTGGTCTACGAGGAGCGCGCCAAGGCCTGGACCGAGGCGCCGGCCACGCTCGGCGCCCTGTGGAAGCAGCGCTACCGCTGGTGCTACGGAACCCTGCAGGCGATGTGGAAGCACCGGGGCGCCCTCACCCAGCGCGGGCAGGCCGGCAAACTCGGCAGGCGCGGGCTGGTCTACCTGCTGACCTTCCAGGTCCTGCTGCCCCTGCTGGCACCGGTGGTGGACATCTTCGCCGTCTACGGCCTCGTCTTCCTCGACCCGGTGCGCATCCTCGGCCTGTGGACGGCGTTCCTGGTGCTCCAGGTCCTGATGGGGCTGTACGCCTTCCACCTCGACGACGAGCGCCCGGGACCGCTGTGGAGCCTGCCCCTGCAGCAGTTCGTCCACCGCCAGCTCATGTACCTCGTCGTCATCCAGTCCGTCTTCACCGCCGTCGCCGGCTCGCGCCTGCGCTGGCAGCGGATGGAGCGCTACGGCAGCCTCCGGATGCCGGTGGACCCGGCCGGCCAGGTCCCCCCGGCCCGGGTCGAGCCGCACCAGGAGGCGCACCGCTGAGCCGCTGAACCGCCCCGATCCGGCCGAACCGGGCCCGCAACCCCGGACTGGCCCTGGAGACCTGGCGTGAAAGACCCGATGATGGGCAGAGCTGTACGAGCGAGCGCCAGTGCCGGTCCGGATTCCTCGTCGGGGAGGAACAGCTGGGATGAGTGACGCCCCTCTGTACGGCGAAGCCCCTCTGCACCTCGAACCACGCCTCGACCGGCGGCCGGCCGCGCTGCTGCGGTCGGCCGCGTTCCTGCACACGCTGGTGGACGCCCTGGGGTCGCCGCTCAACGTGCTGCTGCCGCAGCAGATCGCGGACAACGCCGAGGGCTTCGACGCGGTCCTGCGGCGCCACCGGCTGACCGGCAGGCTGTACTTCGCGCACAAGGCGAACCGGTCCAGCGCCCTCGTCCGCCGTCTGACCACCACCGGCGCCGGTCTCGACGCGGCCTCCCTCGGCGAGTTGCAGCACGCCCTCGCCTCGGGGTTCACGGCCGACCGGATCATGGCGACCGGGCCGAAGGAACCGGAGTTCCTCTGGCTCGCCGCACGCTGCGGGGTGATCGTGAACGCCGACGGGCCCGGGGAGCTCGCGGCGGCGGCCAGGCTGGTCAGGGCTTGCGGACTGGCGCCGCTGCGGGTGCTGTTGCGGCTGTCGGAGTTCGAGAGCTCCGGCGCCCGGATGCTCTCCCGGCGCAGCCGCTTCGGCACCCCGGTCAAGGAGCTGGGCGGACTCCTCGACGTACTGGAGCGCTACCGGGACGCCCTGGAGCCCGTGGGCGTCGGGTACCACCTCGACACCGTCGGCCTCGACGAGAAGGCCACGGCGCTGGAGGGCTGCCTGCGCGCCGCGGACGAGCTGCGGATCCGGGGATTCCGGCCGTTCGCGGTCGACGTGGGCGGCGGCTTCGGCGTGAACTACCTGGCGCACGCGGCCCAGTGGGAGCGGTACACGGCCGAGCTCACCCAGGCGGTGCTGGGCCGGCGGGCGCCACTGAGCTGGGGCGGGTACGGCTACGGGCTCCGGGCGGAGAACGGCGTGCTCCGGGGGTCGCTCGGACTGTACCCGGCCCACCGCCCGGTGGCCGGGCCCGCTTACCTGGACGAGCTGCTGTCCCGGCCCGCGCCCGGCCTCGGCCGCCCGCTGGGCACGCTCCTGCTGGAGTCCCTGTGCGAGCTGTACGCCGAGCCCGGCAGGGCCCTGGTGGACCAGTGCGGGATCACCCTGGGCCGGGTCGTGGAGGTGCGCGACTCCGGCTGCGGCGAGCCGTACCTGGTGCGGCTGGCCATGAACGCCCGCGACGTCAGCCTGGAGGAGCACGGCGTCCTGCTGGACCCCGTGCCCGTGCCCCGCGACCGGGGCGGGGAGCCGGCGGGCGGCGCCGTCGGTGTCCATCTCGTGGGCAACCTGTGCCTGGAGTCCGACCTGATCACCCGCCGGACGGTGTTCCTGCCGGCCCTGCCGCGCCCCGGCGACCTGCTCGCGTTCGCCAACACCGCCGGATACTGCATGGACTTCACCGCCACCCGGGCCCAACAGCAGCCCGAGGCACGCAAGGTGGCCGTCTGGGAGGAGGGGGGATCCTGGCGCTGGCGCCTGGACGAGGAGTACTGGCCGCTCGACGAAACGGGGGAACAGCAGGCGTGAGGTACGACTCCATCACCGAGGCCATCGGCAACACCCCGCTGGTGCGCATCGATCCGGCGGTGCACGGACTGCGCCACATCGACCTCTACGCCAAGCTGGAGATGCTCAATCCGTTCGGCTCCCTGAAGGACCGGGCCGCCTGGAACATGGTGCGCCCGGGCCTGGCCGGCGCCGCCGCCCGGGGCGAGACGGTGGTCGAGCTCTCCAGCGGCAACACCGCCAAGGCCCTGGCCCTGATTGCCGGCCTGCACGGACTGCCGTTCAAGAGCGTGACCAACCGCATGCGCATCCCGGAGGTCAAGGACCTGCTCCTGCTGCTCGGCGCCGAGATCGAGGAACTGCCCGGGCAGAGCGAGTGCCTGGACCCGACCGACACCGACGACCCGCTGACCCGCTTCCACCAGGAGCTGGCCCGCCCCGGCAGCTCCCACCTGCACACCGACCAGTACTTCAACCCCTTGAACGCCGAGGCGCACGCCCGGGGCACCGGCCCGGAGATCATCGCCGATCTGGACGGCCGTGCCCCCGACTGGTTCATCACCTGTGTGGGCACGGCCGGTTCGTCCACCGGGGTCGCCTCGGCGCTGCGCGCCCACGACCCCTCCGTGCGGGTCGTCGGGCTGGTGGGGCAGAAGTCCGACTTCATCCCGGGGATCAGGACCCTGGACGAGGTGCAGGAGGTCGGCCTGTTCGACCCGGCCGTGTACGACACGATCGAGGGCGTGGGCGCGGACGAGGCGGTGGAGGGGATGGTGATCCTGCTGCGCCGCTGCGGGCTGCTGTCCGGGCCGACGGGCGGGGCCGCGTACTACGGGGCGGTGCGCCATCTTCGGCCCCTGGACGAGGAGTTGACGGAGCGGCGGACGGCCGTCTTCATCGTCTGCGACCGGGTCGAGAGCTATCTGGGCTATGTGCGCCGCATCCGTCCGGAGCTGCTGGGCCGGCCCCCGGCGCGCAACTCGGTCGCCACCCTGACCGAGGCCGAGGTGCGGGCGGCGCCGTCCGTCGGCGTCGAGGCGGCGCGGGCGTGGATCGCCACGGGGCAGCCGCTCGTGGTCGACCTGCGCGGGCCCTTCGCGTACGGGGCGCTGCACATCGACGGCTCGGTCAACATCGTGGACGAGCTGTTCGACGAACTCGTCCGCGGCGGGCTGCCGTTCAGCAGGAGCACACCCGTGCTACTGGCCTGCCCGGTCGGGGAGCAGTCCGCCCGGTACGCGGCGCTGCTGACCCGGATGGGCCATCCGGACGTGCGGAGCCTGGCCGGCGGGATCATCGCCTGGCGGGACGCGGGCGCGCCTCTGGTACGCGACTGACATGGGAGCTTGACATGGGAGCCGGCACGGGAGCCGACATGACAGGTGCGGACGTCGCGGCGGGCCCGGCCCACCGCCTGACCGATCCCGCCGGGGAGCTCGCCCGGCTGGCCGCGTGGCAGTCCCCGCTGCGCGCGCAGTTCCCCATCCTGGCCGGGCCGCCGGGGCCGGCATACCTGGACAGCGCGGCCACCGCGCAGAAGCCGCAGGCGGTCCTGGACGCCGTGGGGATCTACCTGACCACGGCCAACGCCAACTCCGGCCGCGGTTCGTACCCGTGGGCCAACACCACGACGGCGCTGGTCGAGGGCGCCCGCGACCGGGTCAAGGCCTTCCTCGGCGACCCGGACCCGGACCGGTCCCGCGTGCACTTCACGAGCGGCACCTCGGAGGGGCTGCGGACCGTGGCCCGGGACTGGCTGCCCGCCCTGCTCCGCGACGGCGACGAGATCTTCGTCCCGTACGAGGACCACGAGGCGAACCTGGCGCCCTGGCTGGAGGCCCGCGACCTGCTGGCCCGGCAGGGGGTGCGGATCCGGGTGCGCGCGCTGCCGTACCAGGCTTCCTCCGGCGACTACGATGCGCGGCTCCTCGCCGAACTCGCCGGCCCCCGCACGCGGTTCGTGGCCGCCACCCACGTCCACCACGTGTACGGCGCCGACATGAACGTGCACCGGCTGCGCGAGGCGGTCGGACCGGACGCGGTCATCTGCCTGGACGCCGCGCAGAGCGTCGGGCACCAGCAGGTGTCCCTGGCCGGCCTGGACGTGGACTTCCTGGCCTTCTCCGGCCACAAGGCCCTCGCGCTGCCGGGGACCGGAGCGGTGTGGGCGCGCGGTGCGCGCGGCCCGGCGTTCCGCCCCGGCGGCTGGGAGGGCACCCCGAACACCGCCGGGGTGGCCGGCCTGGTGGCGGCCCTGGACTGGCTGGAGGAGGCGGGGCCGGACCGGATCGCCCGCTGGACGACCGCGCTCACGGCCCTGCTCACCGACGCCCTGTCCCGGATGCCGGCAGCCTACGAGGTCCTGGGCTGCCGGACCAGCCTCGCGGCCGGCTCCGAGGTGCAGCGCAGGGGCAGCATCGTGACCTTCCGGCACCGCGGGATCAGCGCCCAGGACCTGGGGTTCGTCCTGTACAGCCGCGGCTTCATGGTGCGTTCGGACGGCCACTGCCAGGCCGGCCGGAGTGTACGGGAGACCTCGGTGCGTGTCAGCGTCCACGTCTACAACACGCTCGAAGAGATGGAGGGATTGGTCGACACCCTCGCCGATCTGCAATGATTTTCAAAAGCACAAACAGTCCCACGACAGCCCGGAAGACGGCTCGAACGCCATGTACACGAGCACGCCATGCACCTGAACACCGTGACCGCCGCCCGCTGGGTCGAGCGCTGGGAGTGCCAGCAGCAGCGGTACGCGGTCGACCGCGAGGAGCGGTTCACCGTCATCGCGGACGTGGTCGAGCACATCACGCTCGGCACACCCGCCCCGTTGGTCCTCGACCTGGGCAGCGGGCCGGGCTCGCTGGCCGCCCGGCTGACCGCCCGGCTGCCCGACGACGCCGAGGTGCTCGCCGTGGACGCCGACCCGCTCCTGCTGGAGCTGGGCCGGGCGCACTACGGCGGGAAGTCGCGGCTGCGCTTCGCCGAGGCGCTGATCGGCGCGCCCGGGTGGCTCGACGGCCTCGGCCTGGACCGGCCGGTGGACGCCGCCGTCTCCACCACGGCCCTGCACTACCTGGGCGCGGAGGCACTGCGGGCGGCGTACCGGGACCTCGCCGAGCGGCTGCGGCCGGGCGGCGTCCTCGTCAACGGCGACCACATCGGCCTGACGTCCCCCCGGATCCAGTCCCTGGCCCTCGAGCTCGACGCCCGGCACGCGGAGCGGCACCTGGCCGCCGCGCACGAGGACTGGCAGTCCTGGTGGTCCGGGGCCGCAGCCGACCCCGACCTCGCCGCCGTCCTCGCCCGCCGGGGCGAGCGCGGCCACCCGCCCTGCGAGACGGCGGACCTCTGTGTCCGCGGCCACGTCCGGCTGCTGCGCGAGGCAGGCTTCGCGGACGTGGGCGTGGTCTGGCAGTTCGGCACGAGCCAGGTGCTGGTGGCCGTACGCTGACCGGGCCGCGGGGCGGCGCGGCCGACACCCCGGGCCCGGTCGGCCCGGCGCCGGCCGCGGCGGGCCGTATGGTCGGGGCATGGCGAGGAAGCACGTGATCGTGTCCGGCAGGGTCCAAGGGGTGTTCTTCCGCGACTCGTGCCGGACCACGGCCCTGGCGCACGGGGTGTCCGGCTGGGTACGCAACCTGCCCGGCGGCGAGGTCGAAGCGGTGTTCGAGGGCGAGGAGGAGGCCGTCGCGTCGATGGTGCGCTGGGCGCGCACGGGACCGCCGGCGGCCGAGGTCCGCGGGATCGACGTACGGGACGAACCGTCGGGGCCGTCGGAGTCGGAGCACTTCAGCGGCTTCGAGGTACTCCCGACACCGTGGGACCAACCGCGGTTCTGAAGCGGGATCGGCGAAGTCCGGTGCGGTACCGCACCCCGTCAGGGGCGCGGGGCTGTCCGCATATGCGGCTCCGCCGCGTGGGCAGGCACGACCAGCCCCCACCGGCCCGCGGTTCCATCACCGCATTTCCGGCGGAGCGCTCAGCTCTCGCGTTCCGCGAGGATGCGGTCGGCGGCGAGGTGAGGACAGTCGGCCGTGTGCCAGGTCACGGACAGGGACCGCTCCCCGATGCAGACGGTGCGCACCCCGCCGTCGGCCGGGCCGGCCTTGCAGTAGGAGCAGGTGACGGTGGTGGGACGCAGCACATCGAACACGGCCCCGTCTCCCTTCCCTCGACGCGAACGGCACCGTACAACTCCACAACTATCAAATCCGGCACGATCCGGACCTGTTACCCACAAGTATGGTCGGCTTTCAACAGCCGGGAATCGGTTGCACGGGGTCCGTGCGCGCCCGTTCGCCGCATCAGGGGTGTGACCGAGATACGCACCAAAGGGGCAACTCACCAGCCGCAAACGGCGGTGATCAGTCCTTGGACGGTGATCTTCCTGGGCTGGGCGGCTCGTACACTGACGAAAATGGAGGACCACACGCCTACCGGGATCGGTGCACGTCCGGCGCCCGTCTTGCGGCCGTACGTCGACTCGTATGTCGGCTTCGACCTCCGCGGGCTCCCGACGGGGGTGCACTGCGGCCCGCCGAGCCGCGCGCTCACTGCGGTGATCAGCCTGTCAGATCCTCTGGAGGTGGCGGCGGGCGTTGACGACGGGTCACCGGTCAGCCGATTCGGCAGCGTGGCCGGCGGTCTGATGTGCCGGTCCGTCGCGATTCACCACGACGGACGCCAGCAAGGTGTTCAGGTATCGCTGACGCCGCTCGGGGCCCGGGCCATCTACGGCATGCCCGCCGCCGAGCTCGCCCACCGACTGGTCCCACTTGACGAGCTTCTCGGAGCGCTTGCCGTCGAGCTGGTCGACCGGCTCCGATCGGCGACAACATGGGCGGCGCGGTTCACCGCGCTGGACGAATTGCTCCTCCGAGCTGTCGGCCGTGGCGCCTGCGGCGAGCATGTGCGCTGGATGCGCCCCGAGGTGGCCGAGGCATGGCGCCGCCTCGTCGCCGCGCGGGGGTGCGTCCAGGTTGGTGCGGTCGCCGCGGAACTCGGCTGGAGCCGTCGGTACCTCACCGAGCGGTTTCGCGGTGAGGTGGGCCTGTCGCCGAAGACCTTCGCCCGAGTCTTGCGCTTCGAGCACGCGCACGAACTGGCGGCGGCGCGGGACCCGCTCCCGTGGGGCGATGTGGCAGCCGTCTCGGGCTACGCCGACCAGGCCCATCTCGTCCGGGACTGGCGCGAGTTCACGGGCCGATCGCCGACGGCCTGGCGTCGCGGTGAAGTCCTCCTCGGAGCCGGGTAGCCGCCGGCCGTCTGCCCGTCGCGTCGGCTTCTCTTCCCTTTTCTTCAAGACCGCCCGATCGCTGTCGTGGACGATCGTCGGCATGAGACTCGTCAACCACGAACGCAATGCCATGGACCTGCGGACCACCCCCGTGCACCTCGGACTGGGATCGAGAGCGAAACCCGTCGAGGGCTTCACCTGGGACCCGGAGGTGCTCCAGGCCTACAGCGCCGCGGTCGCGGCAGACGGCGCCGAGGGCCGAATGGTGATGATCTTCGACGGCGACGGACTCGGCGACCACTGGGAGAGCCACCCTGCAGGCGACGAACTGGTCGTTTGCCTCAGCGGGTCCGTGACGGTCACCCGCGACGTGGGCGGGGTCCCCGACCGCGTTCTGCTCGGGCCGGGCGAGGCCACCATCAACCCGGCCGGGGTATGGCACGTGGTCGACATGGAGGGGCCGACGTCCATCCTGGCCATCACTGCGACCCTCGGCACCGACCACCGTCGACGGACCGACACCCGCCCGACCGAACGCGTCGGCACGCCCGGTCCGGAGGAAGCTCGGTGACGACACGCATCGCGTGCCTCGGCGACAGCCTCACCCGCGCGCAGTTCAGCGTCGACTACCTGGATCTTCTCCGGCGACGCCACCCTCCCGGTGACGTGCAGCTCGCCCGTTTCGGCGCCAACGGCGACTTCGCCTACAACCTCTTGCAGCGCCTCGATGCTGTCGTCAGGAACCCACCCGATGTGATCACCGTGTTGATCGGGACCAACGACGCCCGGGCGAGCCTTGCCGGCTACCCCGTCGAGCAGGCCATGAAGCGCAAGCAGCTCCCCGATCGCCCGTCGGCCGGCTGGTTCCAACAGTGCCTGGGAGCCGTCGTCGCACGGCTGCGAGCGGAGACCGACGCGACGATCGGTCTGCTGTCGCTACCGGTACTCGGCCAACAACTCGACGGAGCAGCGGCACAGGCATCGCAGGCGTACAGCCGGATGATCGCCGATGTCGCTGCCACCAACGAGGTGGCCTACCTTCCGCTCCACGAACGCCAGATCGAGGAACTGCGCCGAGCGGACCCGCCGCCGATTCCATACCGGGAGGTGACGCCCGCAGCGGCCGTCGGCGTCCTCGTCGAGCACGCAGTGCTGCGCCGCAGCCTCGACACGATCTCGAGGCGGCGAGGTCTCGTGCTCACGACCGACCACATCCACCAGAACAGCCGCGGCGCCAGCCTCATCGCTGAGGTCATCGACGCCGGTCTGCTGACCCGGAGCGCGTAGCTGGTTCCGGCGCCCGGCCGGTCGATGCCGTCTACCGCGCGGAGGTGGCATCCGATCCAGGCGGTCACGGGGCTCTGCCGCTGCACGCCCCCGTCACGCCCGGCCCCGCCGGAGTCGCGGCGGGGTACGGCCGAACGGATAATCGTGGTGTACGAGCACAGGGAACCCATCGAGGGAACACCGCCATGGTCACGTTCGAGGCGGAAATACCCGTATCGGGATACGGGGCGGGGCAGTCGGACTTCGGTACCTTGTTGGACACGCTGTCGCAGGGGGCGCAGGACACGGTCCGCCAGGAGATCGCCGACCGGGCCGCCAACGCCGAGGAGTTCGAGGGCCAGTTCTTCGTCGTCACCGTCGTCGGCCATTCCGACCGGGACGACACACCGGGGCTGACGCCCGAACAGCGGCGGGAGAGCGAGCGGTCCGCCGCCAGGAAGCGCGCCGACAGCGCGGTGGAGTGGTTGTTCCAGGAGATCCGTAAGCGCCTCCTGATATCGGGGCTCACCCCGCCGGCCACCTTGCGCGACTTCAAGCGGACCTCGATCTTCACGGCCGTCGCGGGCGCCGCCGACCTGGAGTTCAGGGTGCCCGCGAGTGAGGCGGAGCGGAAGGACAACCGGCGGGTGGTGTTCCTGGTCGCGCACTTCATGCCCTGACCGCCGGGGGCTTCGCGGTCTCCATGAGCGGGACCGCCGGGCCGTCCGGGAGGAGTTCGGTGGTCACGAACGCGACCACGGCGGCCAGGATCACCACCGGGATCATGGCCGAGCTGCCGAGCACCAGGATCACCAGCACGACCCCGCTGACGGGCAGTCGCATCGCGCTCGTGACGGCCGCGGCCATGCCGGCCGCGATCCCCGCCGTGACGCCCAGGCCCGGCAGCGGCGCCAGGAGGACGCCGGCCGCGGCTCCGAGGAACAGGGCCGGGAAGATCGGGCCGCCGCGCAGGCTCCCCAGGCACAGCGCGTAGCCGATGCCCTTCCAGAGCAGGACGGCGAGGAGGGCGCCCACGCTCCATGCGTGCGGATCCGCGACCAGCTGGGCCAGGGTGGCCTGGCCCGAGGAGGCCACGTCCGCGGGAGAGCGGTCGGTGGTCAGGGCGTAGACGGCCGCGCACACTCCGGCGGCCAGCGCGCAGAGCGTCGTGACGGGCACGGGCCGCCGGACGACCCGGACGGCGGCGAGGCGGCCGCCGTACTGGATGAGGTGGATGCAGAGGGCCAGGACCACGGCGATGACGACCGACCAGACCACGTCACCGGCGTCCAGTGGGACGTGCGCGCCGTCCGGCGGGCCGGACTTCAGTGACAGGCCGCCTACCTCCAGACCGGTCCACCGGCCGAAGCCGGTGAACACCAGGGAGCCGATGCCGCTCGACAGGAGGGCGGGCAGGATGACGGCGAACAGCCGGGGCCCGCCCACGCCCGCCATCTCCATGAGCAGCACGGCGGCGACGGCCGGATTACCGAAGATCGTGGCGACCGCCGCGGCGGCACCGGCGGCGCCCAGCAGCACGGCGCTCTGCGGTGTCTCCAGCGATCCCGTCAGATGCCGGAAGGCGAGCGCGAGGCCGCCGCCCATCGCGATGAGGGGGGCCTCGGGGCCGAGGACGGCGCCGAGCGGCAGGCTGAAGACCGCCGCCAGGACCACCCCGGGCAGGGCCGCCGCTCCCGGACCGCCCGCGTGCAGGCCGGCGGCGGGGATGTGCCCTCCGGCGCCGGGAAAGTGGCTGACGATCAGGCCGACGCACACGCCCGCGACGAGCAGCATCGGAAGCGGCCACCACCACGGAGCCGTGTCGTACCCGAAGGCGTGCGGGAAGTCCTCCCACACCCAGTTCTCCAGGGCGTGGAGCCCGGAGAGGAACCAGAACGCGGCCAGCGAGACCGGGATGCCGAGGAGCCCGCAGAACACGAGCGTCTTGAGGTACCCGGGGCTGCGCAGCAGTTCGCGGAGCTTGTCGGCCTCCTCGGGCTGGGTGGCCTGCGTGCGTGCGGGCGGGGCTCCGGGTTGCGGGCCCGGCCGGCCGGGCCCGGGATCCGGGCCGGGCTGGGTCGGCTGCGTCATGGGGCCGCTCCTTCCCACCACGCCGTCCCCACGGATGTTGCCGGTGCTGCGCGTCAGCCGACGTCCCTCCCCTCCACCATTCCAGCACCGCACCCGCTCCTTCGCACATCCGGGAGCGGGACGGCGGCTCAGGGCGCGGGGCGTCGGCTCAGGGTGAGGGGCGTCGGCTCAGGTGCGGCGGGGATGCGTTCGAGGACTCCGCCGGCGAACACGTCGTACAGCGGGAGCGTCTCCAGGTGGACGTATCCGATGTGGCAGTCGCAGACGGACAGCGGACAGGGGCGCGGGGCGAGCGCCGCCCGGTACGAGCCGTCGTAGAGGTTGCCCAGCTCGGTGCGGACGAAGTGGCAGCGGCGGACCGTGCCGTCACCGTCCACGGAGACGACCGACTCACCGGTACGGCAGGGCAGACCGGCCGAGCGGTGCGGGTGGCGGCTGTACGGGAAGAGGGGGTCGAGGGCGGTCCAGGCCGCCGCCTCCTCGTCCGTGTAGGTGTGGCCCTCGGCGGCGTTGACCCAGAGGTACACGTGGCCGGGGAGCTCGGCGCGCAGCCGTCGGGCGTGCGCCAGGTTCCCGGGCAGGCCGACGATGCCGACGCTGTGGCGGACGCCCCGGTCGGCGAGGTCCCGCACCTTCGCCAGGAACCGCTCGTACGGCGTCTGTCCGGGGTGGTACGTGCACCACAGCGCCACGGTGGCGGGGTCGGCCTCCGCGAGCCAGTCGGTGCGGCAGCTGAGGTTGGTCTGGATGGCGACGCGCTCGACGTGCGGCTGGTGCGACAGCTCGACCAGGGCGCGCCGGTACCAGGAGCGGACCAGTCCCTCGCCCCACGGTGTGAACAGGACGGACAGCCGGTCGCCGGTCCGGGCGGGCCCGGCGGCCCAGCCCGTGAACCGTTCGAGGGCCGCCCGGTCGGCCCGCAGCCGGCCGGGGGTGTCGCGGCGCTTGGCGAAGGGGCAGTACGGACAGTCGTAGTCGCAGGAGGCGAGCGGGCCGCGGTAGAGGATCGTCAGGTCCACGGCGGCTACTTGGGCTCGTAGGCGGCCATCGCCGCCCGGACGGCGGGCGAGAAGAGTTCGGGGCCGAGGGCGTCGGAGTGGGCGAGTCCTTCCGGGGTGAGGCGCAGGAGCGGTCCGGCGCCGCCGTCGTGGAGCCAGCCGCGGTCGGCGAAGGCGGCGAGTTCGGCGGGGAAGTCCTCGTGCGGGCCGGTCCCGAACCGGTCGCGGTAGTCGGCGACCGGCATGCCCTGCGCCTGGAGCAGGGACTGCAGGAGGTGGCGGCGGCGTGCCTCGTCGCCGGTGACGTACCGGCCGTGCACGGCCCGGCCGAAGTCGGGCGTCGCCGTCCAGTCGTCGATGATCCTGCGTATCTCGCCCATGTCGACGGCGTAGTCGAAGGAGTAGTGGAGGGCGGAGGTGTAGGAGCGGGCTCCGCAGCCGAGGCCGATCATCCCGTCGGTCTGGCAGGCATGGTCGTCGGGTCCCTGCGGGGCCGCCCCGGCGCGGCGGAACATGCGCATCGAGACCTGCTCGTAGCCCTGCGCGAGGAGGTGGTCGCGGCCGCGGCGGTAGAGGTCCAGGCGCTGTTCGTCCCACGCGCGGTCGGTGTGGGCGGTGCGCCGGGCCAGGCCGGTGAGGGGGCGGACGTACAGGGGGTAGAGGTAGAGCTCCTCGGGCTGCCAGGCGAGCGCGGCGTCGAGAGAGGTGCGCCAGCTGGCGGGGGTCTGGCCGTCGATGCCGTAGATGAGGTCGATGTTGAGGACGGGGATGCGGGCGTCCCGGATCCGGCCGAGCGCGGCTTCGACGTCGGCGCGGCGCTGGGGTCGTACGGCGGCGCGGGCCTCCTCGTCCACGAAGCTCTGCACGCCGATGCTGAGGCGGGTCGTGCCGCGCTCGGCGAGGACCGCGAGGCGGTCGGCGGTGGCGGTGGCGGGCGAGGCCTCGACGGAGAGCGGAATGGCGCGCAGGTCGGCGCCCATGCGGTGCTCGGCGATGTCGCAGAGCCGGTTCAGCTCGTCGGCCGTCAGGAAGGTGGGGGTGCCGCCGCCGAAGGCGGCATTGGCGAAGCGCACCGGGCCGGTGCCGGTCTCACCGGCCTCGTCGGTCTTGTCGGTCTTGTCGGCCTCGCCGGCCTTGTCGGCCCCGTCGTCGAGGGCCTCGCGGACCGCGGCGGCCTGGCGGTCGAGGGCGTCGAGGTAGCGGCCGGTGAGGCCGTCGGGGGCACCGATCCGGGTGAAGAGGTTGCAGAAGCCGCAGCGGACCTCGCAGAACGGTATGTGGAGGTAGAGCGAGAGCGCGTCCTTGCGCTCGCCGCGCCACAGGTCGCGCAGGGCGGGGCGGCCGGGCAGCGGCTCGTAGGCGGTCTTGTGGGGGTAGGCGTAGACGTAGCTCTGGTACGGGCGCACCGCGGGAGCCGTCACGGGCAGGGGCACGGCGGGGGCGGGGGCGGTCATGCGGACGGCTCCAGGAAGAAGTGGGCGTACGGCACGGTCCACACGGCCTCGTGGGCCAGGCGGTGGCCGGTGTAGCCGTCGTCGCCGTAGGTCGTGCCGTGGTCCGAGCAGACCACGGCGAAGCAGCGGCGGCGCGAGCTCATCGCGGCGAAGAGGCGGCCGATGTGCCGGTCGACGTACTCGAGGGCGGCGGCGTGGCTGGCGCGGGTGTCCCCGGCCTCCCGGGTGGCACCGGGGAGGTGGAACCAGTTGGGCTGGTGCAGGGCGGAGACGTTGAGGAAGAGGAACAGCCGCCGGTCCGCCGGCAGGTCGGCGACGACCTGCTCGGCCCGCTCGACCTGGGCCTCGAAGGAGGTGGGGGACGCCACGCCGAACCCCGGTTCCCAGTGGCTCTCCTGGAACATCCCGGGCAGTACGCCACCCAGCGCGCCCTGCTTGTTGAAGAAGCCGACGCCGCCGACGCACACGGTGCGGTAGCCGGCCGCGGCCAGGCCGGACACCAGGTCCGGGGTGTCGAAGACGTAGGTGCGGCCTGCGGTCGTCTCGCTGCCGGCGAACCGCGCCGCGAACAGCCGCGGGTGCGGTCCGGGGGTGGCGGGCGTGGGCAGGAACCCGGCGAACATCGCCTGGTGGGAGGCGTAGGTGAAGCTGCCGGGGGCGTGCCGCTTCTCCCAGGCGCCGCCGGGCAGGTGGCGGGCGAGGTTCGGGATGCGCCCGGCGGCGGCCAGTTCGGCGGCGACGTCGTGGCGCAGGGTGTCCAGCGTGAGCAGGAGCAGGTCGTCGCGGCCGACGACCTCGTTCATGTCGGGCGCCTCGTCGACGGCTGGCGGTGGGGCGGTCTCAGGCGGATGCACGGTGGTTCCTCGGGTGGTGGTGCTCGTGGTGCGGGCGTTGCTCGTGTGTGGGTCGTGCTCGTGGTGTGGGCTGTGCCTGTGGTGCGGGTGATGCTCGTGGTGCAGGCGGTACTTGTGGTGCAGGTGCAGGGCAGGTGCAGTGCCCGTGCCGTACGTACGCAGGTGGGGGCGCTGCTCATGGGTGGTGCTCATGGGTGGTGCCCGGGGTGCGGGCGGTGGTGCCCGTGGCGTGCGTACGCGGGTGCTGCGGCGACCTGGGCCGCGTAGGTGTCCGCGCCCTCGGCTCCGCTGCCGGGCAGCCCGGTGAGGCCGGGCAGCAGGTCGCCGAAGGCGTTGACCTCGGCGACGGCGAACCGGCGCCAGCCGACCGCGGGGAGCAGGTCGACGCCGACGCACAGGGTGCCGGGGAAGCAGGCCGCGGCCCGCTCGCAGATCCGCAGGGCCTCGGCCCAGTGGGGGCCGGCCGCCTCGACCGCGGCCGCGAGGTCGCCGCGCCGGCCGCCGAGGTGGAGGTTGGTCATCGGCGAGCGGCTGGTGCGGACGACGGCATGGGTGGCCCGGCCGGCCACGACGACGACCCGCAGGTCCGCCGCCGCGCCGCCGCCGAGGGACGCCTTGGGCCACCAGCGCTCCAGGTGCAGTCCGTCGGGGGCGAGGGCGTCGACCAGGGCGGCGGCCTCCCGCTCCGCGGTGATGCGGCGCAGCCGCAAGGAGTTGTGGAGGCTTCCGTCCTGGGCCGTCTCCACGGAGGTGGTCGCCCGGAACCGCCCCCGGCCGGCCGTCTCGACGGCGACCACGCCGGACGCGGAGGACCCGTGGGCGGGTTTGACGAAGGCACGCGGCATCCCGTGCGCCTCCATCAGGGCCCGTACGTCGTCCCAGCCGCGCACCGGAGTGCCGCCGCCGGAGGTCGGGGACTGCGGGACGGGTACGCCGGCGCGGTCCAGGGCGCGGTGGCAGAGCCGCTTGTCGAAGAGCACGGCGAGCTCGTCGGGGTCGTCGAGGCGCACTCCGCCGCCGAGGGTGGCAACGGCGGCGGTGAAGCGTGCGTACCACCGGGCTCCGCCCTCCACCCGGGTCGGGTCGTCCAGGCCGCGCAGGGCCCGGTCGACCTCGGCGTTCTCCCCGGGCGAGTCGAGCCGTACGAGCTCGTCGGCGGCGAACTCGGCGCCGCCGTCACGCAGGACGGCCGCCCAGGGCACGACGCGGGGCGCCGGGAGCCCGGCGTCGCGGACTGCCCGGGCGAACAGGCCGACGCGCCGGTTCTCCGGGTTGCCGACGACCGCCCAGCGCCGCGGTGCGTGCCACCGATGCTCCGTCATGGCCGCCGCGCTACTCGCCGACGGCGACGAAGCGCCAGACGCGGCCGTCCCACTCGTCCTCGTCGGCGTGGCCCCGGTCCAGGTCGAGGCTGACCCCGGCGGTGCCCAGGACGTCCCGGAAGCGCTCCCGCAGGGGCTCGCTGAGGTAGTTGTGGTGGAGGTCGAGGCTGGTGAGGTGGGTGAGCGGCTGGCCGCCGAGCAGCGCTGTCGCGCCCTCGTCGGTGAGGACGCCCATGGACAGGTCGAGGGTCTCCAGGCGGGCGACGACCGGCGCGGAGCCGACGGCGGCGGCAATCTCGTCCTGTATCTCGGAGTTACGCAGGGCCAGGTGACGCAGGCTCGGCAGGCGCTCCCCGGCCAGGACGGGGGCCAGGTCGGAGAGCGCGCTGTCGCCGCCGTACTCGCTGGTGCCGAGCCACAGGTCGAGGTGCTCCAGGGCGGGCAGGTCGGCGGCGGCGACGGACCGTACGAACCCGGCGGGCAGGCCGCCGGTCTCGACGGTCAGGGAGCGCAGCCGGCTGTGGGCGGCGGTGCTGAAGTGCAGCCCGCTGCCGCCGCGGACGCCGAACTCCTCCAGCTCGGGGAAGTTGTCGAGGAGCGGGCCGACGTCCGCCTGGGTGATCCAGGAGATCTCGCACTCCTCGGACTCCATGTCCCCGAGGAACAGCGCCCGCAGGGCGGGGAGCCGGGGGCCGGCGTCGACGAGGGCCGCGATGATCCGCCCCGGTCCGCTCTCGTACGCCTCCTCCCACGCGCCGACGACGATCGCGCGGACCCGGGTGGTGTCGACGGCGGCGGTGAACCGCGCGAACGCCTCGGTCCACTCCTCCTCGCTGTCGTAGGTGTCGGAGGAGATCCGCCATGCGACGGCGTCGGCCTCGGGCAGCCGGGTCGTGCCTTCGTCCTCGGGGCCGGGGAAGTCGAAGACGGGCAGCCCGTACGACTCCTTCAGGTGGCTCGCATAGCTCATGGGTCTTCGCCGTTCCTCGCCTCGCGTCGCGTCCGGTGCGCCGCCCGGTGCGTGCGGCGTCCGATGTGCTGCAAGTTGTAGCAAGGACCACTGACAACGCCTGCGGCAGGGCCGGTCGAAGGCCGTTGTCAGACCCTTCTCCTACCGTCGGAATCGACGCGGCGCACCGGGCGGCCGTATCGGGAAGGGGAGAGGTATGTACCGGCAGGGGGACGTTCTCATCGTGCCGATCGAGGAGTCGGCGGTGCCGCCGCACATCGGTGAGGCGCCGCAGGAGGCGCGGGACGGGCGGGGCCGGCTGGTGCTGGCGCTGGGCGAGGTGACCGGGCACGCGCACGCCGTGGTGGGACCGGGCCGTCTGGTGCGGGAGTCGGGTCCGTCGGCCGGGCCGATGTGGCTCCACCTCCCGGACGGCGGGCGGGTGGTGCACGAGGAGCATGCCGCGATCCCGCTGCCCAAGGGCTGGTACCGGGTGGTGCGCCAGCGGGAGTACGTGCCGGGCGCGGTGCGGCTGGTGGCGGACTGAGCGGGCGGCGGGACCGAGGGCCGGGGACCGAGGGCCGGGGACCGGGACCGGCGAGGACCGGCGAGGACCGGCGGGGACCGGCGGGGACCGGCGGGGACCGGCGGGGACCGGCGGGGACCGGCGGGGACCGGCGGGGACGGAAAGCACGGGAGCAGTGAGGGACATGGGGATGAACGACGTCGACGTGTGGCGGGCGGCCGCGGCCGCCACCGGGCCCGCGCGCCGTGAGGCCGCGGAGGCCGGGGTGCGGCTCGCCTACCGGGAGGCCGGGCTCGCTGAGCCGGAGCACATCGTGTGGGCCGACTCGCCCCGGGAGGCGCTGGAGCTGCTGAGGGCCGCCGACGGGCCGTGGGGGCAGGGCGTCCGGGGGCGCAGTGTGCGCGAGGCGGTGCGCAGCGCGCCGTGGGCGGCCGAGCGGGCCCGGCTGCAGGAGCGGCTCGGCCCGCAGGGCTGGGGCCGCAGGTGGCACGCGACGGGCGGCCGGCTGTGGGAGAGCACGGGGCTGCTGGTGGACCGCATACGTGCCGGGCTCGTCGCGGAGTCGGCGGCGGAGCCGGCCGAGGAGGCGGAGGTCCGGCTGCTGCTCCTGGACGCGGTGCTCGGCCAGCACGACGCGGCCTGGCTGTGCGCGTTCGACACGCAGGAGGGCACGCCGCTGCGCGGACTGGCCGAGGTGGCCGGTTCGGCGGGCTGGTGGTGGCCGTACGAGCGGCTGGCCGTGGTGTGCGAGCGTCCGGTGGAGCTGCACCGGGACGAGGCGGGCCGGCTGGACCGCGGTGACGGTCCCGCGCTCGCCTTCCCGGACGGTTTCGCGCTGTACGCGTGGCGCGGCATGCCGGTGCCCGCCGAGTTCCCGGCGGAGCTGGCCGCGCTGACGCCGGAGCGGATCCTGGCGGAGGACAACGCCGAGCTGCGCCGGGTGATGCTGGAGCACTACGGCTACGAGCGCTATCTGCGCGAGTCGGGCGCCGAGCCGATGCACCGGGACGAGGCGGGGGTGCTGTGGCGGCTGCCCCTGCCGGACGACGAGGACGTGGTGATGGTGGAGGTGGTCAACTCCACGCCGGAGCCGGACGGGACCAGCCGTACGTACTGGCTGCGGGTGCCGCCGGACACGCGGACCCCGAGGCAGGGCGTGGCCTGGACATTCGGCCTGGGCGAGGAGGCGTACGCACCGCTGCGGGAGACGTGACGGCCTGCGACATCGCCGGGTGCGGCGCGCAGCGCTGCCGTCGCGTCCGGGTCGCCGGTGAGGCACACGGCCAGGGTTGTCGGAGGTGCCGGCGGCGTCTTCGAACCGGTCGGGGTACTACGGCCGGTGCCGGGCCGGCGACAGTGGTACCTCGCCGGCCCGGCCGCCGGCGGCGTCAGCGGGTGGCGGAGCCCGCTGCGGCGTTGCGCCAGACCGTCGCGTCCAGCGTGAGGTAGGTGCTCGGGGAGTCCTCCGGGGAGAAGCCGCGGACCGTGATCAGGCCGATGTGGCCGGTTCCCGTGGTCAGGCAGATCTGGCGGCCGGTGCCCAGCTTGTTGACGTAGACGTTCTCCGTGAAGCGGGTCTCGGACCGGCAGGTGGCCAGCGAGCCTTCCTGGCCCGGGTCGAGGAGGGCGAAGGTGCTGCCCTGGCTCTCGGCGTCGAGGTAGCCGCCGGTGTCGTAGGAGAGCTCGTAGCCCCCGTCCTCGCCCTTCTGCGGGCGCAGCGGGTCCTCACCGAGGGTGAGGTGGTAGCCGGCGGTGAGGTTGATGCTCTTGTAGTCGGCCGGCGTCGGGTCGGGGCGGGGCCCGCCGGAGGAGGGCTTGGCCTCCTTGCTGCTGCCGGTACTGCCGCTACTGCCGGAGGAGGCGGAGGAACCGGTGTCGGTACCGGTGCCGTTGCCGTCGGCGGTGTCCTTCCCCTTGACCACGCCGTAGACGGCGGCGCCGCCGATGACGACGGCCGCGACGGCCACCGCCACCACGATCCCCACCCGGGACCGGCGGGGCCCACCCGCCCCGGGCTGGGCGGCAGCCGGGAAGGGGGGCTGCGGGTGGGGGTACCCCGGCTGCGGCTGCGGCTGGGTGTGCTGCGGCTGGGAGGGGGAGAAGTGCGTGGGCGCGTACGGGTTCGCGGGGTGGTACGGCTGCTGCGTGGCCTGCGGCGGCGCGGCCGGGGCAGTGGCAGGCGGGACTGCCGTTGCAGGCGGGACTGCCGTGGCCGGTGGGGCGGCTGCGGCCGTCGGAGGGTAGGCAGGGACGGACGGCGTGGTCGGAGCGTACGCCGGTGCGGAGGCCGGGTGGGACGGCGCGGTCGACGGGTGGGACGGCGCGGTCGGCGGGTGGGACGGCGGGGGCGGGGTCGAGCCCTGGGGCGGCAGTGCTGCGGGAGCAGGTGCGGGTGCCGGGGCCGCGGAACGGGCGGTGATCTCGGCGGTGACCGCCGCCGGCAGCCAGTCCTCGGCCCGGCGCAGCGTGGTGGCGTCGTTCGCGGACTGGCACAGGGCGATGACCTCGGCGACCGAGGGCCGGTCCGCCGGGTCCTTGGCGAGGCAGCGGGTGACGAGTTCGGAGAGCCGGGGCGGCACGCCGGACAGGTCGGGCTCCTCGTGCACGATCCGGTACAGCACCCCGTGCGAGGCGCCTTCACCGAAGGCGGGCGCGCCGGCGGCGGCGTACGCGGCGACCTGGCCCAGGGCGAAGACGTCGGTGGCGGGTCCGACCCCGCGGCCCGCGGCCTGCTCGGGCGCCATGAAGGCGGGGGTGCCGACGGCGACGCCGCTGCCGGTGAGGGAGGTCGCGTCGGCGGCGTGCGCGATGCCGAAGTCGATGACGCGCGGGCCGTCGGCGGCCAGCAGGACGTTGGACGGCTTGAGGTCGCGGTGCACGATGCTCGCGCCGTGGATCACCTGGAGCGCCTCCGCGATGCCCGCGACCAGCAGCAGCACGGTCTCGACCGGCAGGGCGCCGTGGGCGGACACGGCCGCGGCGAGCGAGGGCCCCGGCACGTACGCCGTCGCCAGCCACGGGTGCGGCCCGTCGGTGTCGGCGTCGATGACGGGCGCGGTGAACAGGCCCTGCACGCGCTGCGCGGAGCGGATCTCCTGGGCGAACCGGCGCCGGAACTCGGGGTCTTCGGCGAACTCCGGCCGGATCACCTTGATGGCGACCGGGCGACCGCCGGGGGTGTGGGAGAGGTAGACCTTGCCCATGCCGCCCGCGCCGAGCCGGGCCACGATGCGGTATCCGGCCACCATGGCGGGGTCGTCGGGGCCGAGCGGCTCGAAGTGCGCCGGCGGTTCCGTGCGGCCCGCGCCGCCCTCGGCGTCAGGATGCTGACCGTTCATCACCTTGCTAACTCCCCAGTCCCGCCCGTGCGATGCGCACCGCACCCTATCCGAATCGGGGCGGTCCGGATCCGCCGGCAGACACCGTCCGCCGCGGGCTCGGGGACGCAACCGTACAAACGAAATCAAAGCGTGGGTGTGATCGCCGACCCGGTACGGGGACGGGCCCGGCCCTCGGCGGGTCAGAACCAGGTGAGGGTGAGGGGGAAGCCGGCGGAGGCCGTGGCTCCGGTGGCGTCGGTGACGGTGGCGGTGACCTGGACGGTCCCGATCGCCCAGGGCTTGCCGGTGATCCGGCCGGTGGCGGGGTCGATGGTCAGGCCCCAAGGCAGGCCGGCGGCACCGTACTTCAGGGGAGCCTTGCCGCCGGTGGCGGTGATCCGGACGGTGCAGGACTGGTTGAACCTGCACGTCTGCGGCCCGGGGCTGCTCAGCCGCAGGTCGTCGGACGGCGGCTCCGTCCCGCCGCAGCCCGGGGTGGCCTGCGGAGGCAGCGGGACCCGCCAGACCTGGCTGTCGTTCTCCGAGCCGACGAGCAGCGTGCCGCAGTCGGCGTAGGTCACCGTCTCCCCCTGCGGCTGTGCGGGCAGTGCCACATCGGCGAGCTTGGCGCCCGAGGAGTCGTACACGGAGGCGGTGTCGGCGCCGATCGGGCCGCCGCTGCGGATGACGTACGACCTGCCGGTGGGTGCGTAGGCGCCGTCGGTGGCGAAGACCGGGCCGGGGCGCACCGGGCTGAGCGTGTTGACCTGGCCGGTGGCGGGCGGCAGCGGCGCCTGGTACAGCCGGCCTGCCGCACCGATCTTCTTGCTGGCGACGTAGAGCCGGCCGGTGACGGGGTCGGCGAGCAGGGACTCGGCGTCGTGCTTGCCGTCGGAGTAGGCGAATCGGTACGTCACGGGGGTGACGGTGGCGTTGGCGAGGGTGTCCGGCTCGGGGAAGCTGTGGACCTGGATCTCGGCGCGAGCGCCGATGTTGTCCCCGATGTCGCCGACCAGGACGACCGGGCGGCCCGCGGTGTCCCTGCCGACGGCCAGGCCTTCCCAGTCGGTATTGGCCGTGTCCGAGAGGGTGAAGGCGGCCCGGAGCTGTCCGGTGGGCCCGGAACAGTCCACGGCGAAGACCTGGTTGGTGTTCCCGCTGTCGTTGAGGGCGTAGAAGATCCCGGGGTGACGGACACTCATGGCGAGCCCGCTGAATTCGGCGAGGCCGGCGGGGAGGGTGCAGGCGCGCTCGGCGGCGGGGGCGGGGGCGGCCGGGGCCGCCGGGGACATGGCTGCCGGAGCCGGGGCGGCGGCCGGTACCGGCCCGAGGGCCAGGGTGAGGGCGGCCGCGACCGCCGCTCCGGCCCGCGAGGGGGTGAGGAGTCGAGGCATGCGCACAATGTGACGGCGGTGCCGGCAAAGGCCAAGCGGCAGCCGTACGCCCACTGGGCATGGACCAGTGCCGGCCGGGCATACCCAGCCGCCCGGGCCGTTCGACCCCGGTCCGGCCCAGAGCGACGCACGGCCCGGAGCAGACCGCCCCACGGCCCGAGGACAGGCGACGAGCGGACCGCCCCCTTGAGGGGCGCGAGGAACTGCGCGAACGACCCCCCACAACCCGAGGACAACCAACAGGCGGACCACCCCCCACCAGGGGCGCGAGGAACTGCGCGAGCAACCCCGCACGACCCGAGGACGACCGCCGGCAGGCCGCCCCTCCAGGGGCGCGGGGAACTGCGCGAGCAACCCCCCACGACCCGAGGACAACCAACAGGCGGACCACCCCCACCAGGGGCGCGGGGAACGGCGCGGGCAACCCCGCACGGCCCGAGGACGGAGCATGCCCGTGGCCGAGCGTCAGCGGATCGGTTCCCGCACGGGTGAGTTGTGGCGGATGTGGGCGAGGAAGGCGCGGCCGGTCCGGGTCAGGGGACGGCTGGTGTGCACCACGCCGACCGGACGGAGCAGCGGCGGGGTGAACGAGCGCACCTCCACGCGCCGCCCGAAGGCCCGTAACACCACGTCCCGGTACCAGATCAGTGAGCCCCGGCCGTCCGCCACCCCGGTCACCCAGGCCAGCCGCTCGTCGGACTCCACCGTGGGGACGGGCCGCACGCCCAGGCTGCTGAACAGGGCCTCCAGTTCGGTACGCCGCCCGGTCCCCGGGCTCGGCAGCACCATGCTCATCCCGTCGAGGTACCGGAAGGGCACCGGGTCGGGCAGCCGGGAACCGGGCGGAGAGATCAGCACGACCTCGCGCTCCTGGAGGTGGTGCGCCGACAGCTCCTTGTCCACCGGCAGGTCGACCAGGCCCAACTCGGCCCGGCCGGAGCCGAGTTCCTTCATCAGCGCCTCCCTGCTGCCGCACTGGTGCAGCCGTACCTCGACGCCGGGGTTCCGTTCGGCGAAGGCGTCGACGAGGTCCGGGGCCAGGTCCAGGGCGAGCGTGGGCGTGGTCACCAGGTGCAGGGTGGCCCGGGCGGTGCCGGTGCGGTAGACCCCGATGTCCTCGATGGCCTTCATCGCGTCCAGCACGGTCCGGGCGAGCCGGACCACCCTGACGCCCTCGGCGGTGAGGTTCACGCCCCGGCTCGTACGCGCCAGCAGTTCCACGCCGAGATCGCGCTCCATGGCCTGGATCGCCCGCGACAGGGCCGACTGGGCGACGAAGACCGACGCCGCCGCACCGGTGATGGAACGGCAGTCCGCGACGGCGACGAGATAGCGAAGCTGCGCGAGTGTGAGGGTCATGACCGGACGGTAACTCCCGGAACCTGTCACTGTAAGAGGCATCGAGGGGGCCAACTGACGAACAATCAGAACCTCGTGATGCCGGAACGGCAGCGAGCCATACCGGCCCGGCATGAGCGGACCGGCTCCCTCCTCCCCCGCTGCGTCCGACCGGCCGCGCACGCCACGGGGATCAGCGCAGGCTACGGCCGTGGGCACCGGCTGCGGCTGCGGATTCCGCAGCGCGGCGCACGTGGCCAAAAGCGGACGCGCCCGCGCCGCAGGGCGTTGACACCTCAAGGTCGCACCCGCACGATCTGCCCCCGGTCCGCAATGCACGGCCGGGCATCCCCGTCCCCCCCACCTTGCCGCCCCTGCCACCCCGCCCCCGCCCCCGCCCCCGCCACCACCCGACCCCCACCACCCGGCGTCCACCCCGACCGCGCCGTCTCCAGCGGTCCGGCCCGCCATACCCGTCGCGCCCGCCATGCCCGCCATGCCCGGTGGGCGGCCCGGCTGCCCACCGGCGCGCCGCGTACCCACCGCACCGCACGCCGCAGCACGCCGCACCCGAGAGGAGCGCCCGTGACCCCCCAGTCGGGCCAGTCCCCCACCGATCGCGACCTCGTCGTCGCGGTCAGCCCCTTCGAGGAGCCCCACGCGCCCATCGTCCTCGCCGCCGAACGGGCCGGCGCCCTGGGCCTGCTCGACCTGGGCCGGGACGCCGCCGCGGCCGGCCGCGCCCTGACCGAGCTGACCGCGCGGCTGCGGGGTCCGTACGGGGTACGGGTGCCGGTCGGCTGCCCGGTCGGACCGGACGGGCTGCCTCCCGACGTGGACACGGTCCTGCTGGCGGATCCGGCCCTGCACCGGGCCCCCCGGCCGTGGGCGGCGGACGGCGGACGGCGGGTCTGGGCCGAGGTGGTGAGCCGGGAGGAGGCCGTGGCCGCGGTCGCCGCGGGGGCGGCCGCGCTGGTCGCCAAGGGCCACGAGGCGGGTGGCAGGGTGGGTGGCACCACCACCTTCGTCCTGCTCCAACAGCTGCTCGCGGACCCGGAGATCGGCGTGCCGGTGCTGGCCTGCGGCGGGATCGGCCCGCACACGGCGGCCGCCGCGGTGGCGGGCGGCGCCGCCGGGGTCCTGCTCGACACGCAGCTGGCCCTGACCACCGAGGGCGAGGCGGCGCTGCCCGCGCAGGTGGCCGCGGCCCTGCGGGCGATGGACGGCAGCGAGACGGTCGTCGTGGACGGCCACCGCATCTTCAGCCGCCCGGACCTGGACCCGGACCGGCACCGGCCGGACCTCGCCCGCCGGCTCGGCGCCCGCGGCCTGCGCGAGCAGCCGCTGCCCGTGGGGCAGGACGGGTCCTTCGCCGCACGGCTCGCCGCCGCGCACCGGACCACCGGGGCCGTGGTGCAGGCCGTACGCCGGGCCGTGGGCGAGCACCTGGGGGCGGCGGTACGAGCGGCAGCGCTGCGCCCCCGCGAGGGGGATCGCCATCTGCCGGTGGCGCAGGGGCCGATGACCCGGGTCAGCGACCAGGCCGCGTTCGCCGCCGCCGTCGCCGGGGCGGGGGCGGTGCCGTACCTGGCGCTGGCCGTCATGGACGGCGCCGAGGTCCGCCGGCTCCTCGCCGAGACGGCGCGGCGGCTGGGGGACCGGCCGTGGGGGGTCGGGCTGCTGGGGTTCGTACCGCCCGGGCTGCGCGCGGAGCAGCTCGCCGCGGTCGCCGAGGTGCGGCCGCCGTACGCGGTCATCGCGGGCGGGTCTCCCGGGCAGGCGGCGCCGCTGGAGGCGGCCGGGACCCGTACCCATCTGCACGTCCCCTCCCCCGGTCTGCTGGAGCGCTATCTGGCCGAGGGGGCCCGGCGGTTCGTCTTCGAGGGCCTGGAGTGCGGCGGCCACATCGGGCCGCGTGCCTCCTTCCCGCTCTGGGAGGAGCAGATCGAGCGGCTGCTGGCCTGTGAGGACGTCGCGGCCCTCGACGTGCTGTTCGCGGGCGGTATCCACGACGCGCGGTCCGCCGCCATGGCCGCCGCGGCCGCGGCTCCGCTGGCGGCGCGCGGCGCCCGGATCGGCGTACTGATGGGCACCGCCTACCTGTTCACCGCGGAGGCGGTGGAGGCGGGCGCGGTGCTGCCCGGCTTCCAGCGGGTGGCGCTCGACTGCACGCACACGGTGACCCTGGCGACCGCGCCCGGCCATGTCACCCGCTGCGCCGCGTCCCCGTACAGCGAGACCTTCGCGGCCACCCGCCGGGCCCTGGAGGACGGCGGTGCGGACCCGCGGCAGGTGTGGGAGGAGCTGGAGCGGCTCAACCTGGGGCGGCTGCGGATCGCCAGCAAGGGGCTGCGGCACGCCGAGAGCGGTCCGCCCGTGCCCGTACCGGAGGCGGAGCAGGCCCGCGACGGCCTGTTCATGCTGGGCCAGGCTGCGGCCCTGCGCAGCGCACCGACCACGGTGGCGGCCCTGCACGCCGAGGTGACCTCGCAGGCGCACGCCTGGCTGGAGCGGCGGGCCCGCGCACTGGGGCCCCGGCCCGCCGAGCCGGCGGCGGGCCCCGAACCGCTGGACGTCGCCGTGGTCGGCATGGCCTGCGCGTACCCGGGCGCGGCCGATCTCGCCGCCTACTGGTCGCAGGTGGTCGCGGGCACGGACGCCGTCACCGAAGTGCCCGCCGAACGCTGGGACCCCGCCGTCCACTACGACCCCGATCCGGCCAGGGCCGGGGAGCGTACGCCGTCCCGCTGGGGCGGCTTCCTGCCCGCCGTGCCCTTCGACGCCCTCGCGCACGGCATCCCCCCGGCCTCCCTCTCCGGGGTCGAGCCGGTCCAGCTGCTGGCCCTGGAGATCGCCTCCCGGGCCCTGGCGGACGCCGGGTACGGCCCGGGCCGGGTCTTCGACCGGTCCCGGACCTCGGTGGTGTTCGGCGCCGAGGCCGGTACGGAGCTCGCCGGCGCGTACGGCTTCCGCGCCCTGTACCCCGGCTACCTCGGCCCGCTGCCTCCCGGCCTCGACGCCCAACTGCCCCGGCTGACCGAGGACTCCTTCCCCGGTGTCCTCGCCAACGTCATCGCCGGCCGGATCGCCAACCGGCTCGACCTCGGCGGCGCGAACTGCACGGTCGACGCGGCCTGCGCGTCCTCGCTGGCCGCCCTCGACCTGGCGTGCCGGCAACTGCGCGACGGGGACAGCGACATGGTGCTGTGCGGGGGCGCCGACGTGCACAACGGCATCAACGACTATCTGATGTTCGCCTCCGTGCGCGCCCTGTCCCCCACCGGCCGGTGCAGGCCCTTCGACGCGGCCGCCGACGGGATCGCCCTCGGGGAGGGCGTCGCCGCCCTGGTCCTCAAGCGCCTGGAGGACGCCGAACGCGACGGCGACCGCGTGTACGCCGTGGTCAAGGCCGTGGGCGCGGCGGGCGACGGCCGGTCGCTGGGGCTGACCGCGCCGCGGCCCGAGGGTCAGCGCAGGGCACTGGAACGGGCGTACGCGAAAGCCGGTGTCGAGCCGGGTCAGGTGGGGCTGGTCGAGGCGCACGGCACCGGGACGGTCGTCGGCGACAGCACCGAACTGGCCGTGCTGACCGACCTGTTCGGCGCCGGAGCTGCGGGCTCGTGCGGCCTGGGCTCGGTGAAGTCCCAGATCGGCCACACCAAGTGCGCGGCCGGGCTGGCCGGGCTGATCAAGGCGGCCCGGGCGGTGCACGCCGGGGTGCGGCCGCCGACCCTGCACCTGGACCGGCCCAATCCTGTCTGGCGGGCCGACAGCAGCCCGTTCTTCTTCGACACGGAGGCGCGGCCCTGGACCGTGCCGGTGGAGCGCCGCGTGGCCGGGGTGAGCGCCTTCGGCTTCGGCGGTACCAACTACCACGCGGTGCTCACCGGCCACCGCGACGGTACCGAGCCCGAGCACGGCCTGGAGCAGTGGCCCGCCGAGCTGTTCTGCTTCTCCGGCACCGACCGGGACGCGGCCGCGCGGTCCATGGCCCGGCTGGCGGCCCGCCTGGAGGACAACGACACGGCCGGACGACCCTGGGCCCTGCGGGACCTGGCGGCGGAGGTGGCCCGCGAGGCCGCGGGGCGCGGGGCCCGTGCGGTGGTAGAAAAGGCCGGCGAACAGGGCACCCCCCCCCGGCCGCCAGGCCCGGCCCCGGGGCCTGCTGCGACCGGGGGCCGCGTCCGCCATGAGCCCGGGCGGGTCCCGCCCCCGGCGGCCCCGGTTCTTGGGCCGGACCCTGCCCGGCCGCGCCGCCCCCGCCCGCGTGCTGGAGATCGACGGCCCGCCCGACCTGCCCCGCGCCCCAGCCCTGGCCCCCCTGCTCGACAC
>NZ_WTFF01000570.1 GCF_019400985.1 Streptomyces bambusae
CCGCAGCACCCCGCCCGTGCAGGCCGCCGCCCCGCCCGTGCCGGCCGCCGCCCCGCCCGTGCCGGCCGCTACCCCGCGCTGCGGGTGGCGGCCCTCTCCTGCCACTCCCGGCCGATCGACCGCATCAGCGCCGGGTACACGCCGAGGTAGCGGAACGGCTTGATGCCCGCCATGTACAGGGCCCCGAGCGGCCCGTTCGGCTTCACCAGGACGGCCATCTGGCCGCGGTAGCCCCCCGAGCCGTCCGGGACCCACCCGATGTGCATCACCCCGTGCATGGTCCGGTTGGCGATCTCGGCCGCCCATTCGTCGTGCAGCTGGTAGACGGAGGTGAAGGGGGCCGAGGGGAGGTCGGGGCCGCGGGGAGCCTCGCGCAGGTCGGCCGGCAGCCGGTCGCGCAGGGTCGCCACGCGGGCGTCGAGGCCTCCGTCGGGGGAGTCCCAGCCGAACCACTTGCCGAGCTTCCAGCGGAGCGCGAAGAGCAGCCGCGGCACGGGGGAGTCGGCGAACACCCCGTCCCGCTCGCCCGTTCCGCCCCGGCCGGCGGCGAACTGCCGTACCAGGTGGGCGAGATCGTCGGGTCCGCCCGGCGTGGGCATGGCCCAGACGTCCTCCAGGCGGAAGTCGGGGGCGACCTCGTGGATGCGCCAGGGCCGGGAGGTGTGGGCGGTGCTGGGGAGTCTCATGAACGTGCCCCTGTCTATACGATGGCGTATAGATCAAGGGTAGACCTGGATATACGGCGCCGTACAGTCGGGGTCGCGCGTGAGGAGGGACACACCATGGGGGCGACCCGGACACCCCGGGAACGGTGGATCGAGGAAGGCCTGCGGGCCCTGACCGCCGGCGGCCCGGAGGCCGTCCGCATCGAGGTGCTGGCGCAGGCACTGGGCGTCACCAAGGGCGGCTTCTACGGGTACTTCCGCAACCGGGCCGCGCTGCTCGAGGAGATGCTCGACACCTGGGAGTACGAGGTCGCCGAGGCGGTCATCGAGCGGGTCGAGAGCGGCGGGGGCGACGCAAGGACCAGGCTGGAGCGGCTGTTCGCCTTCGTCGCGGCGGCCGACGGGCCGATGACGGGCGTCGCCGCGGACCTGGCCGTCCGCGACTGGGCCCGCCGGGACGAGGACGTCGCCGCACGGCTGCGCCGCGTCGACAACCGGCGCATGGACTACCTGCGTTCCCTCTTCGGCTCCTTCTGCGCCGACGAGGACGAGGTCGAGGCCCGCTGCATGCTCGCCGTCTCGGTACGCATCGGCAGCCACTACGTCGCCGCGGACCACCGGGGGCGCAGCCGGGCCGAGGTGATGGAGCTGATCAGGCGGCGACTGCTGATGTGAAGGCGGCGGTGCGCGGCCCGGTTTCTTCGCGCAGGTCCGCGTGCAGGTCTGCGCGCGGGCAGATCCCCGGGCAGGTGTTCCGGACGGGAAGCGGGTGGCCGCCGGCCTCGGGCGCGCCCGGATATGAGTACCTTCTGTTCATGCACATCGATGGGGCAGGTCAGCGGCAGCGGGGGCATGTTCTTCTCATAGCGGGGGACGCCGCCGTCCGGCGGCGCTCGGTGCAGGTCGCACCGAGCGCGAACCTGGCCGCGCTGGCCGTGGTGCCGCCCGAGGTCCTGCTGAACAGTCACGTCCCCAGCGACACCACGTACCTGGACGGCGCCCGCGACCCGAACACCGTGCTCATGCGGCTGCGGGCCGCCGCCGCGACCCCGGGCCCGCTGCTGGTCTACCTCTCGGGCCGGCTCACCCTCGACCGCCGCGGCCGCCGGCTCCACCTCGCGCTGGCGGGTTCCACGAGCTCCACCGTGCGCTACACGGCGCTGCCCTGGGAGTGGCTGAGCGGCGAACTGCGTGCCCGGCCGGCCGGGCTGACCGCGCTGGTGCTCGACCTCGTCGCGGACAAGGCCGCCTGGCCCGCGCTCCAGGAGTACGGCACCCTGCCCGTCACCGCCCCGGCGGAGGTCTACGGGGTGGTCGTGCCGCCCGCGTTCGCCGGCGGGGCGGAGGCCGTCAGCACGTACACCCGGGCCTGGATCGACGAGCTGCGCCGCATGCCGAGCCGGCCCACCAACGCCCAGCTGCACGCCTTCGCGGTGGCCTCCGCGGCGCTGCCGCCCGGCACGCTCGTCCTGCCGCCCACCCGGGAACTGACCGCGCCGGCCGACATGTCGGCCGGCGCGGTCCGCGGGCCCCACCCGGTCTGTCTCTTATACCCATCCGACGCTGCCGACGACCTTCCGCGTGCTGCTCTGGCGTGCTTCTCTT
>NZ_WTFF01000571.1 GCF_019400985.1 Streptomyces bambusae
TCCCTGGCCGCCCTGACCTGGGCCCGGCCGGGGCCGGCGGCGGCCTGGCTGACCGGGGAGGCGTTGGCGGAAGTATCGATCCGCCTGTGCGCGGCCGCCGGCCGGCCCCCGCTGTCGCTGCGCCCGGGCGAGGCGCGGGCGCGCTCGGTCCTGGCCCGGCACGCGGCGGACCACCGGGTCTTCGAGCAGGCCGTGGAGGTGCGCAGCCAGCGGCTGCACGCGCCCTTCCTGGACAACCAGGTCGTCCGCGCGGCCCGCGCCCTCCCGGAATCCCTGCGGGTGCAGCCGGGGGCGCGGGCCTCGGTCCTGCGCAGCGTCCTGTCCGCGTCCGGCGTCCGCGAACTGCCGCCGGGCTGGGGCGCGGTGACCCGCACTCCGCACGAGACGGCGACCCGCCTGGGCCTGCGCGCGGCCCTGCACGAGCTGCTTGCGCTGTTCACCGCCCCGCTGCTGGCGGACGCCGGCCTGATCGAGGCCCGCGTCGTCCAACAGGCCCTGATCGACGCGGCGGAGGGCCGTCCGGTCCCGCTGGACGGCCTTGCGGAACTGGTCTCCATGGAACTCTGGCTGCAACGCCTCATGTCCCGCCGCGGCACCTGCTGGACCGGCACCACCACCCTCCGCCGCCGAGCCGTCCCCACAGGCGTCCCGACCCGCCGCCCGGCCCTCTCCTGAGCGACTTGCCCCGGCGGTGCGCGGTCTTGCTGCGGCGGGGTGTGCGGTCTTGCCGGGGCGGGGCGGGCTTCGGGGGGGGGGCGGGGGCTCCGGGGGGGGGGGTCCGGGACTGCATGATTTATGGCGGGGCGCCTTGTCAGCGCTGTCCAGCCGTGTCGTCGCCACAAATCACGCTTTACGTCCCGGACACCCCCACCCTGCGCCCCCGGCCCCGGGCTGCTGCCCAGGCGCGGGCCGTCAGGCGGGGGTGGTACGGGGCCTGGCTGCAGCCATCGAGGGGCGGGGCGGCCATCGGTGGCCGGTGCCGGAGGAGGCCGTGCCGCGTGGTCCTGCACGAGCTGCCGGCGCCGGAGGCTACCGGCGCCGTCCTCGACCCGGGGCGGCGTCCTGGCCCTGCTCACCGCCCTCACCGGGGCCGCTGACCGCCGTCACCGGCCGCTGACCACCGCTACTGCTGTCACCGAAGGGACCTGCCAGGTGTCCCGTCAGGACCGGACCTAGCGGGATCGGCGAAGTCCGGTGCGGTACCGCGCCCCGTCAGGTCAGGGGCGCGGGGCTGTCCGCATATGCGGCTCCGCCGCGATGGGGGTCCCCCCTGTTCGAGCGCAGCCGAGAACTTGGGGGGAGCGACCAGCCCCCACCGGCCCGCGGTTTCATCACCGCACTTCCAGCGGAGCGCTCAGCCCGGTTTTCCCGTCACCGACGGACCGCCCGGGTGTCCCGTCACCGGCAGTTGAGCACCGCGTCCGCCCAGCTGGCCAGGGTGAGCGGGGCCTGGCGGCCGGCGGGTTCCACGACCAGGCGCAGGGTGCGGTGGCCGGCGAGCCCGACGTGTACCGGGACCGCCGGGTCGCCGTGGCTGAGCGTCGGGGACTGCCACAGCCGCTGTCCGTCGCCGTACACGGAGAACCGCACCGAGCCACCGCTCAGGACGGACAGGTCGTCGACACCGACCCGGGCGGAGAAGTCGCTGCACTGCCGGTTGAGGGCGATCTCCACGGAGGAGCGGGAGTTGACGGTGATGCCGTGCGCGTGGCGCCGTCCGGCGATGTGCAGGCCCCAGCGCTGCCAGACCCAGCTGCTGCGCAGGCTCTGCACCTCGGGCGCGCTGTGGTCGCCCCAGGCCGACTGGCCGAGCCGGACGAGTGGGAACCCGGCCGCCGGGGCCGGTGGCGTCGGCGAGGGCTTGGGACGGGTCGGTGTCGGCGTGGGTGTCGGGGCCGGGTCCGGCTTCGCCGGGGTGGGCGCGGGCGAGGACGGCGACGGCCGGGGAGCGGGCTTCGAGGGGCTCGGCGGTACGACGGGTGGCGTGGTCAGCCGTGACGGTACGGGCCCGGGCTCGGGCGGCGGCTCCGGCGCGGACGGGCTGGGGGCGGGGGAGGGGGCGTGCGGGATTCTGGGCGCCGCGGACGCACTCGGCGCCGGCCATGCCTCCGCCTGGGGTTCCGCGTCGTCCCCCGCGAGGGCGAACACCACTCCGGCCGCCGCGGCGACCGCGATCCCCGCGGCCAGGGCCGCCTTGGCCCCGGCGCTTATACACATCTGACCCTGCCGACGAGCTTACGCATCAACACTT
>NZ_WTFF01000572.1 GCF_019400985.1 Streptomyces bambusae
CGCAGTACCACCCGGGGTCTGGGGGGCCGGGAAATGGGAAAAGGAACAGCCCCCCGCCCCGCCGCCCGCACCGCCGCGCCCAGGGCCGCCCCGACCAGCAGCGCCAGCCCCAGCATGCTGAACAGCACGTACCGGTCCAGGAACAGCGGCTGCACGAAGGACAGCCCGATCAGCCCCAGCTGCGGCACCGCCAGCAGCGGCAGCCCGACCGCCGCCACCGACGGCCGGCCGACCCGCGGCCGGTCCAGCCACGCCCCGAGCCCGCCGATCGCCAGCAGCACCGCCGGGCCGATCATCATGTGCCAGGTCAGCGGCGGTATCCACGACACCTGGTCGGACTGGCCCCGGCTGAACAGCACCAGCGGCAGCGCCCCCGCCACCGCCCCGGCCGAGGCGGCCGCCCAGCGCAGCCACACCCGGCGCTCCGCCCGTACCCACGCCAGGGTCGCCGCGTGCGCGGGCAGGACCAGCAGCGAGAGCCAGTTCAGCAGCGCGCACACCAGCACCGTCAGCGCGTACGCCGCCCACCCGGGCCAGGCGCGGCGCCCGGCGGGGGCGTCCAGCCGCCGGACCAGCAGCAGCGTCGAGATCCCCACCCCGGCGGCGACCAGCGCGTACGGACGGCCCTCCTGCAGGTAGAACTGCACGGCCGGCAGCAGCCCGAGCGCCAGCCCGGCGCCCAGCCCCGTCCACCGTCCCGCCGGACCCGGCCCGGCCAGCCGCCGCCCGGTCACCGCCACGCAGGCCGCCGCCCCGGCCACCGCCAGCACCGAGGGCAGCCGCAGGGTCGTCGTACTCGCTCCGAAGACCTCGAACAGGCCGTGCATCAGCAGGTAGTACAGCCCGTGGACGGCGTCGACCTGTCCCAGCATGTGCCAGATGTCACCCGCCGAGCGCCCCGCCACCTGCCAGGTCGCGGCCTCGTCCCGCCACACGCTGTCCTGACGCGACAGCCCCCACAGGCCGAGTGCGAGCGTCCACAGCGCCGGTACGAGGGGGACGGCCAGGGCCTCGGCGCGCGCCCGGGCCGGGCCCCGCCGGCCGTCGAACACGCCCGGCCCGCCGTCGGATATCTCGGAGGTCATACGGCTTCGTCGGAAGTCATGAAGATGATCGGATCCTCGGTGGGCGGCTCGGGCGGAAGCCACCAGTCTATGGACGGCCGGGCATCACGGTGCAGGCCAGGCCCCGCGACCGACGGCCGCGCTACGGCGTGCAGGTGTACGTGAACTCCACGGCCGCCGTGCGCCGCGACGGCTCCAGCAGCTCCAGCTGCGCCCGCGCCGGATAGCTCCCGATGCCCTGGAACGTCCACAGCAGGTGCAGCCGGGCCTCCTCCTGGCCCCGTGTCACCCGCTCGGTCAGCTTCTCGGAGCGGGTGCCGTCGCTGCGCCCCCAGCGTTACGTCAGCGCCCCCGGACGCCCGTTCGTACGGACCACGGCCGTCACGCCCGCGGCCGCGCCGCAGGCCGGACCCGCCGGGGCCGTGCTCACCGCCACGTCCCGCACGGCGACGCCGGGGCCGTAGCGCTGCCAGGCGAGGTACAGCAGGACGGCGGCCAGCACGGCCGCCGCGAGGGTGTAGCGGCGCAGTCCCGCGCCCCGCCGCCGGGCGGGCACCGGACCGGGCACGACCGGGAACGGCGCCAGAGCCGCCGCCGTGACCCCGGGCCCGAAGCGCAGCACGGAGCCGTCGATCCGGTCGGGGGCGACGTCCTGCGGCCCCGGCGGCCCGCTGAACCAGTGGCTGCCGAGGACGGTGGCGCTGTAGTCGTCGTTGTCGTTGCTCATCGGATCTGACAGCTCCTGATCCAGACCGGGGCCGAGGTCGAACTCCGGCCGCCGGCCGTGGCACGCACGTACCAGTAGCAGCCCGTGCCCTTGAACGAGTGGGTCCTGACCAGTCCCGGCTGGTAGGTGACGGTCTCGCGGCCGTCGGAGGACCCGAGCAGGCGCGGGCTGTTGCTGGTGAACCACTCCAGGACCACCGGCACCGGACCGCCCTTGGCCTCGACGGTCACCGTGGCCTCTCCGGTCACCCCGCCCGTCTGCCGGAGGGTGACGGAGACCGAGCCCACCACCGGGGGCGACGGCGGCGCAGTCGTCGGCGGCCTCGTCGTCGGGCCCGGTGTCGGCGGGCCGGGCGTCGTCGGCCCCGGGGTGGGGGACGAGCCCGGGCCCGGGGTCGCGGACGCCGAGGCGGCTGCCGGCGCCGACGCCGAGGGGGAGGCCGACGTG
>NZ_WTFF01000573.1 GCF_019400985.1 Streptomyces bambusae
ACTGGGTCCAGCATTCGGCGGGGTGCCGGCCCCCGCCGGACATCTGGTCCTGGGCGGCGTGGCCGCCGTGGTCCTGGGCGGCAAGCGGCTGGCGCGGCGGCGCGGCGAGTAGCCCGGCGGCGCCGCGAGTCGCTCGGGCCCAGGGGGCTCGGGCCCGAGCGACTCAGGCCCGAGCGCATCAGGTCAGCGTGGCTCGGGCCGGCGTGGCTCAGGCCAGCGTGATGTTCCCGCCCTCGACGGCGATCTTCTGGGCGGGCAGCGGGCGCGTGGCCGGGCCGCCGGCCGGCGAGCCGTCGGCGACCTTGAACAGGCTCTTGTGGCACGGGCAGACGATGTGACCGTCCGTCACCGAGGTCACCGCACAGCCCTGGTGGGTGCAGACCGCCGAGTACGCCTTGAACTGGCCGGCCGTGGGCTGGGTGACCACGACCTTCTGCTCCGTGAAGACCTTGCCGCCGCCGACCGGGATGTCGGCCGCGGCCCCGAGGGTCTTCTTCCCGCCCGCGGCGGCCTCCGCGGCCGGGTCGGCGGGGGCGGGCTGCTGGCCCACCCCGGCCTCCGGGGCGCCGGTGCTCTCCTTGGGGGTCTCCTCGTTCGCGCAGCCGCTGAGCGCGGCGCCGGCCAGGGTGGCGGCGCCGGCCGCGAGAACGGTGCGGCGGTGCGTGGTGTCGGCCATGAAGATGTCTCCTTGCGTCGTCCCGGGAGTGGACTCTGACGGCAACACGTCCCGTCCGCAAGCCTGGTTCACCTCTCCGGCCGCATCTCCGACCGCGTCTTCGGGCCCGCCCTCGGGCGCGTCCTCGGGCGCGTCCTCGGCCCGCCGCCGGCCGCGCACTCAGGTGGACCGGGTGGGCCTCAGGCGGGCCTCAGGGCGTCACCTCGATCCGCAGCCGGTCCGCCACGAACTTCAGCGCGTCCTCGCGCTCCTCCGGCGAGCCCGCCCGCACCAGGACGTGCCCGAGCCGCTGCGAGGACGAGGTCAGCCGCCCCACGACGTCACCGGGCCCCTTGCGCAGCCGGATGCGGACGACGTCCGGGTGCGCCGCGATCTCCTGCACCCCGTCGACCGCGGTGATGGTGCCGGCCGCGCAGGTCGGGAAGTACGTCGCCGCGTACGCGACGGGCTCGGTGGGCACCCGGTCGCCCAGCGGCAGCCCGAGCGCGAGCCGGACCACCGCCTCGTGCAGGTCGAAGCCGTACGTCAGGCCGACCGCCTCGGCGAGGAAGTCCCCGGGCGTGCGGACGGCGACCTCCATCAGGACCGGACCGTCCACGCCGACCCGGAACTCCAGGTGCACCAGCCCGGTCCGCATGTTCAGCGCGCGCAGGACGCCGGAGGTCAGCGCGTCGACCTGGGCCGCCAGCGCCGGGTCGGTGAACCGGTGGCCGATGCGGTGGGAGAGCTCCACGAAGAACGGCGGGGCGGTGGTCTCCTTCTCCGTCACGTTCCGGAAGAGGACCTCGCCCTCGTGGACGAGCGCCTCCCAGCTGTACTCGGGGCCCTGGACGGCCTCCTCGACCAGGATCTTCCCCTCGCCGCCACGGCGTACGACGATCTCGTCGGCCTCGGCCGGAGTGGTGACGAGCTCGACCCCCTCGCTGCCGCCGAGGGTGAGCGGCTTGACCACGACCGGCAGCCGCTCGGCCATCCACTCCCGCGCGGAGCCCAGGTCCGGGGCGAGCAGGAAGCCGGGCTGCGGGACCCCGTACGCGCCGAAACCGGTGCGCTGCAGGGCCTTGTTGCGGGAGATGACGGCCGCGTGCAGGGACGGTCCGGGCAGGCCGAGGCGCTCCTGCGCCAGGGCGCCCGCCAGGACGTGGGCCTCGGCGAAGGCGAGCACGCCGTCGGGGGTCCGCTCGGTGATCGCCCGGGTGACGCCCTGCTGCCAGGACTCGTCCAGGCCGTTGGGAACCGGGTAGTACGTGACGTCGGGGTCGGCCGGGCCGGCGGCGAGCAGGGCCTCGGACTCCACGGCCCGGACCCTGACCCCGAGCCGCTGGGCGGCGTCGACGTAGGGCCGTCCCATCGTGCCGACACCGACCACCAGGAGATCCTTCACAGACTTTTCCTTCCACTCGAAGCGCGCGATGCGCGAAGCGCGAAGCAGGGATGGGACGGGGCGGGTGCGGCGTCAGCGCGGCGCGGGCGCGGCCGGAGCGGTCGGGCCGGCCGACGCAGGCGTCGCAGCCGTCGCCACCGGCGCGGGCGGGACC
>NZ_WTFF01000574.1 GCF_019400985.1 Streptomyces bambusae
CGCGTGGCCTGCCGCACCGGCCGGGAGCTCGGCGCCCTGGCCGTGCTGGCGCTGAGCTTCCCGCTGCACCCGCCGGGCCGGCCGGAGAAGTCCCGGGCCGGGGAGCTGACCGGGTCCGCCCTGCCCACCCTCGTCGTACAGGGGGCGCGGGACCCCTTCGGGCGGCCCGAGGAGTTCCCGGACGGGGACTTCGAGCTCGTCGAGGTCCCCTACGGCGACCACGGTTTCGCCGTGCCCAAGAAGGCGGAGGTCTCCCAGGAGGAGGCCCTGGAAGTGATCACCGGAGCCGTGGCGGACTGGCTGGCCGGGCTCGCCGCGTGAGCCGCGCCGCAGCCCCGCGGTGGTCGGCCGCGTGAGCCGCGCCGCAGCCCCGCCCCGGCCGGCGGCTGCCGGGAATGCCCGGCCGGGGTCCTTGGTTGTCCGGGGTGACGGTACGTACGTACGGAACCCACCGAAGGAGAGGACGCGGCGCATGACGCAGGTCATCAGTCAGAACCGCCCCCAGGCCGACCTGGACTGGACGGTGCTGCCGGCCCCCAAGCGCGCCCCCCTCCGGGCGGCGGACGGCCGGGATGGTCGACTATTCTCCGATTCGAGTGGGTCCGCATTCGGAGCCGCCACGCTGTCGGAGGAGGTGGGTTCCGTCACTGGGACCGACGAAGGCCACGCGGAGGAGACGACCGCGGAGCGCAACGCGCGCTTCGAACGGGACGCACTCGGCTACCTCGACCAGATGTACTCGGCCGCGCTGCGCATGACGCGCAACCCGGCCGACGCCGAGGACCTGGTCCAGGAGACGTACGCGAAGGCGTACGGGTCCTTCCACCAGTTCCGGGAGGGGACCAACCTCAAGGCGTGGCTGTACCGCATCCTGACCAACACCTTCATCAACTCCTACCGCAAGAAGCAGCGCGAACCCCAGCGCAGCGCGGCGGAGGAGATCGAGGACTGGCAGCTGGCGCGCGCCGAGTCGCACATGTCCACGGGTCTGCGCTCCGCCGAGTCGCAGGCGCTGGACCACCTGCCCGACTCGGACGTCAAGGAAGCCCTCCAGGCCATCCCGGAGGAGTTCCGCATCGCCGTGTATCTCGCGGACGTAGAGGGGTTTGCGTACAAGGAGATCGCGGACATCATGGGTACACCCATCGGTACGGTCATGTCGCGACTGCACCGTGGCCGCCGTCAACTCCGTGGAATGCTGGAGGACTACGCCCGTGAGCGCGGGCTGGTCCCCGCCGGCGCGGGGGAGTCGAACGACCGGAAAGGCTCGGGCTCATGAGCTGCGGAGAGCCGCACGAGACGGACTGCGCTGAGGTCCTGGACCACCTCTACGAGTTCCTGGACCACGAAATGCCGGACAGCGACTGCACGAAGTTCGAGACGCACTTCGGCGAATGCAATCCCTGCCTGGAGAAGTACGGCCTGGAGCAGGCCGTGAAGAAGCTGGTCAAGCGCTGCTGCGGATCGGACGACGTACCGTCCGACCTGCGCTCCAAGGTGATGGGCCGGATCGAGCTGATCCGCTCGGGCCAGGCCGTGCCCGACCACGACGTCACCGCGGGCCCGGCCACCGGCTGACGCCGCCGCCCGGCCACCGGCTGAGACCCTTCCCGGCCGCAATCCCCGGAACGCCCTTTCGTTCACCCGAAGGTGCTAATCCGGGGGTTCCCGGACGGTGCAATACGAAAATGTGGCCCGCCACGCCGGCAGGGCACGCCTATTCTCCCCAATCGGTACCGGTCCGACCGCCGGTACCCGGCTTTCCGCATCGTGCAAGGCCCCCGGGGAGGAGAGCGCCATGCGGGTACTTCCGCCGGCGGCGCGCATCTGTGTGCTGGCCGCGCTCGCCGGGGCAGTCGCATGCGTATGGCCGGCCCTCGCCCCCCTCGCGCACCTCGGTTCCGCTTCCCCCGGCCACGGCGGTGCGTTCCCGCCCGCCCTGCCCTCCCTCGCCGCGCTCTACCTCGGCTGCGAGCTGATCCGCCTCTGCCCGCTGCCGGGCGGCCGCGCCCCCGAGGGCATCGGCTCCTTCCTGCCCGTCCTGCTCGCCGCCGTCTTCCTGCTGCCGCCCGCGGCCGCCGCCCTCGCCGCGGTCCCCGGGGCGGAACTTGGCGAGCAGCCCGGCGACGGCCGGCGGGCGGTGGGTGCGGTCACCGCTCCCTTACCTGCCCACCCTCGTCTTAACTGTGGTCCTGGGCTAGGTGAGCTTCT
>NZ_WTFF01000575.1 GCF_019400985.1 Streptomyces bambusae
CGCGTACGCCGAGCGGGGCGCGGCCGACCCGACGGCCTCGGCCGTCGCCCTCGCCACCGGCCGGGCCGCCTTCGACCACCGTGCCGCGGTGGTCCCGTCGGCCGCCCCCGAGGACACCCTGCGCGCCCTGGCCGCCCTCACCGAGGGCGACACGTCGGCCGGCGTCCTCCAGGGCCACGCGGCCGGCCACGGCAAGCCGGTGTTCGTGTTCCCGGGTCAGGGTTCGCAGTGGGCGGGCATGGCGGTGGAGCTGTACGCGTCCTCGCCGGTGTTCGCGGCGCGGCTGGACGAGTGTGCGGTGGCGCTTGCCCCGTTCACCGATTGGTCGCTGCTGGAGGTGCTGCGGCAGGCGGAGGGTGCGCCCGGTTTCGACCGGGTGGATGTGGTCCAGCCGGTGCTGTGGGCGGTGATGGTGGCGCTGGCCGAGCTGTGGCGTGCTGCCGGTGTGGAGCCGGCTGCGGTGATCGGTCACTCGCAGGGTGAGATCGCGGCCGCGGCGGTGGCGGGCGCGCTGTCGCTGGAGGACGCGGCGAAGGTGTCCGCGCTGCGCAGCAAGGCCATCGTCGCGCTGGCGGGCAAGGGCGGCATGGTGTCCGTCGCGGACACAGCGGAGTCCGTGGCCGAGCGCATCGCCGCCTGGGGCGACCGCCTGGCGGTGGCGTCGGTCAACGGCCCGAACTCCACGGTCGTCTCGGGTGATCCGGAGGCGCTGGACGAGCTGATGGCGGCCTGTGAGGCCGAGGAGGTCCGGGCCCGGCGGATCAATGTGGACTATGCGTCGCACGGTCCGCAGGTGGAGTCGATCCGCGACGAGGTCCTGAGCCTGCTGGCGGGCATCGAGCCGCGCTCTGTCGATGTGCCGTTCTTCTCGACGGTCACCGCCGACTGGGTGGACGGCTGCGAGCTGGATGCCGAGTACTGGTACACCAACCTCCGTCAGACCGTCCGTTTCCAGGAGGCCGTGGAGGGTCTGCTGGAGCGCGGTCACGGTCTGTTCGTCGAGTCCAGCGCCCACCCTGTTCTCACGGTCGGTGTGCAGGAGTCGATCGACGCGGCCGGCTCCACGGCCGTCACGCAGGGGACCCTGCGCCGTGACGAGGGCGGTCCGCAGCGCCTCCTGGCCTCCCTCGCCGAGGCCTGGACGCACGGCGCGCCCGTCGACTGGCGGACCGTATACGCCGACCAGGACGCCTCCGGCGTCGAGCTGCCCACGTACGCCTTCCAGCGCGAGCGCTACTGGCTGGCCGCGACCGGCCCCGGCACAGGCGCCGCCGACGTGGCCGGCGCCGGGCTCCGGGCCGCCGGCCACCCGCTGCTCGGCGCGGCCGTAGGCCTCGCCGAGGGCGACCGGACGGTGCTCACCGGCCGGCTGTCGCTGCGTACGCACCCCTGGCTGGCCGATCACACGGTCGCCGGGGCCCGGGTGCTGCCCGGTGCCGCCTTCGTCGAGCTCGCCGTCCGCGCGGGCGACGAGGCCGGCTGCGACACCCTCGACGAGCTCACCCTCGAAGCACCCCTGATCGTGCCCGACGAGGACCCCGTACAGCTCCAGGTCGTCGTAGGGGCGCCCGACGGCTCGTCCAGGCGGCCCGTGGCCGTGTACGGGCGCCAGGGCGCCGGGCAGGGCCCCTGGACCCGGCACGCGCAGGGCCTGCTCTCGCGCGCCGAAGTCGCCGCCGAGGGCCGCGAGTTGGGTGTCTGGCCGCCCGCCGGGGCGCAGCGGGTGGACCTCGACGGCTTCTATGAGGGGCTCGCCGGGTCGGGGTACGGGTACGGCCCGGCCTTTCAGGGGTTGGCCGAGGTCTGGCTCGCGGGCGACGGTGTCGGGGTGTACGCCGAGGTGGTGCTGCCCGAGGAGCAGCAGGAGGAAGCGGGCCGGTTCGGCCTCCACCCGGCCCTGCTCGACGCCGCGCTGCACGCGCTGGCCGTCAGCGGGCCGGAGGCGGAGGACGGCACGGCCTGGCTGCCGTTCGCGTGGAGCGGGGTGCGCCTGCACGCGGGCGGCGCCTCACGCGTGCGCGTGCACCTGACCCCGGTCGGCCCCGACGAGGTGGCCCTCGACGTCGCCGACGTCACCGGCGCGCCGGTGGCCTCGGTCGCCTCCTTCGCCTCGCGGCTGGTGTCGGCCGAGGAGCTGGCCCTGTCTCTTATTCACAGCTGACGCTGCCGACGA
>NZ_WTFF01000576.1 GCF_019400985.1 Streptomyces bambusae
CGCGCAAGCGACGCCCGAAGGGCGCTCTTGACGCCGGCCGCCGACCCGCACGGACGATGGACTGGCGGGCAGACACCGACACCCCTCCGACCAGGCCCGACAGGAAACACACCCCCTCGGGTCAGCCCTGACGTTCGAAGCCCTTGCTCCCGGCGGACATGCCCTCTTGGGTCAGCCCTGACGGTCGAAGCCCCCGCGCCCAGCGGACATGCCCCCTCGGGTCAGCGCCCACCCCCGAAGTCCCGCCCCCGCCTACAGCACCCTCAGCCCCGGTAGGGAGCCACCTTTACTGCCACGCTCACGAGGTCGCCCGACTGTGAGTGGCCCAGCCAGACTGGGAAGGTGCCGTCAAGGTCCGTTCGTTGTGCGTCGTCACGGCCCGACACCGTAGCCCCCACTGCCGACATCGATGCCGATGCCTACGCCGGCCCGCCGGCGCTACCCCCGCCCCAGCAGCAGTGTTCCCGAGGAGCAGAACCAGCCGCCCGTGCCCGACGCCACGGCGATCTCGGGGAGGGTGCCGTCGCGTTTGCGGACCTGGGCCTCGCCGGCCTCGCCGCGTAGCTGTCGTACGGCCTCGACCAGGAGGAACAGGCCGCGCATGCCCGGGTGGCAGGCCGACAGGCCGCCGCCGTCGGTGTTGACGGGGAGCTCGCCGTCGCGCAGCAGCCGCCCCTTCTCCACGAACGCCCCGCCCTCGCCCTTCGCGCAGAAGCCGAGGTCCTCCAGGGTGACCAGGGTCATGTAGGTGAAGGCGTCGTAGATCTGGGCGATGTCCACGTCGGCGGGGGTGAGGCCGGCGCGTTCGAAGGCCTGGCGGCCGGAGGCGGCGGCAGGGGAGACCGTGAAGTCCGGCCATTCGGACATGGTGGTGTGGGAGACGGCGGTGCCGGAGCCGAGGACCCACACGGGTGTCGTGGCGGTGTCCGGTACGAGGTCCGCGGCGGCGAGCAGGACCGCGCAGCCGCCGTCGGACCGGATGCAGCAGTGCAGCTTGGTGAACGGGTCCGCGATCATCTCGGCGGACAGGACCTCGTCCACCGTCAGCGGTTCGCGGTACATCGCGTCGGGGTTGGCCGCAGCGTTGGCCCGCGCCTGGACCGCCACCTGGGCGAGCTGCTCCAGCGTGGTGCCGTACTCGTGCATGTGGCGGCGGGCGGCCATCGCGTACTTCGAGATCAGCGTGTGGCCGTACGGGACCTCGAACTGCAGGGGGCCGCGCGCGCCGAACGAGAGGTTGGAGGTGCGGCGGCGCGCCTTGATGTCGGCGCGGGCGGTGGAGCCGTAGACGAGCAGGACGGCGCGGGCGTGGCCGGCCGCGATGGCGTCGGCCGCGTGGGCGGCCATGACCTCCCAGGTGGAGCCGCCGACGGAGGTGGAGTCCACCCAGGTGGGGCGCAGCCCGAGGTACTCGGCGACTTCGACGGGGGCCAGGGTGCCCAGCCCGGCGGAGGCGAAGCCGTCGATCACGGAGCGGTCCAGGCCGGAGTCGGCGAGGGCCCGCCGGGCGGCCTGGGCGTGCAGGGCGTAGGGGGTGGGGCCGTCGACCTTGCCGCAGTCCGAGAGGGCGACGCCGACGACAGCGACCTTGCGGCGGGGCGTGGGTTCAGGCATGAATCTGACGGTACATCAGATGGGTGGGGTGTGGGCATCCCCTCCCGTACCCGTACCCGCGCCCCTTCGTCCTTCGTGCTTTCCGCACCCTCCGCACCCTCCGCGCCTCCGCCCGCGCCCTCGGGCCTTCGCCTCCGTGTTCCGTGTCCCGCCTCTGGGCATCCCGACCCGACCCGCCTAGCATGACGGCCCGTCAGATACGGGAGGAGCCCGCCGATGGATGCCGCTTTCACCGCGGAGCAGGACGAGATCCGCCGCACCCTGCGCGAGATCCTGGGCAAACGCTGTGGACCGGACGAGGTCAAGGCCGCCGTCCGCACCGACGCCGGATACGACGGGGAGCTGTGGCGGCAGCTCACCGGCCAGCTCGGGCTTCCCGGTCTCGCCGTCGCGCAGGAGTACGGCGGTGTCGGCTGCGCGCCCGGTGACCTGGCCCTGGCCTGCGAGGAGACCGGCCGGGTGCTGCTGCCCTCGCCGCTGATCGCCACTGCCGCGCTCGTCGCTCCGCTCGTCGCCGCGCTGGGGACGGCCGCGCAGCGCTCCGCGCTGCTGCCG
>NZ_WTFF01000577.1 GCF_019400985.1 Streptomyces bambusae
GCCTCCAGCGCCTCCAGCGCGGGTGCCCGGACGGCCACCGGAGCCGCGCCGCCGCCGCGCGGCAGATGCTGCGGCGGCGGCTCGGCCGACGGCGCCGAGGCGGGCCGCGCGGGGGCAGGGGTTACATGCACGCAGCCGGATACGGCCGATACGGCGGCGGCGACTCCGAGCAGCAGGGTTGTCGTGGTTCGGGAAGGATGCACTCGCGCAACTCTGCTGTGCCGGGACCCCGTTGCGAAAACCCGGAGGCCATATTCCCCACGCACGGGTGACGGCTACTCGCCGGTTGCCCCGTCGATCTGCTCCCGCAGCAGGTCCGCGTGGCCGTTGTGGCGCGCGTACTCCTCGATCATGTGCGTGTACACCCAGCGCAGGTTGAACTGCTCGCCCCGCCGGCTGCGGCCCACGGACAGCTCCTCCAGGGACCTGCCCGCCACCGCCCGACGGGCCAGTTCCACCTCCCGCTCCCACACCTGCAGGGCATCGGCGAAGGTGTCCTCGTCGGTGAAGTGGAAGTCGCCGTCCACATCGGCCCGGGTGCTGTAGAGGTCGGGCAGGTCCGCGCCGAGCATCACCTCGCGGAACCACCACCGCTCCACCTCCGCGAGGTGGCGGACGAGCCCCATCAGGGTCAGTTCGGACGGCGGCAGCGACGCCCGCCGCACCTGCTCCTCGTCCAGCCCCGCGCACTTCACGGCGAGCGTGGCGCGGTGGTAGTCGAGCCAGCCGTCCAGCATCTCCCGCTCCCCGGCGGTGGTGGACGGTTCGGCGCGCTCGATGCGGCCGGCGTGATCGGTCCCTGTCGTGGTCATGGTCGACATCCTGGACGAACGCGGGCCCGCCCACCAGGGATTAAGCTGCCGGAAGAGCCACGAGGAACGACCCTGGAGGATCCCTGTGAAGGTCGCGTGCATCGGACTCGGCGACATCGCGCAGAAGGCGTACCTGCCCGTCCTCACGACCCGTCCAGGGGTGGAGCTGCACCTGCAGACCCGCACCCGCGCCACACTCGACCGGGTCGGCGACACCCACCACATCCCCGCCGCCCGCCGCCACGGCGACCTCGACTCGGCCCTCGCCGCAGGCCTGGACGCCGCGTTCGTGCACGCGCCGACCGCCGCGCACCCGGAGATCGTCGCCCGGCTCCTGGAGGCGGGCGTGGCCACCTACGTGGACAAGCCGCTCGCCTACGACCTGGCCGCCTCGCGCCGGCTGGTGGAACTCGCCGAGGAGCGCGGGGTCTGCCTCGCGGTCGGCTTCAACCGCCGCTACGCGCCCGCCTACGCGCAGTGCGCCGACCACCCGCGCGAGCTCATCCTCATGCAGAAGAACCGGATCGGGCTGCCCGAGGACCCGCGCACCCTGGTCCTGGACGACTTCATCCACGTCGTCGACACCCTGCGCTTCCTGCTGCCGGGGGAGGCCGACCACGTCGACGTCCGGGCCAGGATCCGCGAGGGCCTCATGCACCAGGTCGTCCTCCAGCTGTCCGGCGACGGCTTCACCGCGCTCGGCATCATGAACCGGCTGTCCGGATCGGGCGAGGAGATCCTGGAGGTCTCCGGCCAGGACACCAAGCGGCAGGTGGTCAACCTCGCCGAGGTCATCGACCACAAGGGCCAGCCGACCGTACGGCGGCGCGGGGACTGGGTGCCGGTGGCCCGCCAGCGCGGCATCGAGCAGGCCGTGGACGCCTTCCTGGACGCCGTGGCGGCGGGCAAGGTGCTCAGCGCCCGCGACGCGCTGGCCACCCACGAGCTGTGCGAGCGGGTGGTTCTGAGGGCTCTGGAACAGGCCCCGTGAGCCTGCGCCGCCGGGCCGCCACCGCCCCGGCCCCCGCCGCCGCCCCGTACAGCGCCAGCGCCGCCGGCGCCGCGCCCACCGCCCAGTCGCCGAAGCGCACGTAGAGGGTGGTGCCGCGGGCGAGCGGGACGTCGTACACCGCCGCCTCGCTCGCCGTGACGGGCAGCGGCGGGGCCAGGCGCTCGCCCGACGGGCCGCTGCCGGCGCCCCCGCCGGGTAGCGTGGCGTGCCGCACCCGCCGGCCCGGCGCCGCGGCCCCCCGCCCCGCCACCGCGGCGGCGGCGTGCGCGGGGCCCCATCTCCCGGGGAGGGGGGGTGTGGGGCGCCGACCCAGCCACGCCGTCGCCGG
>NZ_WTFF01000578.1 GCF_019400985.1 Streptomyces bambusae
GGCGGCCGCGGCCGGGGTGCCGGCTGCGGGAACGGTGGCGGCGGTGGCGGCCGCGAGGGCCGCGGCGAGCACGGCCCGGCGCGGGGTGGGTGCGGTCATGGGCGTCAAACCCCCTGGTGATCGATCGGTCACGCTCAGCGTCCCAGCTCGGCGGGGGCGGGGGCCAGGGCGCGGGCGCCGTGTCGCGTGCGCCGTACGCTGGCCGGGGGGAACCACTCGAACCACTCGAACGCCTCGAACCGCTCGAACGCCTCGCCCGCGGGCCCGCCGCGCTGCCGCCGTCGCTGGGGCCGGGGCGGCTGGTCGCGGTCGACGGGCACGCCGGCTCCGGCAAGAGCACCTTCGCGGGCCGGCTGGCGCAGGCCCTCGGCGGGGCGCCGGTGCTGCACCTGGACGACATCGCCACGCACGAGGAGCTGTTCGGCTGGACCGGGCGGCTGCGCCGGCAGGTGCTGGAACCGCTGGCCGCCGGGCGGGCCGCGCACTGGGCGCCGTACGACTGGGTGGCGCGCGGGTTCGGGCCGGAGCGGGTGCTGGAGCCGGCCCCGGTGGTGCTGGTCGAGGGCGTGGGCGCCGGCCGGCGGGAGCTGCGGCCCCACCTGGCGTACCTGCTGTGGATGGAGACCCCGCGCGAGGTGTCGTGGGGGCGGGGCCGGGAACGGGACGGGCGTGAACTGTCCGGGTTCTGGGACGGATGGGAGCGCGCGGAGCGCGAGCACTTCGCCGGTGACCCTTCGCGCCCCTACGCCGACACCCTGGTACGCCAGAGCAGTACGGGATACGAGTGGACTTCCGGTGATGCTGGGCCCGGAGGAACCCTCGGTTTCGTCACGCTCGGTGAGGGGTTGCCCCGGGCCTGAGCCGCCCCGGAAAACCGGTTGCGGACGGCTTCCCGACTCCGCTTGACCTGACGACCCGGGCGGCCTTACGTTCTCAATAGGCGGTCTTTCACGGCCGCCGAGGACGCGGAGCCCCCGATTGTTCCCCCGTGATCGGGGGCTTCGTTCTGTCCCGGCGCGCCCAGGCGAGCACCCCCGGCCCTTCACCCTGAGTCACCTCGGCGGCGGGCAGCTCCCCCTGCAAGGTCTCTGCCGCACCCTACGTAAGCACCGTCACCGAAGGTACGATGCCACCCTGATTTCATCGGCGCATGCGACAACTCGCGCCCGCAGGGGCGGGGTTGCTGCGCACCACGGGGGCAGGCTTGTGGGGGATGTGATGGATTTCGGCACGCAGGGCAGCCCGCACGCCCCGGCCGAACTCGCCTGGCTGCGCGGGGTCGACGCCTGCACCATGGGCGCCTACCCGCAGGCCGAGGAGGAGTTCCGGGCGGCTGTCCGACTCGATCCCACGATGGCCGATGCCTGGCTGGGCCTGCACGCGCTGCGGGTGGACACCACCAACGCGCTGCTGCGCATGCACGCGCACCGGGACCGGTTCGGGGAGCAGCGGGCCCGGCACCGGCGCACCCTCAACTCCTGGTACTGGCTGGGCTGGTGGGTGCAGCCGGTGCTGGAGAGCCGGCGGGACCTGCTGCTGGCGCACGCCTCGCACTGGCTGGACGGGCGCCATGTGCCGGAGCTGGACCAGGCGTTAGCGGGGCTGCCGCCGGTGGACGCCGATCCGCAGGTCCGCTTCCTGCACGCCTGCCGGGCCTATCTGGTCAAGGACTGGGAGCAGTTGGTGCGGCACACCGAGCCGCTGGTCGACGATCCGCTGCTGGGTATCGAGGCGGGGCTGTTCGGCGGGATGGCCCGGGTCCGGCTGGAGATGTACGGGCAGGCGGAGCCGATGCTGTCGACGGCGCTTATGCGGTGCCGCAGCGAGCAGCCGCAGCGCAAGGAGCTGCGCTACTGGCTGGCGCGGGCCCACGAGGGGACGGGCCGCAGCGCGGCGGCGCTTCCGCTGTACCGGGCGGTGCACCGGGTGGATCCGGCGTTCATGGACACCGCGGCCCGGCTGACGGCCATCTCCGACGCCGACGGGTTCGACGAGTACGACCTCTCCCCCGTGGGCGGGGACTTCGCGGCGGTGGCCCTGGGCGACCCGGACCCGGTGCTCGCCCCGGAGCCGCCGGCCGAGCCGCGGGCGGGCGCGACGGGCCCCGGCGTACCGCTGCAGGGGCCGCTGCCGGGCGCGGGCCGGGGG
>NZ_WTFF01000579.1 GCF_019400985.1 Streptomyces bambusae
GGCCTGGGGCACGGCCCGCCGCCCGGCCGCGGGGACCAGGCCGCGCAGCAGCGCGGGGACGGGCTCCCCGGCCGCCGCACCGCTGCGTACGGCGGCGAGGTCGAGGCGCAGGGGCACCAGGAGGGTGCGGTCGGTGGCGAGCGCGGCGTCGAGCAGGGCCAGACCCTCCTCGGTGCCGAGTGCCCCGGCTCCGGACCGCTCGATGCGGGCGAGGCCGGCGTCGTCGAGGTGGCCGGTCATACCGCTGCGTTCGGCCCACAGGCCCCACGCCAGCGACACTCCCGGGAGGCCCAGGTCGCGCCGGTGCCGGGCGAGGGCGTCCAGATGGGCGTTGGCGGCCGCGTAGTTGCCCTGTCCGGGGGCTCCGAAGAGGCTCGCGGCGGAGGAGAACAGCACGAAGGCCGACAGGTCCGACCCGCGGGTGAGTTCGTGCAGGTGCCAGGCGGCGTCCGCCTTCGGGCCCAGCACCTTCTCCAGCCGCTCGGCGGTCAGGGACTCCACCACGCCGTCGTCCAGGACGCCGGCGGTGTGGATCACACCCGTCAGGGGGTGCTCGGCGGGAACGGACGCCAGGACGGCCGACAAGGCCTCACGGTCGGCGACGTCGCACGCCACCACCCGCACCTCGGCTCCCGCCACGGCGAGTTCGGCCACGAAGTCCTCGCCGCCACCGGAGCGGCTGAGCAGCAGCAGGTGGCGTACGCCGTGCACGGCGACCAGGTGGCGGGCGACCGCCCGGCCCAGCGTCCCCGTGCCACCGGTGACGAGCACCGTGCCACCCTCGGCGAGTGACAGGCCGGCGCCGGCGGCGGGTACGGCCCGCACCAGGCGGGGGACGTACGCCGTGCCGCCGCGGAGGGCGGCCTGGGGTTCGCCGGCGGGCAGCGCGCGGACGAGCGCGGCCGGGTCGGGCGCGGGGGCCCCGTCGTCGGTGTCCACCAGGAGGAAGCGGTCCGGGTGTTCGGACTGCGCCGAGCGCACCAGGCCCCATATCGCGGCGGACGCGCCGTCCGGTGCGCCCTCGGTCCCGGTTGCCGCGACCGCGCCGCGGGTGACCACGGCGAGCCGGGCATCGCCGAAGCGCGGCTCGGCGAGCCACGAGCGCAGCAGCCCCAGGGTGGCGGTCGTGGCGAGCCGGAGCCGGGTGAGGGGGTCGGGGCCGTCGGGCACGGCCGGGGCGGCGAGGACGAGGGCGGGCACGGGTCCGGCGGCGGCCAGGGCGGCCAGGTCCGGCACCCGTCGTACGGCGGCGTCGGCGGCACGGGCCGGTGCGTCGGCGGCTCGGGCCGGTGTCTCATGGGCCGATACGTCGGCGGCTCGGGCCAGTTCCTCGTCGGCACGGTCCGATACGTCGCCGGCCTCGGGGCCGAAGCCGGCCTCGGGTCCGAAACCGGGCCCGACGGCGGCCCAGTCGGCGGCAGCGGGCTGCGGTGCGGCCGGCAGCGCCGTCCAGTCCAGGCCGAACAGCCCGTCCGGGGCGGCCGTACGGGCACCGCCGAGCGGGTCGGGGCCGAGCGGGCGCAGGTCGAGCGAGCCGACGGTGGCCACCGGCAGGCCGGTCTGGTCGGCGACGTGCAGGGAGACCGCCTCGGCCCCGGCGGGTGCGAGCGTGACGCGCAGCACCGGGGCACCCGTGGCGTGCAGGGTGACGTCGCGCCAGGCGAAGGGCATCCGGCCGGTGCCGATACCGCCGTCCGGGCCGGGCAGGGCCCCGAGCGGTACGGCGTGCAGCGCGGAGTCCAGCAGGGCGGGGTGGAGGCCGTACCGGGCGGCCTCGGTGCGCTGGTCGTCCGGGAGGGCGACCTCGGCGTGGACCTCCTCGCCGTGCCGCCAGGCGGCACGCAGCCCCTGGAAGGCGGGGCCGTAGCCGAACCCGGCCGCGGCGAAGTCGGCGTAGACGCCCTCGACGGGCACCGGGACCGCGCCCTGCGGCGGCCAGAGCGCGGAGCCCGGGGACCCCTGCGCCGCGTCAGGGGCCAGCACGCCGGTCGCGTGGCGGGTCCACGGCTGTCCGCCGCCGGTGGCGGTGCCGGCGCCGGTGCCGTCGGGCCAGAAGAGCTGGTGGACGGCGGGCCTGGTGGCGCGGGCGGAGTCGCCGAGCAGGTCCGGGGTGCAGGGTACCTCTCGCCAGACGAGGACGGGGA
>NZ_WTFF01000058.1 GCF_019400985.1 Streptomyces bambusae
CGACGAGGGGCGGCATGGTGGCGGGGGGGGGGGGGTCTCTCGACGTGCAGGGTGGCCCCAATGGGGGGTGTCGGGGGGGAGCAGGGTATTCGAACGTCGGGGGTGACCGGAGTGGGTGTGTTTCGTGTCGGGCCTGGTGGGGGGGGTGTCGGTGTCGCCCCGCCAGTCCATCGTCCGTGCGGGTCGGCGGCCGGCGTCAAGAGCGCCCTTCGGGCGTCGCTTGCGCGATGTCGCTGCGCTCCACTCTTGACACCGACCACCGCCCCACCCAGACACAGACTGACGAGCAGGCACCGAGGAAGGGACGGCAGGGGGGAAGCCATGGCCATCCGAGCCCCAGTGATGACGCCCGGAGCGGAGCCCCGCCTGTGCGGAAACGCGCCCTTCGGGCGGGAGCCACCCATCACCGGGGCCCCGAGCGGCACCCTGAGCCGAAGGCTGGGCGCATCCGATCGCTACGCGCTCCGGCCGTCTCAGCGTCCCCGCCCCGCCCGTGGCCGTACATAGGCCGCCATCGATCGCTACGCGCTCCGACCGGCCGGCGACTGCAGGCTGCGAGGGGTAGTTGCGGCGGGCGCAGCAGGGGCAGTGGGGGCCACCGGGCAGTCCGTCGGCGTCCGGACGGCGCCGGATGAAGTCCGGGGCACTCCTGTCCCCGGAGGACCGCCGGGCGGGCTGATGGCGGGAACGAAGGACGGCCCGCAAGGCGCCGGACGGGGGCGGAAGGCGTCCGGAGGGAGGTCCGGGGGCAGTCCTGTCCCCGAAGGACCGACCGTCCGGCACTCTATTGCCGACAGCACCCCACCCACCCCTCCACCCGCCTTCTAAACTGGGGCAATTAGGGCATCTTGCGGCCTCTTTGCGTGCACAGGAGGGGATGACTGCAATCCAGGACGCAGATCCCGCACCCCACACCCCCACTCCCCTCTCCCACACCCCTGATCGGCGAGAAGGCCCTCCGACCGGGGGAGAAGGACCCCCGACGGGGAGAAGGACCCCCGACGGGGGGGAAGGACTCCCGACGAGGGGAGAAAGGTCCCCGACGGGGGGAGAAAGGTTCCCGACGGGGGGAGAAGGGTCCCCGAAGGAGCCATCGGACGGACAGAGGAAGGCTCGACGGGAGGGGGAGGGAAGGAGTCGACGTCCCCGCCCAGGGGCAGTTCGCACCGAACTGGCCACAGTCGCCCGCCCCGCCCGCAGTCGGCCGCCCCGCCCACAGTCGCCCGCCGCGCCCGCAGTCGCCCATCCGCCGAAGCGCGTAGCGATCGATGGCGGCCTATGTACGGCCACAAGCGGGGCGGGGACGCTGAGACGGCCGCAGCGCGTAGCGATCGATGGCGGCCTATGCGCGGCCACAGACCGGCCGGGGACGCCGAGACGGCCGGAGCGCGTAGCGATCGATGGCGGCCTATGTACGGCCACAAGCGGGGTGGGGACGCCGAGACGGCCGCAGCGCGTAGCGATCGGATGCGCACAGACCGCCCTTGGGCTGCCGGTCGGGGCCCGTGCGCAACGGAGGCGTCCCGCCCGAAGGGCGCGATACCGCACAGCAGGGCTCCGCTCCAAGCGTCATCGCGGAGCCTGAGGGCAACAGCTCCCCCCTGCCATCCCTCCCCGGTGCCTGCTCGCCGGTCTGTTGGCTGGGCGGGGCGGTGGTCGGAGTCAAGGGTGGAGCGCAGCGACATCGCGCAAGCGACGCCCGAAGGGCGCCCTTGACGCCGGCCGCCGACCCGCACGGACAATGGACAGGCGGGCAGACACCACGCCCCCTCCGACCAGGTCCAGCGGGAAAAGAACCCCTCGGGTCAGCCCCTACGGTCGAAGCCCCACCCCCAGCAGACACACCCCCTCGGGTCAGCTCCCACCCCCCGAAGCCCCCGCCCCGCCCTCACCACACGCGCGCCAGCGGTCTCCCCGATTCCGCCAGGGGGATGTCGTGGGCCGCGTGGTCCAGGTCGATCAGGCGGATGCGGTCCGGGGCGAGCCACTCCGCCTGGAGGACACCCCTGGGCCAGTCGGTGCCGGGGGCGGAATCGGCGTACGTGGCCACCGGCCAGCGGCGGGTCGTGGGGAAGCTCCCCTGGTCGACGTAGATGTGCCAGACCGGGTCGAACAGCGGGGAGGTGAGCTCGACGACCAGGCGACGTCCCGATCCCGACGGCTCCGGGACGTCGTGCTCCAACGCCGGAAACGGGTCACCGACCACCGGGATCGCGACCGATGCGAGGACGGTCAGGATGCCGCCCACGGTCAGCGTCAGGCCGGCGGCCCGCCGGACGTCCGGTCGGCGCGAACCCAGCAGCGCCGCCCCGGCGAGAGCCAGCGCGGCCAACACGGACAGCAGCACCGGCCGGTCGGCCTCGGCCACCACGGCCAGACCGCCGGGGCGTTCGGCGAGCGGGGCGACCACGGCAGTCGCCACCAAGCATCCCGCGAGGGCCACGAGCGCCCCGACGGCAACACCCACCCGCCTCTTGCGCACGCCGCCACCGCTGCTGCTGTTCCTGCTATTCCTGCTGTTGCTGTTGCTGCTGTTTCTGTCGCTTCCGCTGCTCACGTGGCGAAACCTAGTCCACCGGCGCCCGCCCACCCACCGCCCATGGTGTTCCATGGGCGGCATGAGCAGCGACGAGCCTCTCGACGACTTCCACGCCACCTTGCGTTCTCTGCGCGTCTGGGACATCGAGCTCCCGCACTTCGACGCCGACGCCGCGCCCGCCGACCCGCTCCCCCTCTTCCGGGAGTGGTTCGTGCACGCCGCGAAGGCGGGCCAGCCGGAGCCGCACACGATGTCCCTCGCCACGGTGGACGACCTGGGCCGCCCCGACGTGCGGACGCTCATGCTGCACGATGCCGACGCGCACGGCTGGCACTTCGCATCGCACGCCACCAGCGCCAAGGGCCGCCAATTGGCGGCCCGCCCCGACGCGGCGCTCGGCTTCTACTGGCCCGCCGTCGCCCGCCAGGTGCGCGTCCGGGGCCGGGTCACCGCCGCCGGGCCGGAGGTGAGCCGGGCCGACCTGGCCGTACGGTCGCGCGGGGCGCTGGCGGCAGCCCTGACCGGTCGGCAGAGCGAGGTCCTGGGCTCCGCCGAGGAGTTGGCGCTCGCCTCGGCGGCCGCGTGGGAGCGGGCCGGCGCGGAACCGGACGCGCCCGCGCCGACCTGGACGGCGTACGTGCTGGAACCGGACTCGGTGGAGTTCTTCCAGGGCGACGCGATGCGCCGCCACGTACGCCTCCGCTATCGCCGCAGCCGCCAGGGCCCCCAGGGCGCCGAGGGCGGCGAGGGCGCCCAGCAGCCCTGGACCCGCGAGCTGCTCTGGCCGTAGGCCGTCAGCCCTCGCGGCGACGGCGGTATTCGAGGGTCGGGACCCCGCCTACGCCCCAGTCCTCCAGCTCGACCTCGTCGATGAGGACGAAGGTGGTGGCGGGGTCCTTGTCCAGGACCTTGACCAGCAGGTCGGTGACGCCGGCGATGATCTCGGCCTTCTGGGCGGCGGTGGCGCCTTCGCGGGTGATCTTGACGTTGACGTACGGCATGACGGCCGTCCCTTCGGATCGCAAGTCGGAGGAAGGAGAGGGGAAAGAGAGGGGAAGGAGAGCAGAGGAAGGGGAGAAGGGGCCGTTACGCCCGCCCGATCACGTGTCCGCCGTCCACCCGCAGCGCGTGCCCGGTGACGAAGTCCGCGTCGGCCAGGTAGCGGACCGCGTCGGCAATCTCCGAGACCTCGCCGACCCGGTTCAGCAGGTGGACCCCGCCGAAGGAGTCCACGTCGTAGCCCCCGTGCAGCGGGGTGCGGATCATGCCCGGGGCGACGAGGTTGACCCGGATGCCGTCGGCGGCGAGTTCGGCGGCCAGGCTCGTCGTCAGTGCGTGCACCCCGGCCTTGCTCACCACCGGAGCCGAGGCCGGGAGGCCGGCCAGGGCGTGGTCGACGAGGACGGTGCCGATGTTGATGATGCTGCCGCCGCGGCCCTGGGCGCGCAGCGCCCGTACGACGGCCTGGGTGGTGAGGTAGGTGCCCTTGAGGTTGCCGGTGAGGAATCCGTCCAGCTCCTCCTCGGTGACGTCGGTGAAGGGGCGGGATGCGAAGGTGCCGGCGTTGTTGACGAGGACGGCGATGCCGCCGAACCGTTCCAGCGCGGTACGGACCAGGGCCTCGCCGGTCTCCGGTACGGCGATGCTGCCCGCCACCCAGGCGGTGCGCTCGGGACGGCCGAGGTCGGCGGCGGCCTTGGTGAGGCGCTCGGCGTCGCGGCCGCTCAGGACGACGTTGGCGCCGTCGTCGAGGAAGGCCCGGGCGATGCCGAGGCCGATTCCGCTGGAGGAGCCGGTGACGATGACGGTGCGGACGCTCATGGTGGGTACGACCTTTCGGGTTCGGCCCGGTCGGCTGGACCGGGCTCGGTCGGCTGGACTTGTCCGCTTGTCCGCATCGGAAGGTGCGGTGCCGGACACCAGAAACGTACGAGCCGCCAACTCATAACACCACGACCGATTTTGAAGCGTGTAATAATCCAGCGTTATGGATATGGACGTGGATCTGCGCGACCTGGAGCTCCTGGCCGCCACCGCCGACGCCGGCTCGCTGACCGCCGCCGCCGAGCGGCTCTACGTCAGCCAGCCGGCCCTGAGCCAGCGGTTGACCCGCCTGGAGGACCGGCTGGGGATGCGGCTGTTCGACCGGCAGGGGCGTCGCCTGGTGCCGAACGCGGCCGGGCAGCGGATGCTCGTCGCCGCGCACCACGTGCTGGGCGAACTGGAGTCGGCGACCCGCGACCTGCGGGAGATGCGCGAGGGGCGCAACCGGCGGGTCCGCTTCACCGCCGAGTGCAGCACGACCTTCTCGTGGCTGCCGCCCGTCCTACGGGCGTTCCGCGCGCGCATGCCGGACGCGGACGTACGCATCGAGTCGGTTGCGGGCGACGCCCCGGTCCCGGCGCTGCTCACCGACCAGGTGGACGTGGCGCTGCTGACCAAGCCGGACCCGCAGATGGAGCGGGTGGAGCTGACGGAGCTGTTCGAGGACGAGATGGTGGCCGTCGTCCCGGCCGCCCACGCCTGGGCCTCCCGCACGCACCTGACCGCACGGGACTTCGACGGCGTCGACCTGCTCCTGTACGACGTCTACGACCAGAACCGCATCCCGTCGGTCCCGCTGCCCCTCCCCGTCCGGGCTCGACCGGGCCGGATCACCACGATGCCGATGGTGACGGACCTGCTGATCGAGATGGTGGCGGGTGAGCAGGGCGTGACGGTACTGCCGAACTGGGTGGCCGCCCCGTACACCGCCTCGCACGACCTCGCACTGGTGCGGATCGGGGCGCGGCCGCTGACGCGTACGTGGTACTGCGCCACCCGCCCGGGCCCGCACCCGCCCCACCTGTCGGCCTTCGTGGAGGAGCTGACCACCCACCTCACGGCCCACCCGGCCTGACGGGCGGGCCCGACCTGCCGCCCCGCCCCTACGCCACCCCTACGTCACCCATCCGTCACCGCGCCCCGGCAGCCGCCGCCGGGCGGAAGACCGGGGCGGTCAGGCCTTCCGCGAGCTCTCGGAAGGCGACCTGGAGGGGCATGCCGATCCGCAGGGCGGATTCCGGGCAGTCGACGACCTCGGTCATCATCCGCGGGCCCTCCGCCAGGTCGACGACGGCCGCGACGTACGGGACGCGGGCGCCGAAGGGCGGCAGGTCGTTGCGGTGGACGACGGACCAGGTGTAGAGGGTGGCCCGGCCGGTGGCCGGGCGCCAGGTCACCTGGTCCTCGCCCGCCCAGCAGTGGGGGCAGAACTCGCGCGGGTAGTGGTGCGTGCGCCCGCACGCCGCGCAGTGGCGCAGCAGCAGCGCACCGTCCGCCGCCGCCTCCCAGTACGGACGGGTGAAGTCGTCCACCTCGGGCAGGTCGAACCGTACGGCGCTCACCGGAAGAGTCCCATCGCCGCGTCGAGGGACCAGACCTGCCAGCTCATGGCGAGGAGCGCGACGAGGGAGATGAGCGCCATCATGGCGTTCTGACCCTGCTCGGCCCAGTCGTGGATCATCAGTACCAGGTAGAGGAGGTTCAGCAGCAGGCCTCCGGCCAGGGCGACCGGGGTGAGGAAGCCGCTGACGAGGCCGAGGCCGAGGGCCAGTTCGGCGTAGACGACGATGTACGCCATCAGCCGGGGGCGGGGCTGGACGACCCGGCGGAAGCCGGTCGTGACGAAGCCCCAGCGGTGCTTTGCGGCCACGTCGGCGGCCCAGGCGATACCGGTGCCGCGCTCGAACCAGCCCTTCCTGTCCTTGTGGCGCCAGCTCTCCAGCCACCACAGGCCGAGCCCTATCCGGAGCACGGCGAGCCACTCGGCCCCACTGAGCCAGACGGTCTGCATCGGGCACCATCCCATCCATCCGATCTGACGGTACGTCAGTTCAGCGGATCGGCCCCGATCACGCAAGAGGCGGGACAGCACCCCGGGCTGGGCAGCACCTCCGGGCGGGGCGGCACCCAGGCGGGACACCGACCGCCCCACCCCGCACCGCACCGCCTCACCCCACCCCCCGTAACCGATCCGCAACCGGATCCCCGCCCGACCGAGACCCATCAACCCTGCGTGGCGATACGCTCACTGCTCATGCCTGGAGCGCCCACCGAGCCCGACCTGATGACCACGCAGCCGCGTCCCGTGTACGTGATCGGCGGCGGGCCCGGCGGGCTCGCCGCCGCTGCCGCGCTGCGTGCCCGCGGAGTACGGGCGGTGGTCGTGGAGAAGGCGCCCGCTGTCGGGGCCTCCTGGCGGGGCCACTACGACCGGCTCCACCTGCACACCACCCGCCGCCTCTCGGCCCTGCCGGGCCTCGCCATACCGCGCCGCTTCGGGCGCTGGGTCTCCCGCGACAACGTGGTCCGCTATCTGGAGAAGTACGCCGAGCACCACGAACTGGAAGTGGTCACCGGCGTCGAGGTGAGCCGGATCGATCCCGCCCCCGACGGGGAGGGCTGGATCCTGCACGCCAGCGGCGGGCGCGAGCTCGCCGCCCGCGCCGTCGTCGTGGCCACCGGCTTCAACCACACGCCGCGGCTGCCCGACTGGCCAGGTCAGGAGGCCTGGCCGGGCCGGATCGCACACGCCGCCGACTACCGCAATCCGACCCCCTACGCCGGCCAGGACGTCCTCGTCGTCGGCGTCGGCAACACCGGCGCCGAGATCGCGGTGGACCTGGCCGACGGCGGTGCGGCGCGGGTGCGGCTGGCCGTGCGGACCGCGCCGCACATCCTGCGCCGCTCCACCGCCGGGTGGCCGGCCCAGCGCACCGGCATCCTGGTGCGCCACCTGCCGGTGCCGCTGGTGGACCGGCTCGCCCGGCTGGTCGCCCGGATCTCCGTGCCCGACCTGTCGGCGTACGGGCTGCCGCGCCCGGAGACGGGTCTCTACACCCGGGTCCGGCAGGGGGCGATACCCGTGCAGGACGTCGGGCTGATCGACGCCGTGCGCGCCGGCCGGGTCGAGCCGGTCGCCGCGGTGGAGGGCTTCGACGGCGCCGAAGTCGTCCTCGCCGACGGCTCCCGGATCACCCCGGACGCGGTGATCGCGGCCACCGGCTACCGGCGCGGCCTGGAGGGCCTGGTGGGCCACCTCGGCGTCCTGGACGAACGCGGTCGCCCGACGGCCCACGTCCCGCACAGCCCCGCCGAGGCACCCGGCCTCTACTTCACCGGCTACACGAACCCGATCTCCGGCATGTTCCGTGAACTCGCCAGGGACGCCGAGAAGCTGGCCCGGGCGCTGAGCCGTCCCCCGCGCCGCCGCCGCAGCGCCGACCGGTCCGTACCGCACCCTCCGGCCCGGCCGGCGCCGACCGTCCAGCCCTGAGCCCCGCCCCCACCCCCGCCCCAGTCCCCTCCCCGGTCCCGCCACCCCACCGGCGAGCTTTCCTGCGCAGGCCTGTTCCTGACGTCGCGTCAGTTCAGTAATCTGATTACGCGTCAGTATCTGAGAGTCATCGAGCAGGAGCGGGCGGAAACGATGCTTGGATCTACTCACGGCACCCTCACCACCGACTTCCGCGCACGGGTAGAGGCCTGCGGGGACACCCCCAGGACGGCGGTCCACTCCACGGCAGCCCCGTCCGCCACAGGCGCGGGCGCGGGCGCGGGCGACGCGCTGGACGTCAGCGGGCGGCCGCTGCATGCGGACGTCCCCGACCTCGACCGGTTCTTCCGGCCCGAGTCCGTGGCCGTCGTCGGCGCCTCCGACGCCGAGGGCCGGCCCAACACCGGCATCACCCGTCAGCTCATCGCCTGGGCGGAACGCGTCGGTGCCCGCCTGCACCCCGTCCACCCGACCCGCAGCACCGTCTTCGGCCTGCCCTGCCACGCCTCCGTCGCGGACCTGCCCGAGCCGGTGGACCTGGCCGTCCTGCTCGTCGGCGACCCGCTGCCCGTCATCGAGGAACTCGCCGAGGCCAAGGTGAAGTTCGCCGTCGCCTTCGCCTCCGGCTTCGCCGAGACCGGCGAGGAGGGAGCGGCCGCCCAGGACCGGCTGTCCGCCGCCGTCAAGCGCTCCGGCCTGCGCCTGCTGGGCCCGAACACAAACCTCAATGCCTTCCAGCCCTTCCGGGACGACCTCGACGGCCCGGCCATCGCCCTGATCACCCAGTCCGGGCACCAGGGCCGGCCCGTCTACGCCCTCCAGGAGCTGGGCATCCGGCTCTCGCACTGGGCTCCCACCGGCAACGAGGCCGACCTGGAGAGCGCCGACTTCATCTCCTACTTCGCCGAGCAGCCCGAGGTCGGTGCCATCGCCTGCTATGTGGAGGGCCTCAAGGACGGCCGCTCCTTCCTCCTGGCCGCCGACCGCGCCGCCCGCAACGGCGTCCCGATCGTGGCGGTGAAGGTGGGGCGCACCGAGACCGGTGCCCGGATGGCTGCCTCCCACACCGGCAAGCTGACCGGCGCGGACACCGTCGTGGACGCGGCCCTGCGGCAGTTCGGCGTGATACGCGTCGACGGGCTGGACGAGCTCCAGGACACCGCCGCCCTGCTGGCCCGCGCCCGCCGCCCCCGGGCCGACGGGGTGGTCGTCTATTCCATCTCCGGCGGTACCGGCGCCCACTTCTCCGACCTCGCCACCGAGGCTGGGCTGCACCTGCCCACCCTCTCCCAGGCCAAGCAGGACGAGCTCCACCAGTGGATCCCCGACTACCTGGGCGTGGCCAACCCCGTCGACAACGGCGGCCACCCGGTCGGTGACTGGCGCGGCCGCAAGATCATCGATGCGATCCTGGCCGACCCTGCCGTGGGCGTGCTGATCTGCCCGATCACCGGGCCCTTCCCGCCCATGAGCGACAAGCTCGCGCAGGACCTGGTGGACGCGGCGGAGGAGACGGACAAGCTGATCTGTGTGGTCTGGGGCTCGCCCGTCGGCACGGAGGACGCCTACCGCACCACGCTGCTGGGCTCCTCGCGCGTGGCCACCTTCCGCACCTTCGGCAACTGCATCACCGCCGTCCGCGCCTACCTCGGCCACCACCGCTTCACCACCGGCTACCGCTCCCCCTTCGACGACGCGCCCCGCACGCCCTCCCCCTCCTACCGCAAGGCGCAGGCCCTGATGCGCCCGGGCCAGCAGCTCAGCGAGCACGCGGCGAAGCAGCTGCTGCGCGCCTACGGGATCCGGGTGCCGCGCGAGCAGCTGGTGACCAGCGCGGCGGCGGCCGTCCGCGCCGCGGGGCTGGTCGGCTACCCGGTGGTGATGAAGGCGTCGGGCCCGCAACTGGCCCACAAGACCGAACTGGGACTGGTGAAGGTCGGTCTGACCTCGGCCAGCCAGATCCGGGACGCCTACCGCGAGCTCACCGACATCGCCCGCTACGAGAACGTGCCGCTGGACGGGATCCTGGTCTGCCAGATGGTCGAGCGGGGCGTGGAGATGGTCGTGGGCGTCACGCAGGACGCCCTGTTCGGGCCGACCGTGACCGTCGGGCTGGGCGGCGTACTCGTGGAGGTGCTGCGGGACGCGGCGGTCCGCGTGCCGCCCTTCGGCGAGGACCAGGCCCGCGCGATGCTCACGGAACTGCGCGGGCACGCGCTGCTGGAGGGGGTCCGGGGGGCGCCCCCGGCGGACGTGGACGCACTGGTCGAGGTGGTCCTGCGGGTGCAGCGGATGGCCCTGGAACTGGGCGACGAGCTCTCCGAGCTCGACATCAACCCCCTGATGGTCCTCCCGCGCGGCCAAGGCGCGGTGGCCCTGGACGCCTTGGCGATCTGTCGCTGACGCGCCGGCCGCCCCGTGAACCCCGCCCCCGGCACGCCGGGGCCCACCTTGCACCGCGGCTGCCGCCGATGGACCGCCGCCGGGCCGTCGACCACCACCCGGCCAAGCCTTGCCCGGGCCGCTCCTGGGGGCTCCGCCCCCGTACCCCCAGGTCCTCAGACGCCGGAGGGGCTGCAAGTCCGGGCGCTCCGCGCCCGGTGCGCTCGAACGCCGCGCGGGCTGGACGGATCCGGCCCCGTGCCTCCGCCCCTTGAGGCCCTTCAGACCCTTCAAACCCTTCAGACCCTTCAGGCCCTTCAGGCCCTGCCGACGACGTAACCGGAGTGCTGTTTCCATGACCGACTCCCCCCAGACGGACCCTTCGGGCCCAGCGGACCCTTCGGGCCCAGCGGACAACTCCCTCGATTCCTTGATACGGCACACCACTGACAACGGCGTCTCGTGGATCACGTTCGACCGCCCCGAGGCCATGAACGCCCTCACCTGGGACCAGCGCGAGCGGGTCATCGCGCTGCTCGCCGCCGCCTCCGCCGACCCCGCCGTGCGCGCCGTGGTCGTCACCGGCACCGGCCGGGGCTTCTGCGCGGGCGCCGACCTGCGCGGCGGCGGACCCGCCGTACCCGCCGCCGGCGACAGGGTCGTCGGGGACGTCGGCCGGATGATCCGGCAGGGCGCACAGCGCTTCATCACCGCCGTGATGGACTGCGAGAAGCCGGTGATCGCCGCGGTCAACGGCACGGCCGCCGGGATCGGCGCGCACCTGGCCTTCGCCTGCGACCTGGTGATCGCGGCGGACACGGCGGTGTTCGTGGAGGTGTTCGCCCGCCGCGGCCTGGTGCCCGACGGCGCCGGCGCCTATCTGCTCCCGCGGCTGGTCGGCCCGCAGAAGGCCAAGGAGCTGATGTTCTTCGGTGACGCCCTGCCGGCCGCCGAGGCGGCCCGGATCGGCCTGGTCAATGCCGTCGTGCCGGCCGGCGAGCTCCGGGCGACGGCCGCCGCCTGGGCGGAGCGCCTCGCGCAGGGTCCCACCCGGGCCCTGGTGCTGACGAAGCAGCTGGTCAACGCCTCGCTCGACACCGACCGGGCGAGCGCCTTGGCCGCCGAGGCAACGGCCCAGGAGCTCAACATGACCACCGCTGACGCCAACGAGGGCGTGGCCGCCTTCGTGGAGCGGCGCACGCCCAAGTTCCGCGGGGCCTGAGGGCGGGTCCGCCGACCGCCGGAGCCCTTGCCGCAGGGCCCGAAACGGGTCACCGGCCTCGGCGCCGCCGCAGGTTCGGCCTCAGCCCTGCCGCGGGGTTCGGCCTCAGCCCTGCCGCGGGCTGGGCTTCAGTACGGCGAAGACCGCCCCGCTCGGGTCCGCGAGCCACGCGATCCGGCCGACGTCGGGCACGTCCGCGGCCGGCATCAGGACCGACCCGCCGTTGGCGGTGACCGCCTCGACCAGGGCGTCGGCGTCGGCCACGGCGAAGTACGGCACCCAGCGGGAGTCGTGCTGCCCCTCCTGCAGCGGTGCCACCCCACCGAAGGAGGTGGCCTCCAGATCTCCCGCGGCGGTGCTGAGCACCTGGTACGTCATGCCGGGCGTGGCCTCCATCTCCTGCGAGCGCCAGCCGAACACCGCGCCGTAGAAGCCGAGGGCCGCCTCCGGCTGGGGGACGTGCAGCTCGACCCACACCAGGGTGTTGTCCTCCGAGGCCGCCTCCAGCCCCTTGGTCTTGCCGGGCTGCCACACGGCGAACTCGGCGCCCTGCGGGTCGGTGAACTGCGCCAGCCAGCCCTCGCCCATCACGTCCATCGGCTCGGCGCGTACGGAGCCGCCCCGCTCGACCACCTCGCGGTGGGTGGCGTGGATGTCGTCGGTCCGGAAGTACACCATCCAGGCGGGCTTGGCGCTCTCGTCGGCGAGCGGGCCGAGCGCGCCGACGGTCCGGCCGCCCTTCTGCAGGAACCCGTACCCGCCGGCCTCCGGTCCCGCCGAGACGAACTGCCAGCCGAAGACGGCGGAGTAGAACGAGAACGCCCGGTCGGTGTCGGGGCTGCCGAGGTCGATCCAGTTGGGTGAGCCGACGCGGAAGTCGGTGCCGAGCATGCTTTCCTCCTGCTGACGGGCGGCGGATGACCGAAGACCCCCGCCACGATGCCGACCCCGCGCCGCCGCCCCGGGCCGCCGCCTCCCCGCAGGCCCGCGTTTCACCCGTTCGGCGCAACAACGCCCGGCGGCGCCCCGGCGACGTCCGGCGGCAGCCGCACCCGCGCCCCGCGCCGAGGCGCTCGGCCCGCCCCCTGCCGCCGCCGCACGCACGCCCGCACGACCCTTTCAATCTGACGCTCCGTCAGGTTCAATGCCGATGTGATGGGACACGCAGGGATGGCGGCCACCGTCGTCCGATACCTCAGGTCCGCCGGGCAGCCGACCGCGCAGCCCGGGCCCGTCGACGCCCATCCCCGCCCCGACCTGCGGGCCGTCGGCGAGGACGAGCGGGCCCCCGTCAGCCCGGCCGAGTTCCGGGCCGTCCTCGGGAACTTCGCCAGCGGCGTCACCGTCATCACCGCGCCGCCGGGCGAGGAGGAGGACGGTCCGGCCGGCTTCGCCTGCCAGTCCTTCGCCTCGCTGTCCCTCGACCCGCCCCTGGTGACGTTCATGGTCGCCCGTACGTCGACCACGTGGCCGCGCATCGCCCGCGCCGGGGTGTTCTGCGTCAACATCCTGGGCTCCGACCAGGGCGAGCTGTGCCGGGCCTTCGCGGTGAGCGGGGCGGACAAGTTCGCCGGCGTCACCCACACCCCGGCCCCGGTCACCGGCTCGCCCCGGCTGGACGACGTACCGGCGTGGATCGACTGCCGGATCCACGCCGTGCACACGGGCGGCGACCACCTCATCGTGGTGGGCCGGGTGGAGGCAATGGGCGCGGCCGGCGAGGGCGACCCCCTGCTCTTCCACAAGGGCCGCTTCGGCCGCTTCGCCGGCTAGGACCCCGACGCGTGGCCTGGTCACCATCCAGGAGCCGTTCCACTCCCCGGCAGTGCGAGGGGCAGCCGCGCCGTTGGCCGGGGTGCCTCGGCCCTCGGGGCGTCAGATCACCGGGGGGCGGCCCAGTCGCGTCATCCGCCACACCGTTCGCCACCGCATGGGCCGCCTCGGCGGGCACGCCACCCGTACCCCTTCGAAGAAGCCGGCCCACCAGGCGGCCAGGCCGGACGGCGGGGGCCGCCGCACGAGCGTGTACGCAGCCCAGGTCGCGAGGTAGACCGGCACCAGGACGGCGGGCAGGTGCCGTTTGGCCAGCCAGACCCGGTTCCGGCCGGTGTTGCGGTAGTACACCGCGTGCCGGGACGCCTCCGTACGCGGGTGCTGCAGCACCATGTCGGCCCGGTAGTCGATGTCCCAGCCGGCGTCGAGCGCCCGCCAGGCGAAGTCCGTTTCCTCGTGGGCGTAGAAGAACTGGGCGGGGAAGTCGCCCACCTGGTCGATCACGCTCATGCGGATGGCGTGGCCGCCACCGAGGAAGGTCGTCACCGGCCCGGACACCAGTGGGTTCTTGCCGCCCAGCCGGGGGACGTGCCTGCGCTGACTTGCTCCTGTCTCGTCCGCGATGCGGAAGCCCGCGACACCCAGGCGCGGGTTGCCGGCGAACGCCTCCCGGATCAGCCGGAAGGTGTCGGTGCGGGGCAGCAGGCCGTCGTCGTCCAGGACCACGACGACGTCCACGCCGCCCCGCTCGCGCAGCCAGGCCACGCCGGCGTTCCGGCCGCCGGGGATGCCCAGGTTCTCCGGCAGCTCGACGCTGTCCACGCCGTCCGGGAGGGGTGGAAGTTTCACGCCCTGGCCGAGGACCACGACGGTTGCCGGATCGCCTTCCTGCGCGGCCACCGAGGCCAGCAGGGCTCCCAGTTCGGCGGGCCGGTCGCCCATGGTCAGGACCACAACCCCGATCTTCGGCATTCCGCTGTCCGTTCCCTTCACGCCTGGTTGCCGATCAGTTCGGTGGCACGCTGGTTCAGGGTCGCCGCGCCGGCAGGAGGGTGTACCGCCGGCGACCCAGTATGCGACGGCCGAAGGGCCGGTGCTCAGCCGCCGGCCGGCCTCGGCCGCCCCTTGGCCCGGCCCGCGTCGGTCCGCCGTCGGCTGCCATCTCGCGGTCAGCCGCAGCGCGCCGTACGCGCCCCACAACCAGACCACGAGTGCCATGCCGAGGGTGAGGGCCAGCACCGCCGTCAGAACCGGCCCCGAGTGGGCCGCGCCCTCGGAGTAGGCGCCCGCGGTCATGGGGGTGGCCAGCCAGTAGTTGGTGACCAGGCCGATCAGGGACGCGATCGTCAGCGGCAGGAAGAGGGTGAAGAAGGCAGTGCTGAAGTAGATCGTCCGGTTGCCGGAGAGGACGGTCAGCGCAGTGATCCGTCGGCTGAAGCGCACGAACTCCGCCAGGTTGGACACCACGATCGAGATCGCGACGACCAGCACGGCGAAGACCCCGAAGAGCAGCACCCACTGGCCCTGGCGGTCGTCCAGATGCGCGGCGGTCAGCCAGGAACCGGCGATGGTCTCGACCGGAAGCGCCGTACCGAGGTGGCGGTTCGCCGCCTCCTTCACCGCCGGTACGGAAATCTGCCGACCCGGTCCGTCCACCAGGACGACCACGGGACCCTTGGGCGCCGTCGTCTCGCGGGCGGACAGGCCCCGCCCGGGGGTGTCCCAGCTGTGGAGTTCCCTGACGCGAACGTCGGCGTCGGGCAGTGCGACCGGCGTGGGCTCGGGTGTGCACGGCAGGGCGAGGCGTTGCAGGGCCGGGCAGAGTCCGGCCAGTTGGCCCTTCCCGTCGCGTGGTCGACGCTCAGCCGCAGGGCTTGCACCCCCGGCGGGAGGGCGGAGCGGCGCTCTCCGCCGGAGAGCGTCCCGGTCGCACGGTCGGCGCCGGGCACACCCAGTTCGGCGAGCAACCGCTCGGCATCCGCGTACACGTCGTGGCGTGAGGCCCCTGACAGCAGTCCCGCCAGCGCGACGTTCTCCACGGGGGTGAGTCCGGGCAGCAGCTCCCCGAACTGGAACACCACCCCCACGTGGGCACCGCGGTGCCTTGCCAGGTCCCGCCGCCGCATCCGCGTGATCTCGCGGCCGGCCACGCGCACCGCTCCCTGCGGCGAGACCAGGCCGAGGGCACACGAGATCAGCGTGCTCTTGCCGCTTCCGCTGGGCCCCATGACGGCGACGGACTCCCCGACCGGCAGGCACAGGTCGAGCCCGTCGAAGAGAGTCCGCCCCCCGATGCCGTAGTGCAGCGCCCCCAGCTCGAGCGCCGCAGATCCCGGCGCCGGCCTGCCACCGGACGCGATGTGCTTCCCCATGCTTTCCCCAGTTGCTCACGAAACGTGCCGTGGGGCTGCCACGGGGAGTCGCGAGGAACGCTACCGCCGCGATTTACGCTTGAGAACGTTCCGACGACAACCGGCCAATGACCGACCGGATACCTGGCCGAGCCGAGCCAGGGCTCAGAACGTCAGCACCCCCCGCGCCACCCGGCCGTGGTGTGCGTCGGCCGCTGCCTTTGGGAAGTCCTCCACCGGGTAGACCTCCGTCACCAGTTCGTCGAGCAGCAGCCGGCCCTGCCGGTAGAGGTCCGCGTACAGTGCGATGTCGCGCTGCGGGCGGGCGGAGCCGTAGCGGCAGCCGAGGATGGACTTGTCCAGGTACATGGACGAGACCTGGAACGTCGCCTCCTCCGTGAAGCCGGGTACGCCCAGCAGGACCGCCTGGCCGTGGCGGTCCAGGAGGTCGATGGCCTGGCGGATCAGTCTGACGTTGCCCACGCACTCGAAGGCGTGGTCCGCGCCCGTCGGGAGGATCTCCTTCACCGCCGCCGAGGAGTCCGCCACCGCCGACGCGTCGATGAAGTGCGTGGCCCCGAACTGCCGGGCCACCGCCTCCTTCGCCGGGTTCGCGTCCACCGCGACGATCACGGACGCGCCCGCGATCCTCGCCCCCTGGAGGACGTTCAGCCCGATGCCGCCGGTCCCGATGACGACGACCGTCTCGCCGCGGTCCACCCGGGCCCGGTTCAGTACGGCGCCCACGCCCGTCAGCACGCCGCAGCCGATCAGGGCCGCCGAGGTCAGCGGGATGTCGGACGGGATCTTCACCGCCTGGACCGCCGTGACGATCGTCCGCTCGGCGAAGGCGGAGTTGGAGGCGAACTGGAACAGCGGATTCCCGCCCCGGGAGAACGGCTGCCCGGGCCGTCCGATCGCCTTGCGGCACATCGTCGGCCGGCCGCGGTCGCAGTCCGCGCAGGCACCGCAGTTGGCGAGCGTGGAGAGCGCCACGTGGTCACCGGGTGACACGTGTGTCACGCCCGCGCCGACCGCCTCCACGACGCCCGCGCCCTCGTGCCCGAGCACCACCGGCGGCGGGAAGGGGATCGTCCCGTCGATCACCGACAGGTCGCTGTGGCACAGCCCCGCCGCCGCGATCGCGACCAGCACCTCCCCCGGTCCGGGGGCGCGGACCTCCAGGTCGTCGACCACCTGCGCCTGCTTGCCGTCGAACACGACGCCTCTCACCTGGACTCCTTCGGCAGGCCGAGCACGCGCTCGGCGATGATGTTGCGCTGGATCTCGTCCGAGCCGCCGTAGATCGTGTCGGCGCGGGTGAAGAGGAACAGCCGCTGGGCGGCGTCCAGTCCGTACGGGTCCTGCGGCGACCAGTCCCCCGGCCCGGCCGTGGCCGCCGCGCCCCGGACCGCGACGGCGAGCTCGCCGAGCCGCCGGTGCCAGCCGGCCCACAGCAGCTTGGCCACGCTCGGCGCCCCGGGAACGCCGCCACCGCCCCAGCCAAAAGCACCGCCCTCACCACCGCCTAGCGTGCGCAGTGCGTTCCAGCGCATCGTGCGCAGCTCCGCCCACTGCCGTACGAGCCGCTCGCGCAGCTGCGGGTCCGCGGCGGGCCCGGACGCGAGGAAGTCCCGGACGACCTCGTCCAGCTCCGCCGCGAACCCGATCTGCTGGACCAGGGTGGACACGCCCCGCTCCAGGGCCAGCAGCCCCACGGCCACCGCCCAGCCGCGGCCCTCGCCGCCGACGACCTCCTCCGCCACCGCCCCGTCGAAGAAGACCTCGTTGAACTCGCTGGTCCCCGACATCTGGCGGATCGGCCGGACCTCGACGCGGCCCGGCTGGTCCATCGGCACCAGCAGGAACGACAGGCCGTGGTGCCGCCGCGAGCCGGGCTCGGTGCGGGCCAGGACGAAGCACCAGTCGGCGTCCTGGGCGAGGGAGGTCCAGATCTTCTGTCCGGTCACCCGGTACGCCGCCCCCTCCCGGACGGCGGTGGTGCGCACCCCGGCCAGGTCCGAGCCGGCGCCCGGCTCGCTGTACCCCTGGCACCACAGTTCCTCGCCCCGTGCGATCGGCGGCAGGAAGCGGTCGCGCTGCTCCTGGCTGCCGTACGCGAGCAGGGTGGGGGCCAGCAGGTTCTCGCCGATGTGGCCGACCCGGGCGGGGGCGCGCAGGCGCGCGTACTCCTCGGCCCAGACCACCTGCTGGGTGAGGCCAGCGTGCTGCTGCCCGTACGCCCCGGCGGGCGCGGCCCAGCCCAGTCCGATCCAGCCGGCCCGCCCGAGCTCGCGTTCCCACTCGCGCCGCTCGGCCACCCCCTCGTGCTCGCTGCCCGGCCCGCCGAGCCCGGCGGCCCGGGCGAACGGCCCGGTCCCGGGCACGAGTCGCTGCGCCAGCCAGTCGCGGGCGCGCCGGCGGAAGTCCTCGTCGTCCGCCCCGAAGCCGAAGTCCACGACCCGGTCCCCTACGCGTCGGTGCGCGCGTCGGTGTGTTCGTTGCGGCGCGCGTCGGTGCGCTCGTTGGGGCGTTCCTTGGCTGCGGCGGCCTTCGCCATGGCCTCCAGCTGGGCGAGCAGGGGCATGGGGTCGGTGCCGACCGTGCCGGGGAGGAAGTCGGCGATCTTCTCGGGGGTCCAGGCGCCTTCGGCGTAGCCGGCGCGCAGCTCGCGCGGCTGGGCCCATACGGCGATCTTGGGGCCGGCGATCGTGTAGACCTGCCCGGTGATGCCCTCGGCCCGGGCCCGGTCGCTGAGCAGGTACGTGACCAGCGCGGCCACGTCCTCGGGCTCGCCGATCTCCTTGAGCTCCATGGGCACGTTCGCGGACATCCGGGTCCGGGCGACGGGGGCGACGGCGTTGGCGGTGACCCCGTACTTGTGCAGGCCGAGGGCGGCGGAGCGGACCAGGGAGATGATCCCGCCCTTGGCCGCCGAGTAGTTGGCCTGGGCGACGGAGCCCTGGTGGTTGCCGCTGGTGAAGCCGATGAGGGTGCCGTGCCCCTGCTTGCGCATGACGGCGGAGGCGGCCCGGAAGACGGTGAAGGTGCCCTTGAGGTGGGTGGCGACGACGGGGTCCCACTCCTCCTCGCTCATGTTGAACAGCATCCGCTCGCGCAGGATGCCGGCCACGCACACGACGCCGTCCAGCCGTCCGTACGAGGCGAGCGCGGTGTCCACCAGGCGCTGTCCGCCCGCCATGGTGGAGATGTCGTCGGCGACCGCGACGGCCTCCCCGCCCGCTGCGGCGATCTCCTTGACGACGGCTTCGGCGACCTCGCTGGAGGGTTCGCCGCCCTCGATCGAGACCCCGTAGTCCCCCACGACGACCTTGGCTCCCTCGGCGGCGGCGGCGAGGGCGACGGCCCGTCCGATGCCCCGGCCCGCGCCGGTGACGGCGACGACCTTGCCTGCCAAGAAGTTCCCCACGTCCGGCCCCTTCCCGAGGTTTCTGACGGTCCGTTAGATTCTATGGCCGGTCCGACCACCGCGCACAAGCCCCGAGCCGCAAGGAGCTGAGGAACCCGTGCCGATGCCTCCCGAGTTCCACGACATCGCCAAGCGCGTCAACAACTGGGGCCGCTGGGGCGCCGACGACGAGATCGGCACCCTGAACCTCGTCACCGACGAGGTGGTCCGGGCGGCGGCGGCCGAGATCCGCACGGGCCGCCGGATCCCGCTGGCGCTGCCGCTGAAGGAGGACGGGGTGCAGGCCGGGATGATCCCGGGCCGCATCAACCCGCTGCACACGATGGTCCAGGTCAACCAGGAGATCTTCGGGCCGGGCACGGTCGCGTGCAGCGACGACGCCGTGACCATGGGGCTCCAGGCCGCGACCCACTGGGACGCCCTCACCCACGTCTCCCACTCGGGGAGGATCTACAACGGCCGCCCCGCGTCGACCATCACCGCGCACACCCGCGCGCAGTTCAGCGGCATCGACAAGGCCGGCCCGATCGTCTCGCGGGGGGTCCTGCTGGACGTGGCCGCGGCGAAGGGGCTGGACCGGCTGCCGGGCGGTCACGCGGTGACGCCGGAGGACCTGGCGGAGGCGGAGGAGTTCGGCCGGGTCACCGTCCGCGCGGGCGACATCGTCCTGGTCCGCACCGGCCAGGTGCAGGTCTACCTGGCGGGCGACAAGCACGGCTACGGGTTCCCGTCCCCGGGCCTGTCGGTCCGCACTCCGGCGTGGTTCCACGCCCGGGACGTGGCGGCGGTCGCGAACGACACCCTGACCTTCGAGATCTTCCCGCCCGAGATCGAGGACCTGTGGCTGCCGGTGCACGCCCTGGACCTGGTCGAGATGGGCATGCACCAGGGCCAGAACTGGAACCTGGAAAACTTGTCCACAGCCTGTGGAGAAATGCGGACGTACAGCTTCCTGCTCTCCGCGATGCCGGAGCCCTTCGTCGGCGGCACCGGCACCCCGGTCGCCCCGGTCGCGATCCTCTGAACGGACCACAGCGAGGCGGACGGCCTGCGCCGCGCGGCTCCCCCGGGGCCGCGCGGCACACCCCGTCAGAGGCTCAGGGCCAGGTCAGGGGCGGGCGTAGGGCCGGGTCATGATCTCCATGTTGTGGCCGTCCGGGTCGTCGAAGTACGCGCCGCGGCCGCCGAAGAGGGTGTTGGTGCGGCCCGCCTCGGTGTGGTGCGGGTCGGCGTAGTACGTGACGCCGACCGCCTCCAGCCGCGCGATCATGGCGTCGAACTGCTCCTCGGGCACGAGGAACGCGTAGTGCTGCGACTGGATCGGCTTGTCGCGCAGCTCGTAGTAGTCGAGGGTCACGCCGTTGCCGAGGTCGATCGGCAGGAACGGCCCGAACGGGGCCCCGACCGGCAGGCCGAGGACCGCGGCGAGGAATTCGGCCGACAGCTGCCGGTCCGAGGCGTACACGGCGGTGTGGTTCAGCTGGACGGCGGGCTGCTGTGCGTCGGACATGAGTGGTCGTATCTCCTGGTCTTGGATTCCGCTACGGAGCGCCGCCCACGGCGACGCGAGAAAGGAAGAGGAAGGAAGACAGGAGGAAGGCGGGGCTCTGGCCCGCCTCGCGCTCACGCCGAGGCCGGGTGCCCCACTCGTGAATGGCCCATGGCCGACCCGGCAGTCACCCGAGTGACCTTACGCCCCGACTCCGGCCGCTGCAAAGGCAATTGTCCGACCTTCACCCGGCCGATCGCCGTCAGCCGCTCTGCTCCTGGGTGAGGTCGCCCTTGATCTTGGTGCGCCGCACGACCTGCTCGCCCGCGCCGGGCATCCGCTGCGTGAGCCCCCCGCCGGCCTCGACGTCCTCGACCTCCTGCCGGCGGGCGGCCGCCCGGTCCGACACGGTCAGCCACGCCTGGAGCGCGCCGCCCACGACCACCAGGACGGCCGTGCAGAGCCACCAGGCCAGGGTCCACTTCTGCGTCAGCATGCCCGTCGCGACGTTCACGGCGGCCGCCGCGGCGACCGTCCCGCCCGCCGCCAGCATGCGCGTGCCCGTGGTCGTCATACGCAACTCCCCCTGGTGTACGTAGCATTGCCTGGCCTGCCTTCGTCGACCACTTCTACCACGGGGGACGCGCGTGCGCGGTGGATGGAACCAGCAGATCAAGGGGGTGACCGCCGAGCGTGTGGTGCAGACCCAGATCCAGATCGTCGACGGGAACGTCGTCACGGACACGGACCGCGCCGCGCGCGAGCTCGCGACAGCCGTACGGGCCCGGTTGGGGGACGAGATCGCACGGCTCAGGCTGGAGCACCCGGGCCGGATCCCGGTCCGGTGGTCCCCCACCGGGCGGCCCGTCCGGTCGCCGGCCGACGCGTTGGGCGTGCAGGGCGCGGCCCTGACGGGCGACGCGAACCAGGTGCCGGAGTTCCTGCGGAGCCTGCCCCGGCGCCAGCTCGTCGTGCTCGGCCGGCCGGGGGCCGGAAAGAGCGTCCTCGCCCTGCTGCTGGCCTGGGACCTGCTCAAGGCGTGGCAGCCCGAGGAGCCGGTGCCCGTCGTGCTGTCGCTGTCGTCCTGGCGGCCGTCGGTCGGGCTGCGGGAGTGGATGGCCCAGCGGATCCGGGAACTCGGGCCGGGCCACCGCACCGGCCGCCGGCGGCGCGCCGACGGCGCGCGGGCGCTCCTCGACGACAACCGGGTGATGCCCGTGCTCGACGGCCTGGACGAACTGCCCCCGGCGCTGCACGCACGTGCGGTCGAGGCGATCGACGCGGCCGTCGCGGAAGGCCTCCCGCTGCTCGTGACGTGCCGCGGGGACGAGTACGAGCAGACGGTACGGGAGAGCGGCCACTACCTCACCCGGGCGGCGGTGGTCGAACTGGCCGACGTGGAACCGCAGGACGCCGTCACCTATCTCCAGCAGTCGACGGTGGCCGGCGACCGCCGCTGGGACGGGGTCTTCGACGCCCTGCGCGGTCGCCCCGACTCCGCACTGGCCGCGGCCCTGTCCTCCCCGCTGATGCTGTATCTGGCCCGCACCGCCTACCAGGCGGGCTCGACGGATCCGGCAGAGCTGTTGTCCCAGGAGCGGTTCGCGACCCGGGAGGAGATCGAAGCCCATCTGCTGGAGCGCTACCTTCCCGCGGCCTACACCGAGTCCACGGGGCGGCGCTTCGGCACGGACCGGGCCAGGCGGTACCTGACGACGATCGCGCACCAGATGCAGCGGGACGGGACCTACGACTTCGCCTGGTGGCAGGTCCATTCCGTGGTCACCGGGGTCGTCGTCGGAGCCGCGTTCGGCCTGTCGTACGGATGGTTCTTCCACATGCTGTTCGGCACGCGGCTGGCGGTGCTCTCCGGGGTGATGACGGGGGCCGTGGGCGGCGGCGTGCACATCATGGTCCGGCGGGGGCTGACCCAGGTCTACGTGACGGAGGACGTCCTGCGCGGCCCGCGCGGGGTGCTGCGCCAGTACGCGGTCATCGGCTGCGTCTCGGGCCTCGGCGTGGCCCTGCTGCTGGCGACGGCCATGGGCGGCTGGCTCACCCGTGTGCTGGGCGCGGAGCCGGAAGCGGTCTACGGCTTCAGCGCGCTCGTCGGCGGTGCCGCGGGCCTGGCCACTCTCCTCGGCTCGGCCTGGGGCTCGTACCAGGTGTCCCGTACGTGGTTCTGGCTGACACGGCAGCTGCCCTGGCGGTTCTGGACGTTCCTCGACGACGCCCACGAGCGCGGGGTGCTGCGGCAGACGGGGGCGGTCCACCAGTTCCGCCACCTGCGCGTACAGGAGCAACTGAGCGGGGCCGGGACCTCGTCCCGGTCGGCCGTCCGGCCGCGCTGGGCCGGACGGCACTGGAAGTTCGTCCTGCCGGTCCTGCCCAGCGCGCTCCAGGCGCTCCTGGCGGCGGCATGGCTGTTCGCCACCGGCTCCAGCTACTCCCTCAACGGATCCGAGGAGGAGCTGATCCCCGGCGCCGGGCACCGGCCCGTGCCCGTGGAGTCGACGGTCTGCCTCGCCGATCCCCTCAGCTGCACGACAACGATCGACGCCTGGACGTGGAAGCTGCCGCAGGGGGCCGCGCTCCGGACGGAGTTCACGGTGCCCGAGCCGGACGGTGCCGCCTTCACGCGCTGGAACGGTACGGCAGAGGTCGCCGGCTGCGCCGGGGCGGCCGTCGAGGTGGCGCTGCGGATGGGAGACCGCCCGGCCGCGGTCTTCGTCGTGACGGCGGGCGCTCCCGGCCCCGTCACCGTGGCACAGCAGGCGTCGATGCCCGAGCCCGTGCGGCTGGACGGCGACCCGGTCTCCGCGGGCCTGCGCCGGGTGGACACGCAGGCGTGCGACGCCGTCCTCACCTGGGAGAGCGCCGGGCTGCACCGGGACGGACTGGACCTGGCGCGCAGGCGGCTGGGGCTCGATCAGCCCGTGAAACCATGAGGTGTTCATGTCGCGTCCTTGCGGACGCGGGTCCTGTCGTCCCGCTCGGCCACACCTCAGGAGGAGCACGATGTCCCAGCCCCAGTACGGCGGTCCGCTCCCGCCTCCGCCGCCCCCGCCGCCGCAGCAGCCGCAGCGGCAGCGGCGTTCGGGAGGCGTCGTCGCGGTGGTCGTCATCGCGGCGATGCTCGGAACCGGCTTCATCGCGTCCAAGGTGTTCGGTGAGGACGAGTCGTCCTCGTCCTCGTCCTCGCCGTCCTCGTCGTCCTCCTCGTCCTCCTCCTCCGGCAAGGCGCCCGGCGCGTCCGCCTCCCCCTCCAAGAACACCTCCAGCTCCTGGCAGGTCGGCGACTGCGGCGGCCCGGACCCCGACAACCGGCCCGACGGCTACCGGGCGCTCAAGTGCTCCGACTCGGGCGCCAGCTTCAAGGCGCTGGAGATCAAGGAGGCCGGGATCCTGCCCGGTTCGATCCAGTGTCCGGCCGGCACCGACGTGATGATCCGGGTGAGCATCTCCTACGGGTCCTCCAAGGGCGGCGGCATCCCCACCAACACCGTCTGCGGGCGGAACCTCACCGGCGAGCACCCCGGTGACGCCGGCGCCGGCGGCGTCCAGCTCGTGAAGGGCGACTGCATCACCGACCAGGCCAAGGAGATCCCCTGCGCCCAGGCCGGGAAGGGCTCCTACAAGGTGCTGGACCTGGTGAAGACGAAGGCCGACTGCCCGTCGGGCACCGTCGAGCCCATGCAGCTCGTCATCTCCGTCGGCCGGCCCTACGACGTGATCTGCGGAGGCAAGGTCTAGGACCTGGGGCACGCTCGGTTCACCGTGCGGGGGTTCACCGTGCAACCCCCGCAACACCGTCCTCCTCACTCTGCACGCCCGCCCCATGCAGAACACGCCTCATTGGCGCCACATTCAGGACAATCAACCTTCGCCCACGCCGGAGTCTCCTCCTCCACGACGTGAACTTCGGATACCGCAACAATTTCCGTGGCTGGGGGGACTCCATGGCTCTGGTTTTCGACGGCGTGAGCTTCCGGTACGGCCGGCAGGCCCCGGTGTTCCACACGTTCGACCTGACGGTCGATGCGCCGGCCACGGTCTTACTCGGTCCCAACGGCGCTGGTAAGTCCACCCTGATGGGACTGGCGGCCTCTCATCTGCGCCCGGCTGCCGGCACGGTGGCCTTCGGCCGGAGCCGGCCCGACCGGCGCGGGCTGGCCGGGTACCGCAAGAAGGTCGCCTGGATTCCACAGCACATCACACCCGTGCCCGGCCTCACCGTCCGCGAGCAGATCGCGTACGCGGGATGGCTCAAGGGCATGTCCCGGGCCTCCGCCTGGGAGTCGTCCGCCGCCGCCGTCGAGCGGGTGGGACTGGGCCCCCTCGCCGGCCGCAAGAGCCACCAGGTCAGCGGCGGCCAGCTCCGCCGCATGGGCATAGCCGGGGCCCTCACCCACCACAGCGAACTGATCCTCATGGACGAGCCCACCGCAGGGCTCGATCCTCAGCAGCGCCAGGTGTTCCGCGATCTGGTGACGGAGTTGTCGGCGTCCTTGCAGGTCCTGGTGTCCACCCATCAGACCGAGGACCTCTCCGAGCTGTACCAGCGGATCATCGTGCTCGACCGCGGCACCGTACGGTTCCAAGGCAGCCCGGCGGAGTTCCATGCGCTCGCTCCGGCCACGGCTGCCGGAGGACGTGAGAGGGCGGAGGCTGCCTACGGGCGGCTCGTCGGGCAGGAGATCTGAACCGTGCTGCTGCGCACGCTCCTGCGTTCCTCGTCGGCCACCCTCATGCTGCCGCTCCTGGTCTGCTTCATCGTCTTCCTCCTCAGCGACACCCTCACCCGTTACGTGACGGAGGGATACGGGCCCTCTGCTGTCGGCCAGGCCTCCTTCGTCCTGGCCTTCGCAGCCGCAGCCTGCGCCGCCAGCGCGGCCTGGGAGGGTGCCCGCCTCAAGCGGGGCGGGGTCCTCGACCAGGCGCCTGCACGCGGCCCACTGGCCATCGCACTTCCTGTCCTGGCACCGGTGTGGCTCATGGGCCTGGCGGGCCTGGCGACGAGCTTGCTGATCGCGTCGATCGCAACTGGTGCGCCCCCGGCCCCGTCCCATCTCGGCATGCTGGGCGCTCAGGGACTCGTGTTGGCGGCCTGCACCTTGAGCGGGTATCTCACCGGACGCCTCCTGCCGGGCATCGCCGCTGCTCCCATCGCGTTGACAGTGGGCTTCTGCCTGACGGCCTTCCCCGTCTCGTTGCCGGTCGCATGGCCGCGTCACCTGGTCGCCGGCGCCTTCTCCGAGTGCTGCTCGGTCGGCACGGTCATCGACCCCAAGGCCGTCTGGGCACCGACGGCTTTCGCGGTCGGCGTGTGCGCCGCGGCGCTGCTGCTCATCCGCCGGCCGGCCTTCCGCAGCCTCGTCGCCGCCTTCCTGCTCGTCGCCGTCGGCACCGCCGCCGCTCTCCCGCCCGCACTCGGTCTCGGCTTCAGTCCGGTCACCGCCCGCGACGACGGAGAGCTCGTCTGTGACACGCGAGGGCGACCGCATGTCTGCCTGTGGCCGGAGATCGGGTCCGACGGCCAGGCCGTGGCGCAGACCCGTACGTTTGCAGCGCGGCTGGAGGCGGCCGGCCTGCAGATTCCGGCGACCCTCACAGAGAGCCGCGATCTCAAGCCCGGCGAGGCCCGCTTCGGTTTCAAGAGCCGCCCCCAGTCCGCCGACATCGCCATGAACCTCGCCTCCGCCGTGCTGCCCGGGATGCCCGAGTGCGCCCGCCGTACCGGAACGTTCCGCGCCTACCCTGCTCGCGCACCCCTGATGGCGTGGGTGACGTCGGTCGCCCTGCAAGCACCGCCTGGCCCGGGACGGCTCTCGCCGGACGATGCCGCCCTCGTGCAGAGAGTGCTGCAAGAGCCCCGCGAGAAGCAGCTGGCCTGGTACGAGGCCAACCGTCAGGCCCTGGCCACGTGCGATCAGCCGCCGCAGCTCACCGTTCCCGGAGGCGCCGGATGAACTGGTGGCTCAAGTCGCGGGCGGTGCTCACACTGGCAGGCTGCACCGTGTTGATGACCCTGGCCGGTCTGGCATTCGGCAGTACCGAGCTTCCGCTGCCCGCACTGACCGGGGGCTCGGGAAGGTTCCTCCTGGCAGGCCTGACTCCCGTCCTGCCGGCTGTCCTGTGGCTGAACAGCACGGGGCGGGTGGGACCTCACACAGAATCCACGGCTGTACGGGCCGTCGCACGGTGGGACACGGCGCTTGCCACAGGCCTCGCCACCGCCGTCCTTGCCCTCACACTCGTCGGCCACCTGCTCGGCGCCGACGTCATCGCCCTCACCGTCGGCCGCAACACCATCGTCTTCATCGGCATTGCTCTCGTTCTCGAACCGCTGGCCGGCCACCGGTCCGCCGCCGTCCTGACCAGTGTGGTCCCCTTGTTCTGCGCTGCCGCCGGATGGCGTTCGGGGGGAGTGGGCGCCGAGCCCTGGGCGCTGATCCTTCACCCGGGCAACTCCGTCCCGGCATTCGCCGCATCCCTGACCCTGTTGGCCGCCGGCGCCGTGTTCAGCTTCGTCCGACCGTTCGGAACGAGGGCCTCCTGGCTCCGTGAAGCCACGGCATAGCCGCAGCCGGGCTGCGGAAGAGCTGTGGGTGGCGGCGCACGGTCGTGCGCGCCCCGAGCGCGGCACGGCAGCCGCCACCCCACGACCCGCACTCGTCAAGGTCGACCCTTGGCGTCCCCTCGCGACGAATCGCTCCACTCCAGGGTGATCAACGCATGACGGTCCGTCAACACCTCGTTAGAGGTACACGCGCGGTTCCCGGATCGGGCAGGTTTTCCCGGATTTTGTCCGAGCATCCCTCCGGCCCGCTCCCGGGGCGGTCGATCTCGCACCAGATTCGCTTGCCCGCGCCCTCGCGCTGCCAGCCCCAGCGGTCTGCGAGTCCGTCCACCAGCTCCAGCCCGCGCCCGCTGGTGTCGCCCCCGTCCGCGTGCCGCCGGGCCGGCTCCCGGGCACTGGCGTCGGCGACCTCGACCCGTACGCCCGGCTCCCCGAACAGCATCCGCAGGACGGCCGGGCAGCCGGTGTGCACCACGGCGTTCGTGACGAGCTCCGAGATCAGCAGGACCAGCGTCTCGGCGAGCGGCTCGTCATCGCCTATCCCCGATCCCGCCAGCCGGGAGCGCGCCCATCGGCGGGCCCGGCCGACCTCCGCGGGATCCGGCCCTACCTCCAGCTGAACCTGAAGCACCTGCACCGCTCACACCATCCGAACCGGCGGACACTTCGCCTCGCGACAGAATAGGATCACGGACCGTGATCCCCTTGTGGAGCAGCATGGTTGACATACAGTCACCACAACAAGCGCTTCAGGCATATTCCAGCGCGAAGGAGTAGGCATGGTGCATACTGTGCGACGCCATCGCCGCTCAACCGCTCGCATCCGGGGAGCGTACCGGAGCATGCCCACGACTCCGGTCCGTTACGAGTCGGGCTAAGGACACGAACCGATATCAACTCTCCGTAATCGGACATGCGTCCCGCTGCGTCCCACCCGTCACCTCCTGCAACAACTCTTCCGCCAGCAGTTCTTCGGCCTCGGCCACCGTCACCCACTGCTCGGCGCGCACCCAGGCCCGCTTCAGGTGCAGGTGGACATCGGCCTCCCAGGTGAACCCCATCCCGCCGTGCACCTGGAGGCAGTCCCGGGCGTTGCGTACGGCGGCCTCGTCGGCCAGCAGCTTCGCCCCCGCCGCATCGGCCGCGGCGCCCGTGACCGCCGCCGCGTAGACCGCCGCGCGCGCGAGCTCCGCGCGGACCAGCATCTGCGCGCACAGGTGCTTGACGGCCTGGAAGCCGCCGATCGGCCGCCCGAACTGCTCGCGCCGGCCCGCGTACTCCACCGCCAGCTCGGTCGTCCGCAGGGCACTGCCCAGTTGGAGCGCGGCCGTCAGCAGCGCCCCTTCCCGGCGCCAGGCGTCCTGCGGGGACGCGCTGCCGCCACCCGCGGGGGCCCGGACGGAATCCGCCGCCGCGGCCCGGGCCGGGACCCGGTGCAGCGGGGTCAGCGGGTCCGCGGACGCCACCGGCTCCCCCACGAGCCCCGCCGGCTCCCCCAGCACCGCGTCCGCCTCCGCCAGGTACGCCACCAGCCCCGGCAGGTCCCGGGCCGTCACCACTGCCTTGCCCTCCGCCGCGCCCTCGACCACCCCGGCCGCCAGGTGCGTGGCGACCAGCGGCCCCGGCAGCAGGGCCCGCCCGGCCTCCTCGAAGACCAGCACGGCCTCCGGCAGCCCGAGCCCGACCCCGCCCGCCGCCTCCGGCAGCCGCAGCGCGAAGAACCCGGCCGCGCCCAACTCCCGCCAGAGGTCCCGGTCCACCACGGCACCGCCGCCCGCCGCCGTGCCGCCGTCCGCTGCCGCAGCGCCGCCCACCAC
>NZ_WTFF01000580.1 GCF_019400985.1 Streptomyces bambusae
CGCTCCCGGCCGACCCCGGCCCCGCCGCCTGGGACGGCATCCCGGGGTACGCGGCCCGCGGGGCGGAGGCTCCGCGCGAGGGGACCGGCCGCGGTGGCCAGTCGGGCACGGGTGGGGCGGCGGGCGCGGGAGGGGCGGGAGGTATCGGGTCTGCGGATGCGGCCGCGGGCCGGGCGTAGGCGGACGTGGCCGCCCGGCCGGCGGCCGGCGACAGCTCCTCCGCCGGGTTCGCCGGGGACCAGTCCGGCAACACCGGTGCGCCGAACGGCGCGGTGGTCGGCGTGGGCCCGGTGAGGTCCGGCTGGACGGTAGGCATCGGTGGGGCGGCGGCCGTGGCGGCCGCCGGGCCCCAGGGCGGCATCGCCTGCGGCGTCAGCGGCGCGGACTCGGCCGACGGCCGTCGGGAGGTGGACCAGGACGCCGACGGGGCGGAGGGCATGGGCGGCGCCTGCGTCGGCGGCAGTGGGGGCGCCGTCACTGTGGTCGCCGACACCCGATCAGGCGCTGACGCCGTAGCGGCCACCGCGGGCTCGGTGAACGCCTGCCCGGCCCCCGGCGTCGGCAACGACTCGGCGGAATCCGCCGACGCAGCAGCCCCCGCGGGGCGGGCGACAGCCGGTCCGGCCGCTGCCGGCCCGAACCCCGCGGCCGACGCCCCCGGCCCGGCGATTCCCTCAGGCCGGGCAAACGCCGGTATCGGCGGTGACTCGGGCGAGCCCGCCGAAGCAGCCCCCGTGGGCCGGGCGAAGGCCCGTCCGGCAGTCGCCGTCCCGAAGCCTTCGGCCGGCACCATCGACGCCACCCCCGCCCCGACAGCTTCCCTGGGTCGGGCAGGGGCCGGATCACCGGCCGTCGTCGCCGCCCCCGCCCCGCCACCCCCCCCAGGCGCGGCGAGGGCCGGCCCAGCACCCGGCATCGGCATCGGCCCCGCCGACCCCATCGACCCGGCCCCCGCCCCAACAGCCTCCGTGGGCCGGGCGAAGGTCGGTGCGGCAGCCGCCGTCCCAAGCCGTGAGGCCGACATGGCCGACGCCACCCCCGGCCCAACACCCCCCGTGGGCCCAGCGAACGCCGGATCATCAGCCGCCGTCCCGAACCCTTCGGCCGACACCACCGATGCCATCCCCGGACCGACACCCCCCGTGGGCCGGGCGAAGGACGGATCACCAGCCGCCATCGGCAACCCCTCCGCCGACACCACCGACGCATCCCGCGGCGGCGTATCAGCCGTCATCGGCCGGGGGAAGGCCGGCTCGGTGGTCGGTGTCGGCGGCGGCCCGGTCGGGGGTGCCGCCGGTGGTATGTCCCGTTCGGCGGACGGGGGTGGTGGCAGGGTGGGCAGGGTGATGGCCGGGGGTGATGCCGGCATGGGTGGGGTGGTGGGCCGGGGCGGGGTGCGGCGGCCCAGGGACAGACCGCGGCGCGGGCCCGCCGGGCGCGGGCCGGAGGTCGGGCGGGGGCGGGGCGTGCCGCGCAGGCGCTCGCGTACGCGGTGGGCGATGACCGCGGCCACGCCCGCCAGGCACAGGGCGTACGCCGCGGTCACCCAGGAGTCCGCGGCCCGGCCGCTCTTCAGGCCGTGGACCAGCGAGGCGCCCCACGCCGGGTAGGCGCCCATGTGCAGGGCCCGCCACCACAGGGAGCGGGCGCGCGTGGCGAACGCGCTGCGCACCGCGCCGGAGACCGCGACGCTCACGAAGAGGTACCCGGCGAGCGTGCCGAGCCCCACCAGCAGGCGCCGGTCGGGGTCGGCGAAGGGGATCACGGCGGAGGCCGCGACCGTACGGCCCCCGGCGACCTTGACCCAGATGTGCAGGACGAGGAAGCCGAGGCCCGCCACGGCGAGGCCGCGGTGGATGCCCTGGGCGAGGAGCCGGTGGCCGGAGTCCAGCACCATGCGGTCGGTGGCCGCCAGGCCCCACAGGACGGTGGCGGTGAGCGAGACGAGCGAGAGCACGCCCGCCCCGAAGTCCAGGAAGCCCCACAGGTCGGTGAAGGCCCCGGCCCCGCTGAAGCCGCGCGGCACCTTGCGCGGGATCGCGGCCAGGTTCCCGCTGTTCGAGGCGGCGAGTCGTGCGGCGCGCCGGCTCTCCGCGCACCCTTCCTCGTACTCCCGCGCC
>NZ_WTFF01000581.1 GCF_019400985.1 Streptomyces bambusae
GGTCGGCCGGCGGCAGCGTCAGATGTGTAGAAGAGACGGGGCCGCGACGTTGCGGCCGATCGCGCGCGGCGCGGGCGCGCCGCCCAGCCGGGCGCTGAGCCAGCCGCACAGGGTGAGCGCGGCGAGCACGGCCGCCACCGTGACCGGGACCCGCTGGGAGGGCTCGGGCAGCACGATGGCCAGCAGCGGCAGCAGCGCGCCGACGGTGAAGGCGGCGAGGCTGGCGAGGGCGGCGTGCCAGGGGTTGGCCAGCTCGTCCGGTTCGATGCCCAGCTCGACCCGGGCGTGGGCGCGCAGCGCGTCGCGTTCGGTGAGCTGTGCGGCGGCCTCGCGGGCGACGTCCCGGGTCAGGCCGCGGGCGGCCAGCAGCTCGGTCAGCTCCTCCAGCTCCGCCTCCGGGTACTCGGCCAGTTCCCGGCGTTCGACGTCGAGGGCGGCCTGCTCGGAGTCCCGCTGGGAGCTGACGCTGACGTACTCGCCCGCGGCCATGGAGAGCGAGCCGGCCAGCAGCCCGGCCACACCGGCGACGAGGATCGCGGCACGCGAGGTGGTGGCGCCGGCGACACCGACGACCAGGCCGGCGGTGGAGATGATCCCGTCGTTGGCGCCGAGCACACCGGCGCGGAGCCAGTTGAGCCGGGTGCTGATGGCCGCGCTCTGGGGCTCGGGCGGCCGGCCGGGGTCGGGGGTCTGGCCGGCGCCCGGCCCGGTTTCCGTCACGGGACCACTCTCGCGGGCGGCGCCCGCGAGGGCCAGTGCTCCGGGGCCACCCGGGCCACCCCTCCCGCCGGCGGGCTCCCGATGCCGCCCGGCCACCCGGGGTCGCGCCACCCGAGGGCGCGGTCCGGCGTGCGCGGGCACGGTGCCGGGACCAGGGTGGAGGGGTGAGACGCCGACGCGAGGAGCCTGGCCGGCTGCAAGGGGCACCGCCACCGCGCTGGGCCCGCTACGCGCCCCCGGTGGCCCTGGTCGTCCTGGTGCTCGCCCAGCGGGCCACACCCGGCACGGTGGAACTGGGCTTCTTCCTGGCGGGCCTGCCACCCGTGGCGGCGTTCGCGTACGGGGCGGGCGGCACGGCGGTGTTCGCGGCGGTCGTGCTGGTGCTGCTGGGCATCCGCCAGCTCGGCGTGGGACACGCCGAGGGCGCCGACCTGTACACCGTGGCGGCGATCGGGCTGCTCAGCGTGGTCATCGCATGGGTGCGCAAGCGGCGGGACACGCAGCTGGTCAGCGTACGGACGGTGGCGGAGGCGGCGCAGCTGGCGGTACTGCCGCCGGTGCCGGGGCAGGTGGGCGGGCTGGGCTGTGCCGGCCTGTACCGGGCGGCGCAGCGCGGCACGCTGGTCGGCGGGGACCTGTACGACGTACGGGAAGGGCCGTACGGGGTGCGCGCGGTGGTCGGGGACGTGCAGGGGCACGGGCTGGCGGCGGTCGGGACGGTCGCCGGGCTCCTGGGGGCCTTCCGCGAGGGGGTGCTGGACGACACCGAACTGACGGCGGTCGCCGCCCGGCTGGACCGGCGGCTGCTGGCGGACTCGGCGGGTACGGAACACGCGGAACTGTTCGCGACGGCCGTACTGCTGGAGTTCCCGCCGGGGCTGGAGGTCGTCCGGATGGTCTCGTGCGGGCATCCGCCGGCCCTGCTGCTGCGCGGCTTCGAGGTGTCGTCCCCACCGGTGGATCCCGGCCCTCCGCTCGGCCTCGGCCTGGCCGGCGCGGACCCGCCGCGGGTGTCCGCCGTACCGTTGCGCCCGGGCGACCGCCTGCTGGTCTACACGGACGGCGTGACGGAGTCCCGGGACGCGACCGGGGCGTTCTACCCCCTGGCGACCCGCGTCCCGGTCCTCGCCTCGGACCCCACCGGCCTGGCCCGCGCGATCTGGCGCGACCTGGTCTCGTACACGGGCGGCGGGCCCGGGGACGACGTGGCCTTGCTGGTCCTGACGGTGGCGAAACCCGCATGAGCGGTGGGGACGGGGACGGGGACGGGGCCTGCGGTGGCAGCGGCGGCAACGGCGGCGGCGGTCGGACCCGCCAGTTGCGGCGGGCCTCGCCCACCCCCCGGGGCGGGGGGGGGGGGACGCCCCCCCCCCCCCGGGGGC
>NZ_WTFF01000582.1 GCF_019400985.1 Streptomyces bambusae
CTTCGGGTACGTCGGCCGCGGAGGCGACCGGCGCCGGCGGAGCCGGGGCAGGGGCCGACGCAGGGGCCGGGGCCGGGGCCGGGGCCGGCCCGGTGGTCTTCACCGCAGCCGGGTCGGGGTGGTGGGCCGGGTCCAGCGGCGACCGGCCCGCCGTGAGCGCCCCTTGCAGCAGGGCGTTGGGCAGCAGCACCACCGCGGTCGTACCCCCGTAGGGCGAGGTGCGCAGGTGCACCTTGATCCCGTGCCGGGCCGAGAGGCGGCTGACCACGAAGAGCCCCAGCCGGTCGCTGTCGAAGAGGTCGAGCGCTTCGGACTGCTCGATGCGCCGGTTGGCCTCGGCGAGGGTCTGCCCGCCCATGCCCAGGCCGCGGTCCTCGACCTCCAGGACGTATCCGGTGCCCACCGGCTCGCCGGTGACCCGGACCTTGGTGTGCGGGGGTGAGAACTGTGCCGCGTTCTCGATCAGTTCGGCGAGCAGGTGGGTGAGGTCGGCGACCGCGGCGCCGACGACGGAGGCCTCGGCGAGCCCGCGGACCTCGACCCGTGGGTAGTCCTCGATCTCCGAGACGGCGGCGCGCACGACGTTGGTGAGCGGGACGGGCATCCGCCAGGCCCGGCCGGGAGCGGCGCCCGACAGGATGATGAGGCTCTCGGCGTGCCGGCGCATCCGGGTGGTGAGGTGGTCGAGCCGGAACAGGTCGCCGAGCTCGCCCGGGTCGTCGGCGCGCCGCTCCATCGAGTCGAGCAGGGTGAGCTGGCGGTGCACCAGGACCTGGCTGCGGCGGGCGAGGTTGACGAACACCCCGGAGATGCCGCTGGCCAGTTCGGCGCGTTCCACGGCGGCGCTGAGGGCGGCCCGGTGGACGGTCGCGAGGGCCTCGCCGACCTGGGTGATCTCGTCCTCGGCGGGCCGGCCGGGCGGGGCCTCGGCGGCGATGTCGATGTCCCGGCCGGCGCGCAGCCGGTCCATGGCGTGCGGGAGCTTGCGGTGGGCGATCTCCAGGGCTCCGTTGCGCAGTGCGACCAGTTCGACGACGAGTCCGCGGCCGATCCGGACGGAGATCACCAGGGCGGCGGCCACGGCGGCCAGGCCCAGCAGGACGGCCGCACCCGCCGGGCCGAGCACCGCCTCGACCAGCGGCGCGGTGTCGTGGAGGCGCCCGGCGCGCGCGGCGTTCTCGATCTCCCGCAGGGAGGTGGCGACGCTCGTGAACGCCGGCTCCCAGCCGGACGGCGCTCCCTGGGCTTCCTTGCCCGTGCCGGGGTCAAGCGCCTTGTCCTCGGCGGCGGTGAGTCCGGCGTACTCGGCGCTCGTGGTGACGGCCTGCCAGGCGGACCGCTGAGGGGCGGGCAGGTCGCGGGCGGCGGCCGTGGTGAGGGTGCGGCGGGCCTCGACGACCCCGGGGAGCCGGCGCAGCGCTTCCGGGCTGCGCGGGCCCGGGAAGGCGAGGAGTGCGTCCTCGCGGGCGAGGAGTTCCCCGGCGCGCGCGAACTCCAGCAGTACCCGGCCGTCGTCGCCGGGGCCGCCCTCGGGGTCGGCGCCGAGCGCCCCGCCCACGGCGAGGCCGGCGTCCACGACCTGGGTGTACGCCTCGTAGGCCGTGTCGGGCGTGGCCCGGCGTCCGGCCACGTCGCTACGGTCGGCCGCCAGCGCCTCGGCCGCGGCGACGAACTCCCGCAACCGGACGGCGACCTCGGCCGGGTGGTCCCCGGCGTCGGCCACGGTGTGCCGGTCGCCGAGCCGCAGCCGCCGGACGGCCGCGTCGGTGCGCTCGGACTGGGCCTGGAGGCCGGTCCCCCGGTCGCCGCCGCCCGCCTTGTCGGCGCCGGGATCGGCCAGGTGGCGCACGGCGGCTCGCCGTTCGGCCTGGAGCTCCGCGACGGCGCGGGTGAGCGGGGTGCGGATCTCGCTGTCGACGCGCTGGAGGCGGCTGAGGCGGGCGACGTCCTGGGCGGTACCGACGGCGGCGAAGGCCCACAGGGCCAGCAGGGAGACCACGGGGACCATCAGCAGCGAGACGATCTTCGCGCGGACGGTGCGGGGGCGCAGCCTGATCCGGGGGCCGCCGGCCGCGCGGGCGCTGTGCGGGGCGACCTC
>NZ_WTFF01000583.1 GCF_019400985.1 Streptomyces bambusae
TGTTGGTCCAGCAGTACTACGCACTCCGAAACCATCCTCGGCATCGTGGCCCCGGCATGGTGTATAAGAGACAGGTGCGTGACCCCGCCGCCGGACGGGTCCGTCTCGCCGGAGGCGATGCCCGGCGCCGACGGGGACGGGCCGATCGCCGACGGCGCCCGCAGCGCCGCCGAGGCGTCCGCGGCGGCGCCGCTCCCGCTCCCGCTGCCGCCGTAGGCCGAGGACGCCCAGTACGCCGTCCCGCCCCCGGCCACCAGCACGGCTGCCGCGATCGAGCCGACCGCCCAGTTCCGCCGCCGCCGGTGGTGGGGATGAGGGCTGGTGTGCTGCTGCTCGCTGGTCACCGCATCGCTCCTTCGCCTGCCTCGCCCGTGTGCGTGATGCGGGTGTGACGTGGCAGGCCCGCCGACGGTTCCCGTCCGTCCGCCGACCGGCTGGTTCCGGTCCTACCGGCCGCCGCCTCCCGACCCGTCCCCGTACTGCGCGGTGCCGGCGATGAGCTGCGCCGACGCCCGCGGGACGCTGATCCCGTGGATCTGCCAGGGCTCCACCCGGGGCGGCCGCGGATCGGCCGGGACCGTCCAGTGCGGGGCCATCCGGGCGCAGTCGCCCAGCAGCTTGGTGAAGCCGGAGTACCCGAAACCATCGGTATAGGTCATGAGGGCACCGTAGGCACGGCGGCGGTGCGGAGAAAGGGCTACTACGGGGTAGTTTCATCCGGTCGGTCGAAGGGCCCGGGACCGGGTAGCGTTGACTGTCCCTTCGCCGCCCCTCGCAGGAGCATCCACGCCGTGCGTATCGCAGTCACCGGCTCCATCGCCACCGACCACCTCATGACCTTCCCCGGCCGCTTCGCCGACCAGCTGGTCGCGGACCAGCTGCACACGGTCTCCCTCTCCTTCCTCGTCGACAACCTCGACGTCCGACGGGGCGGTGTCGGCCCGAACATCTGCTTCGGCATGGGCCAGCTCGGCGCCCACCCGATCCTGGTCGGCGCCGCCGGCTACGACTTCGACGAGTACCGCGCCTGGCTCGACCGCCACGGCGTGGACACCTCCTCCGTCCGTATCTCCGAGGTGCTGCACACCGCGCGCTTCGTGTGCACCACGGACAAGGACCACAACCAGATCGGCTCCTTCTACACCGGCGCGATGAGCGAGGCCCGGCAGATCGAGCTGAAGGCGGTCGCGGACCGGGTCGGCGGCCTGGACCTCGTCCTGATCGGCGCGGACGACCCCGAGGCGATGCTGCGCCACACCGAGGAGTGCCGGACCCGCGGCATCCCCTTCGCCGCGGACTTCTCGCAGCAGATCGCCCGGATGGACGGCGAGAACATCCGGACCCTGATGGACGGGGCGACCTACCTCTTCTCCAACGAGTACGAGAAGGGCCTCATCGAGACGAAGTCCGGCTGGACCGACGAGGAGATCCTGGCCAAGGTCGGCACCCGCGTCACCACCCTCGGCGCCCAGGGCGTCCGGATCGAGCGCGTCGGCCACGAGCCGATCGTCGTGGGCTGCCCCGAGGAGAACGCCAAGATCGACCCGACCGGCGTCGGCGACGCCTTCCGCGCCGGCTTCCTGACCGGCCTCGGCTGGGGCGTCGGCCTGGAGCGCGCCGCCCAGGTCGGCTGCATGCTGGCGACGCTGGTCATCGAGACCCTCGGCACCCAGGAGTACACGCTGGCCCGGGCGCACTTCATGGAGCGCTTCACCAAGGCGTACGGCGACACGGCCGCGGCCGAGGTCCAGGCACACCTTCCGCACTGACCTGGGGCCCCCTGGCCCCCGGGCCCCCTGGCCCCCGGGCCCTCCGGGCCCCCGACCGGCGCGGGGCGCGGTCCGTGCGCAGGCGCGGCGCCGTTGTCGGGGGCTCTGCCCCCGAGCCCCCGCGCCTCAAACGCCGGCGGGGCTGGGAAGTGGGGGGGTAAACCCGCGGGGGGGGGGGGGGGGGGGGGGGGCGCCGGGGGGGGGGGGGGGGGGGGGGCTGCGGCGCGGGGGGCCCGCGGCGGGGGGGGGGGGTGCTGGCGGGGTCGTACGCCCCCCCCGGGGGGTGGTGGGGGGGGG
>NZ_WTFF01000584.1 GCF_019400985.1 Streptomyces bambusae
GCCTGCTGCTGGTCCGCCGCGGCGGGCCCGCCGGGCGTGCTCCGGCCGCCGCGGCGGAGCCGGACCCCGCGGCGGCCGGCGTACCGCTGGAGATCACCGGGCTGACCAAGCGGTACGCCAAGGGGCAGGACCGGTACGCGGTACGGGACCTGTCGTTCCGGGTGGAGCAGGGGCAGGTCCTGGGTCTGCTCGGGCCGAACGGCGCCGGCAAGACCACCACCCTGCGGATGCTGATGGGCCTGATCTCGCCGGACGCCGGGGAGATCAGGGTGTTCGGGCACGTGGTCCGGCCGGGCGCACCGGTGCTGTCGCGGGTGGGGGCGTTCGTGGAGGGCGCCGGCTTCCTGCCGCACCTGTCGGGCCGGGCGAACCTCGAACTGTACTGGCAGGCCACCGGCCGCCCGGCCGAGGACGCGCACCTGGCCGAGGCGCTGGAGATCGCCGGGCTCGGCGACGCGCTGGAGCGGGCGGTACGCACGTACTCGCAGGGCATGCGGCAGCGGCTGGCGATCGCCCAGGCGATGCTGGGGCTGCCGGACCTGCTGATCCTCGACGAGCCGACGAACGGTCTGGACCCGCCGCAGATCCGGGAGATGCGGGACGTGATGATCCGGTACGCCGCCGGCGGCCGGACGGTCATCGTCTCCAGCCACCTCCTGGCGGAGGTCGAGCAGTCCTGTACGCACCTGGTGGTCATGGACCGCGGGCGGCTGGTGCAGGCGGGTCCGGTGGCCGAGATCACCGGGGGCGGCGACACGCTGCTGGTGACGCCGGCCGGCGGCCCGGTCGGCGCGACGACCCTGGAGAAGATCGCGGCGCTGGAGGGTGTGGGCTCGGTGGCAGCGGCCGACGAGGGGATCCTGGTGCGGCTGGACGGTGTGACGCCGGCCGAGCTGATCGCCGAACTCGTGCGGCTGGAGGTGCCGGTGGCCGCCGTCGGCCCGCACCGGCGCCTGGAGGACGCGTTCCTCACCCTGATCGGAGGAGCGGCATGAGCACGACGGATCGCGCGGTGGCGCAGGCGTCGGATCCCGCGGTGGCGCAGGCGTCCGGGACGGCCCCGGGCTACGTGGCGCGGCGAACGCTGCCGTTGCGCGTGGAGGCGCTGCGGCAGTGGCGCCGGCGGCGGACGCTGGTGATGGGCGGGGTGCTGGCGGCGCTGCCCTTCGTGATGATCATCGCGTTCGCGGTGGGCGGCGGCGGGGACGGGGGCGGCGGCCGGGACGACGGCGGCCGGGTCAGCATGATCGACGCGGCCACCGCCTCGGGCGCGAACTTCGCCGTGACGTGCCTGTTCGTGTCGGCGGGCTTCCTGCTGGTGGTGCCGGTGGCGCTGTTCTGCGGGGACACGGTGGCCTCCGAAGCCAGCTGGTCCTCGCTGCGCTACCTGCTCGCCTCACCGGTGCCGCGGGCGCGGCTGCTGTGGAGCAAGCTGGTGGTGGCGCTGGGCTTCAGCCTGGCGGCCATCGTGCTGCTGCCGGCGGTGGCGCTGGCCGCGGGCACGGTCGCGTACGGGTGGGGGCCGCTGAAGCTGCCGACCGGCGGGGAGCTGGCGGCCGGGGACGCGCTGCCCCGGCTGGCGGTGGCGGTGGCCTTCGTCTTCGTGTCGCAACTGGTCACCGCGGGGCTGGCGTTCTGGCTGTCGACGCGTACGGACGCCCCGTTGGGCGCGGTCGGCGGCGCGGTGGGTCTGACCATCGTGGGGAACGTGCTCGACGCGGTGACCGCGCTCGGCCAGTGGCGCGAGTTCCTGCCCGCGCACTGGCAGTTCGCCTGGGTGGACCTGCTCCAGCACCAGGTGGAGTGGGGCGGGATGGCCAAGGGCGCGGCGGTGTCGGTGTCGTACGCGCTGGTGCTGGTCGCGCTCGCCTTCCGGGGGTTCGCCCGCAAGGACATCGTGTCCTGACGGCCCGGCGGCCCGGCCGCCGCGGCCCGGCTCCCGCGGCCCGGCTCCCGCGGCCCGGCTCCCGCGGCCCGTACGCGTCGGGACCGCGGACCGGTCCCGACGCGTACGGG
>NZ_WTFF01000585.1 GCF_019400985.1 Streptomyces bambusae
GGGCCGGGCCGGTGGGGTCCGGGCAGGTCGAAGCTGTCCGTCGCCGGGGCCCGGCGGGAACGGATGTGGTGGGCGGTGCGTGACACGGGCGGCTCCCGGTAGGGCGCCGCCGGGCGGTTCCCGGCGGTCGCTACCGGAAGCCGTGCGGGCCGGTGCGCCGGCAGCCGGTCACGACGTGGCTCACGACCCGGTTCAGGACGCGGCTCACGGCGTGACTCACGTTGCGGCTCACGGCGTGACTCACGACGCGGCTCACGACATGGCTGACGACGTGGCCGGGCCGGGGACGATGCCGCGGGCGACGCCCAGTTCGACCAGGTCCTGCGGGCGCAGGCGCAGTTGGTCCGCCGTGGCCGGGGCCTGGTCCGGGGTGCGCTTGAGGATGGCGGCCGCGAGTTCCGGGGCGATCACCGAGAAGTAGCTGTCCGGGGTGACCCAGGTGTTCCCCGGCGCCGCCAGCGCCAGGGCGCCGCCCGAGCCGCCCTCGCCGATCAGGAGGGTGGTCACCGGGACCGTCGCCGCGGCCACCGCCGCGAACGCGTCCGCGATGGCCGCGCCCGCGCCCTCGTGCTCGGCGGCGGCGTCGTTGGCGGCGCCCGGGGTGTCGACGAGGGTCAGCACCGGCACCCCCAGCCGGTCGGCCAGCCGGATCAGCCGGGCGGCGGTGCGGTACCCGGCCGGGCGGGTGGCCGTGCCGCACTGGGCGGCGTACGCGACGGTCCGCCCCGCGTGCAGCCCGAACCCGCACAGCATCCCCGGGTCGGTGCCGCCCACCCGGTCACCGGACAGGGGCAGCCGGAGGCCGAAGTACGCGTCCAGGTACGCCCCGGCGCGCGGCCGCCGCGGGTGCCGGGCCAGCTGGACGGCGTCCCAGCCGGTCGCCGCGGGCAGGCCGTCCGGTACGCCGCCCAGCGCGGCCGGCGGCTCCGCCGGACCGGAGCTCGGCGAGGTCAGCAGGTGCAGCCAGCCGCCGAGCACGTCCGCGAGCTCCTCGGCCGGGACGACGGCGTCCACGAAGCCGGCGGCGTACTGGGCCTCCGCGGTGTAGGCGGCCGGGTCCGCGTCCGCCGGCCGTACCCGCGAGCCGGCGAAGCCGACCTGGGCGCCCGGCAGCGCCAGCACGACGTCCGCCCCCGCGCCGAGGGTGGCCCAGCCGCCGCCCGTGGTCGGGTCGCGCAGCACCGCGATCTGCGGCAGGGCGGCGGCCCGGTTCAGGGTGGACTGGCGGGCCACCCGCTGGAGTGGGGCCAGCGCCAGCATCCCCTCCTGCATCCGGGAGCCGCCGGTGGCGATGAGCGAGACCAGGGGCAGCCGGCGTTCGCGGGCGCAGGCGTACGCCGCTTCCAGCCGGTCCCCGGTCCGCTCGCCCAGCGAACCGCCGAGGAAGCCGAACTCGAAGGAGACCAGCACGGCTTCGCGCCCGCCGACGCGGGCGGTGCCGACGACCACGGACTCCTGCTCGCCCGTTCGCCCCTCGGCGCGGGCGCGGGAGTCGTCGTACCCGGCCCAGCCCAGGGGGCCGTCGGGGGCGGACTTCCGCGGGGGAGCGGGCAGTTCGTCGAAACTGCCGGGGTCGGCTACGGACGCGAGGGCCGCACGGGCGGAGAGACGGGTCACGTCCCTCACCCTAGGTGCTCAGGGCAGCGGGAGGGCGATCTTTACCGCGTAGGCGGCGACCAGGCCGTACCCGAGGCGGAAGGTCCAGGCGCGGGCGGTGCCGGAGATCCGGTCCCCTGCGAAGGCGCCGACGTTCGCGAGGAGTTGCTGCCAGGCGAGGCTGGCGAGGCCGACACCGGCGAGGAAGGCACCGGCCGCGGCCGGGCCGGCGCCGAGGGCTGCGCCCTGGGCGGTGGTGAGGGCGGCGAAGTAGAGGGCGGTGGTCGGGTTCACGGCGGTGAGCCCGACGTAGCGCGCGAACGCGCGGGCGGCACCGGGAGGGCTGCCCTTGGTGGCGGGCCGACTGGGCCGGTCGGGCCGGTCCGGCCGGGTGGGCGCGGCCGGCTGC
>NZ_WTFF01000586.1 GCF_019400985.1 Streptomyces bambusae
GGCCAGCCGGGTCTGCTCGGCGAGCGGCCGGACCGCCCAGTCGCGCAGCAGGGATGCGGCGGCCCAGACCCCGGCCACGGCGGCCGCCACGGGGTCGCCCGGCTCGTCGCCGCTGTCGCCCGTATCGTCGCCGCGGTCGGCGCCGGCGGCCTCCTGCGCGGCCGAGGCGTGCGGGACGGAGATGTGCGGGACGGAGGCGGCAAGGTCCAAGAGGTGTACAACGGTTGCGGGCACCTCGCCGGCCGCCGCCTCCAGCGCGTCCGCGTCCGCGTGGGCGGCGGCGCGCATTCCGGCGCCGGACAGGGCGTCGGCCAGGGCGGCCGGGACCGGGCCGAGCAGCGCGCAGGGGCCGGCGGGAACGCCGACCGGCTCCAGCGGCTCCCATCGGGTCTCCAGCAGGGCCGCGCCGTCGGCGGCGAGGTCCTGCGGGCTCGGTGCGCGCAGGGTGAGGGAGTCGACGGAGGCGACGGGCGCACCCAGTTCGTCGGTGATCCGCAACGACAGGGTGTCGGCACCGCTCCGGGTCAGGTGGACCCGTACGGAGGCCGCGCCCGCCCGGTACAGGGTCATGCCCTGCCAGGTGAACGGCAGCCGGCCGGCGTCGTCGGACCCGCCCGGCGACTCGATGAACCCCGTGTGCAGCGCGGCGTCGAACAGCGCCGGGTGGAAGGCGAACCGGGCGGCTTCGTCGCCCTCGGACGCCGGCAGGGAGACCTCGGCGAAGATCTCGTCCCCGCGCCGCCAGGCGGCCTTGAGCCCTTGGAAGGCCGGGCCGTAGTCGAAGCCCATGGCCACGGCCCGGACGTACGTGTCCCCCGCCTCGACCTCCTCGGCGTCGGCCGGAGGCCAGATCAGCGGCCCCGCCTCGGTCTCCGCCGGCGCACCGGCGGCGAGCAGGCCTCCGGCGTGCCGGGTCCACTCGGCGTCCACGGCGCCTGCGGCGCCGGCGGGACGGGCGTACACGGTGACCGACCAGCGCTCCGGGTCGCCGTCGGCCGGAGCCACGGCGACCTGCACCTCCGCCTCGGCGTGCGCGGGCAGTCGCAGCGGGGCGAGGACGGTCAGCTCGTCGACGGTGGCGCAGCCGACGGCCTGGCCGGCGTGCAGGGCCATCTCGACGAAGGCCGTGCCGGGCACGATCACGGTGCCGTTGACGACGTGGTCGGCCAGCCACGGGTGGGTACGGGCCGACAGCCGGCCGGAGAGGATCAGCTCGTCGGACTCGGCGCGGGCCAGGGCCGACGCCAGCAGCGGATGGGCGTCGGAGCCCTGCGACCCGGCGGACAGTGGCCGCGGCCAGAACCGGGTGCGCCGGAACGCATATCCGGGCACGCCGGCCGCGCGCGGTCCCGTACCGAAGTACGCGCTCCAGTCCGGGTCGATCCCCCGGGCGAAGAGGGCGGCCAGCGCGCCGGCCAGGGTCTCGGCCTCGGGACGGGCGCGGCGCAGGACGGGCACGAAGGCGCAGGCATCGGCGGCCTCCTCGGTCACGCAGTGCTGGGCCATGGCGGTCAGGACCGCGTCGGGCCCCAACTCCACGAAGGTCCGCACCCCTTCGGCCTCCAGAGCCGCGATCCCGTCCGCGAACCGCACCGCGTCACGGACATGCCGCACCCAGTACCCGGCCGAGCACAGCTCTTGCGCCGAAGCGATCCGCCCCGTCACGTTCGACACCACCGGGACCGCCGGAGCGTGGTACGTCAACTCCTCGGCGACCTGCCGGAACGCCTCCAACATCGGCTCCATCAAAGGCGAATGGAAGGCGTGCGAGACCGTCAGCCGCTTGGTCTTACGGCCCTCGTCCGCCAGCTTCCCGGCCACCACCAGCACCGCGTCCTCGACACCCGAAACCACCACCGCGCGCGGCCCGTTGACCGCCGCGATGTCCGTCCCGTCGATCAACAGCGCCCGGACCTCGTCCTCCGCGGCCTGCACCGACACCATCGCCCCGCCCTCGGGCAGCCCACCCATCAGACGGCCACGCGCCT
>NZ_WTFF01000587.1 GCF_019400985.1 Streptomyces bambusae
GGGGCACCTTCGACGAGCGGGGGCTACGCAAGCTGCGGCCGGGCACCACCCGGCGGGGGGGCGCCGGCGGACTCGGGGGCGCGGCCGCGCGCGGGTCCGCGGGGGGACGGACCGGTACCTCGACGGGGCCGCCCCCGCCCCGGACCGGCCGGCGCCGGAGCGCTCGCCCTCGGGGCCCACGTCGTAACGGCGCTCCTCGGGACGGGGACGGCGGGGGCGGCTCTGGCCCTGCCCGCCCTGCCTGTCGTCGCGCGAGTTCCCGGCACCGCGGTAGTTACCGCGCCCGCCGCCGCTGTTCCTGTTGCCGCCGCTGCTTCGCATCAAAGTTCCGTCTTGTCGTCTTCGTCAGAGTCCGGTGCGTCCGGATCGAACGACGGGACGCCTTCCTGCGTCTCGGCCTCGATCGCTTCCGCCTCCGGGAGGAAGGGTGCGAGCTCCGGGAGCTCGTCCAGGCCGCGCAGGCCCATCCGCTCCAGAAAGTAGTTCGTCGTCCTGTACAGGATCGCACCTGTTTCGGGTTCCGTCCCCGCCTCCTCCACCAGGCCCCGCTGGAGGAGGGTCCGCATGACCCCGTCGCAGTTGACCCCGCGTACGGCCGAGACCCGCGAGCGGCTGACCGGCTGCCGGTAGGCGACCACCGCCAGGGTCTCCAGCGCGGCCTGGGTCAGCCGCGCCTGCTGGCCGTCCAGGACGAAGGCCTCCACCGCCGGGGCGTACTCCGCCCGGGTGTAGAACCGCCAGCCGCCGGCCACCAGGCGCAGCTCGAAGCCGCGGCCCTGGGCCGCGTACTCGTCGGCCAGCTCGCGCAGCGCGCCGGCGACCTCGCGCGGGGTCCGCCGGAGCACCTTGGCCAGGTGTGCCTCGGTGGCGGGCTCGTCCACCACCATGAGGACGGCTTCCAGGGCGGGCTTGAGCGCGAGCCCGGCGGGGCCGGGCTGCCCGCCGTTGTCCGCGGGCCCCTGGTGGTCTTTCGGCTCCGTCATCGGTCCTCCTGCACCACTTGGTCGAACTCGTCCGTCACCGCCGGCCCGGCCCCGTCCCCGCCGCTCCAGCGCACCGTGAGCTCCCCGAGGGCCTGCTCCTGGTCGAGGGCCACGGCCTTCTCCCGGTAGAGCTCCAGCAGGGCCAGGAAGCGCGCCACGACCGTGAGGGTGTCGGGGGCGCCCTCGGTCAGCTCCTGGAAGGTGGCCTCGCCGCGCGCCCGGAGCAGGCGCACGACGACCTCGGCCTGTTCGCGGACGCTGACCAGCGGGGCGTGGATGTGGTCGACGTAGACCTGCGGCCTGGCCTTGGGTTGCATGGCCTTGACCGCCAGCTGGGCGAAACCCTCGGCGCCGATGCTGATGACGACCTCGGGCAGCAGCTCGGCGTGGTGGGGCTCCAGCCCGACGGTACGGGGGTGGCGCCGGGCCTCGGCCTCCGCCCGCTCCTCGAAGAGGGCGGCGATCTGTTTGTACGCCCGGTACTGCAGGAGGCGCGCGAAGAGCAGGTCGCGGGCCTCCAGCAGGGCGAGGTCGGCCTCGTCCTCCACCTCGGCGGCGGGCAGCAGCCGGGCGGCCTTCAGGTCCAGCAGGGTGGCGGCCACCACCAGGAACTCGGTGGTCTGGTCGAGGTCCCAGTCGGGGCCCATGGCCCGGATGTGCGCCATGAACTCGTCGGTGACCTTGGACAGGGCCACCTCGGTGACGTCGAGCTTGTGCCGTGAGATGAGCTGGAGCAGCAGGTCGAAGGGGCCCTCGAAGTTGGCCAGCCGCAGGGTGAACCGCCCGTCGGCGGGCCCGGCGGTCCCGGCGTCCCGCTGCGCGGAGCCTTCCCCCTCCCCGCCCGTTCCCGAGACCGTGGCCGCCGCCCCGGACCCCGCAAGGGCCGCCTCCGCGCCGGACGGGGTGGTCGGGCCCTGTTCCGCGGTGTCGGACGCGGCTTCGCCGCCGTCGACCGGGCCGGGGCCTGTCTCTTATACACACATGACGCTGCCGACGATCTTA
>NZ_WTFF01000588.1 GCF_019400985.1 Streptomyces bambusae
GTCCCGGCCCCGGCGCCGTCGCCGCGGCGAGCCCCGGCGCCGCCCGGTCGGCTGCCGCCCCGCTGCGCGGGCTCGTGGTCACCGCCTCCAACCGTGCCTCGAAGGGCGTCTACGAGGACCGGGGCGGCCCGGTCCTCGCCGAGGGCCTGGCCCGGCTCGGGTTCGCCGTCGACGGGCCGCGGGTCGTGCCCGACGGGGACCCCGTGGAGCAGGCGCTGCGCGAGGGCGTGGCCGCCGGGTACGACGTCATCCTGACCACCGGCGGCACGGGCATCTCGCCCACCGACAAGACCCCCGAGGCGACCGCGCGGGTGATCGACTACGAGATCCCGGGCATCCCGCAGGCCGTCCGCGCCGAGAACCTCGCCAAGGTGCCGACGGCCGCCCTCTCGCGGGGCCTGGCGGGTGTGGCCGGCCGCACCCTGATCGTGAACCTGCCTGGCTCGACCGGCGGCGTACGCGACGGCGTCGCCGTCCTGGACCGCATCCTGGTGCACGCGGTGGACCAGATCCGCGGCGGCGACCACGCGCCGTCCGCCGCCCCCGCCGGGAGCACCTCCGCCTCCGGGAGCCCGAGCTGAACGGTCCCTCCTGGCCGGCGGTGCTGACGGACGGCGACGTCACCCTCCGGCCGATAAAGGTCCGCGACCAGCGCGCCTGGCGCGAGGTCAACCGCCGCAACCGCGACTGGCTGCGGCCGTGGGAGGCGACCGTTCCGCCGCCCGCGCCCTGGGGGCCGGTGATCCAGCGGCCGACGTTCCGTCAGATGGTCCGCCATCTGCGGGCCGAGGCGAACGCGGGCCGGATGCTGCCCTTCGTCATCGAGTACCAGGGCCGGCTGGTCGGCCAGCTGACGGTGGCCGGGATCACCTGGGGCTCGATGTGCGCGGGCCACGTCGGCTACTGGGTCGACCGCGAGGTGGCGGGCCGCGGCGTCATGCCGACGGCGGTCGCGCTCGCCGTGGACCACTGCTTCGGCAAGCTCGGCCTGCACCGGATCGAGGTGTGCATCCGGCCGGAGAACGGTCCGAGCCGCCGCGTGGTGGAGAAGCTGGGCTTCCGCGAGGAGGGGCTGCGGCCGCGCTACCTGCACATCGACGGCGCCTGGCGGGACCACCTCGTCTACGCGCTCACCCTGGAGGAGGTCCCGGAGGGCCTGCTCAACCGCTGGCACCGCGCCCGTCACCCGCAGAAATGAACGGCGAATACAAACGCGTGTTCGAATTCGATCGAGATTCACTCATAACCTGATCCGAAGAATCACAAAAAAAGTCCGTGATATCAGCCAGATCGTGCGACACACCGGTCCAATTGGCCGATGCCGTCGGCCGTGCACCTCTACGGTGTGAGGTGTGAGCAGCAGCGGCCTCATCTACGCAGTCATCGTGGGGGCCTGGGCCGCCTACTTGGTGCCCATGTGGCTCCGGAGGCAGGACGAGCTGAACGAGGCCCGTCCGACGGAACGCTTCTCCACCGCCATCCGGCTGCTTTCCGGCCGGGCGGGAATGGAGCGCCGTTACGCCAAGGACCTGCGTGAGCGCGGTGACGAGGAAGCGGCGCCCCACGTGGACCCGGACGCCACGACGGAAACGGTGAATTCCGTCGAGGCAGACGTCCGGGCCTCCGGCATGTCCCCGACCAGGGCGGAACCGAGATCCGCGGCGGTCGAACGGGAGGAGCGGGCGGAGCGGGCCCGGCGCGAGCGGCGCCTGCAGGTCCTCGCCCGGCGCCGGCGCACCACCGCGATGCTCTTCCTCGCCTTCACCCTGGGGGCCGTCGCCGCGGCCGTCGGCGGGCTGCGCCTGCTGTGGGCGCCGGCGATCCCGGCCGTCCTGCTGAGCGCGTACATCGTGCACCTGCGGGTCCAGGAGCGGCGGCGGTTCGCCTTCACCATGGACCGGCGCAGGGCCGAGGCCGCCGCGCGCCGGCTGCGCGAGAGCCGCGAGGCCGGCCGGCCCCGCCGGCGCGAGCCGGAAG
>NZ_WTFF01000589.1 GCF_019400985.1 Streptomyces bambusae
CAGGACGCGCTGCCACGCAAGCGGAGTCAGCCTGTGTCGGCAGGTGGCAGAGTACTCGGCTGACCGCCGCCGTCAGTCCCGGACCGGTCTGGTCGCGGCCTGACCAGCCGACCGGGTGGAGCGTGCTGGACTGGCCCGCGCGGCTGCACTCGAAGCCGAAGGCCCCGGTCTGGTTCGCCGTTGCGCGGCCCCAGGTGCCGACCTGACCGCGGCCGGTCGCCGAGCCCGCCGCGGTCCCGGCCGTGGCCGCCCCCGTGGCCGAGGGCGCGCGGGAGACCCGTATCCCGGTCAAGGGCGTCCGCAAGGTCACCGCCCAGGCCATGGTCGGCTCCGCCTTCACCGCTCCGCACGTCACCGAGTTCATCACCCTGGACGTGACCCGGACCATGAAGCTGGTCCAGGAGCTGAAGGAGGACCCCGACCTCGCCGGGCTGCGGATCAACCCGCTGCTGCTGATCGCCAAGGCGGTCCTGGTCGCGATCCGCCGCAACCCCGACGTCAACGCGTCGTGGGACGAGGCCGCCCAGGAGATCGTGCTCAAGCACTACGTCAACCTCGGCATCGCCGCGGCGACCCCGCGGGGCCTGATCGTCCCCAACATCAAGGACGCCCACGCCAAGACGCTGGCCGAGCTGTCCGGGTCCCTCTCCGAGCTGGTCGCCACGGCCCGCGACGGGAAGACCAGCCCGGCGGCCATGCAGGGCGGGACCATCACCATCACCAACGTCGGCGTCTTCGGCGTCGACACCGGCACCCCGATCCTCAACCCCGGCGAGTCCGCGATCCTCGCCGTCGGTGCGATCAAGCTCCAGCCGTGGGTGCACAAGGGCAAGGTCAAGCCGCGCCAGGTCACCACCCTCGCGCTGTCCTTCGACCACCGCCTCATCGACGGCGAGCTCGGCTCCAAGTTCCTGGCCGACATCGCCGCCGTACTGGAACACCCGCGCCGCCTGATCACCTGGAACTGATCCGGGCGCGACCGGCACCGACCGGCACCGACCGGCATCCGGATGGCCGGCCTCCGTAACGGGGGCCGGCCATCCGGCGTTCCACGGCGCCGGCCTTCCCGACGGCCGGACGGCCGGTGCCGGGCCGGACCGGACGGGTTACGCGGTACGGGGTCCCCTCCCGGGGCCGGGACGGTAGCCTCCCCGCCGGGGAGGGGGGAGCGGGTGTCCATCGCCGAGTTGCAGGTCTGCTCCGTCGAAGAGGCGGACGTGACCGGTGGGGTGTGCGTGGTCCGCTGCGTCGGCGGGGTCGCGCGGGCCGGACAGGTCTACGCCGCCGGGGAATCGAGGCTGGGCCTGCGCCGCATCGAGCGCAACGGGCGGCCGGTCGGCTCCTTCGCCGCCGGACACATGGCCACGGTGCGCCTCAGCGGCGCCGCGGTCGCGCTGCTCAGCCGGGGCCAGGTGCTGACCTCCGTACCGCCGGGCGGGCACGGCCTGCAGGACCTGGAGGACTGGCTGGCCACCGACCCGCCGCTGGTGGACGAGCCCGGGCCGGTAGCCCTGCGCAGCCTGGCCGTCGGCCGGATGCAGGACGAGCTGCTGCCCGACGAGGAGCGGCTGCGCTGGGGCCGTGTCGCGCTCGCGGCCTGCCGCCGCAAGGCGCAGTGGGCGGGCGAGGACCCTCCCCCGGACGTCGTCCGGGGGGACCCCCTCGCCGCCGCGGCCGAGGAGGCGGCAGTACGGGGCTACCTCATCCAGCAGTTCGGCCCGGACCCGGCCGACCCGCCCCGGGATCCGGCCCGGCTCTGCCGGGAGCTGCTCGCCCTGCTGGCCCGGACCGCGGCCACCCCGCAGGCCGCGGCGCAGGCGGCGCGCGACTGGCGGGAGCTGCCCAAGGCCCGCATCCTCCAGCTGCGCCGGGTCAAGAACGTCCTGCCCTGGCTGGCCCTGGCCCGCGCGCACCTGGCGCCGTACGACCCGCTGGGCCCGGCGGCGGACGCCTGGACCCGGCTGCGGCCGTACCT